>JADHTP010000057.1 GCA_016784945.1 Deltaproteobacteria bacterium | reverse complement strand
GATCGTGCGCGCATGGTTTATTCCTCCCCTTCGGCGTTGGCGCCGTCTTTGTTCTTGGGCTCTTCCTTTGCGTCGGCGGCCGGCTTTTCTTCAGGTTCCGGCTTGGCCTCGGCAGCGGGCTTGGCCTCGGCAGCGGGCTTTTCCTTTGCGTCGGCGGCCGGCTTTTCTTCAGGTTCCGGCTTGGCCTCGGCAGCGGGCTTGGCCTCGGCAGCGGGCTTTTCCTCGGTGGGCTTTTCGGCCTTGGCGGCCTCGGGCGCCTTGGGCTTGCCCTCGCCGGCGTTGTATTCCGCGTCCCAACCCGTGGTGGGCCGATCGCGGTCCTTCCTTTCGTCCGATTCACTGGGCAGCACGTCGAAATGCTGCTCCGTTTCGAAGTCGTAGGAATCCGGATCGATGTCGTCGTCCAGTTTCACCGTCATGTAGCGCAGAACGATGCTGGACAACTTCAGCATCCGGTTCATGGCCGTGAGGAACTCACCTTCACCCAGGTACAGGTGGTAGTGATACAGCCCCTTGGACGCCTTGTCGATCTGGTAGGCCAGGCGGCGCTTGCCCCAGAATTCGAATCGGATCGGGCGTACGCCCGTTTCCTCCATCAGTTCCGACATTTTTTCGTGGAACTTGTTCTGGGCCCCGTAGCCCGCGTCATTGCGCGTGACCACAATGGTCTCGTACTTCCTCAGTCTCTCTTCACTCATGAGTCCTCCTCTTGGACTGACGGCCCGGAGTCCTCTTCCGGCTCCGGGCAAGAAGGTGTTTCCTGTGTGCGCTCCCTGCGATTCACCCGGTTCTGAGCCCGAGTGACACCGCCAAGAACCCACTCACCAATACCGATCACGGCCTTCGCGATCGCCTGATCGAAAAGATCGTTCTCTTCCACACTGAAACGGCCAAGGACGTAGTCGGTCACTTCCTGGTCGGGATGGGATGGTCGGCCTATTCCCACACGCACACGGCCGAAATCGCCCGTGCCCAGGTTCTGCATCACCGACCGGATGCCCTTGTGGCCGGCATCGCCCCCGCCCTGTCGGACCCGCACGCGGCCCAGCGGCAGGTCCACCTCGTCGTGAACGACCAGCAAGTCGGCGGGCGGAATCTTGTAGAAGCCCGCCACCTGCCTGGCAGCCGTGCCCGACAGGTTCATGAAGGTCTGTGGTTCAAAGATCAACAGGTCCTCGCCCCGGTACTCAACCCGGGCTACCCGGGCGTCCCATCGGTCCCGCCAGGTCGGCCGGAACGAATTCGCGAAGGCCTCGACCACAACGAATCCCATGTTGTGGCGGGTGCCGACGTACTGTGGACCCGGGTTTCCGAGCCCGCACACCAGCTTCATCAGCCTTCCGGGGTATCCGTCTTGGAATCCTGGCCTTCGGTCGGGGTCGCTGCCCCTTCTTCGCCAGCCGCCACGGCGCCTTCCGCCGCCTCGCCTTCCAGGCCTTCCTCGATTTCTTCTTCCACTTCTTCTTCTTCCACCCGACCCATGCGGACCGTCACCACCTGCATGTCCTGGCTATGGACAGGCTTCGTGCCCGAGGGAAGCGTCAGGTCGGACACCATCAGGCCGTCGCCGACGTCGAGAGCCGTCACGTCCACTTCGATATGGTCCGGAACGTCCGAGGGCTGGCACGTCAGTGCGATGGTGCGCATCTGGACGTTCAGGTTGGCCCCGGCCTTTTCGCCCTCGGACCTGCCCACCACCAGGATGGGGATGTCAAGCTTCAGCGGGGCTTTTTCATCGACCCGGATGAAGTCGCAGTGCATCAGGTGACGTCGGAACGGGTGAACGGCGTGGGCCTTGATCATGGCGTGGCCGAGGCAATCCAACGAACCGTCGGCCATCTCGAGCTTCACCACCGTATTGGAACCCCTGGGGCTCTGGAGTATGGACACTAGCTGCTTGGGCTCGACCACCAGGGAACGGGGCTCCATGCCCTTGCCGTAAAGGACCGCCGGAATGTGTCCCAGCGCCCTGATCTTTCGCGCAACACCCTTGCCGGTTACGGGTCTGTCCCGGACACTTACCACCTGAAATTCCATGGTCGACCTCGCTCACTTTGTTCGTCGTCTCCTTCCCCGTCGGACCGTCCGCCGGAAAAGGGCGTAAGCGTTTACCACTTTTAGGGGTGCGACGTCAAGATCGAAAGGAGCTTCTACAGTCCACCGTCCACCGATTACCGCAATACCTCAACGGTCGGTCAAGGGGTCAGTTCACGGAGGTCGTCGATCACGCCGTCCGGTCCGCCGACAAGGGCGGCGTCGCGGGTCATCAGGCCCGTGGTCACCAGGACGATGCGGACGCCCGCGGCCCGGGCCGATTGCAGGTCCACCTGGGAATCCCCCACCATGAGAGCGCGTTCCGGGTGGACCGACAGGCTGGCGAGGGTACCCGTCAGGGCCACCGGGTCGGGTTTCAGACCGGAAAACGAGTCACCTCCGAAGACGTTTGCGAAGAATCCCTCCAGACCCAGCCGGTGGACGATGTCCCGGGTCTGGGCCTGGGGCTTGTTCGACAGGACCGCCATGGGCCTTTTCCCCAGGCGCGTCAGGCCTTCCACCACACCGGGGTAAGGGCGAGTGGAGTCGAGAAGGTGTGCCGAATAATGTTTCACGAACCGTTCCACGACCTCGTCCAGTTCGTCGGTGTCCGATGGCTCGAGGCAGCTTTCCACCAGGTGGCGGACACCCATTCCCACGTGTCCCTTGACGGCTTCGGGGGTCATGGGCCCGCGGCCGAACTCCCCACGCAGCTGGTTGACCGAGGCGGCAAGGTCCGTGAAGGTGTCAACCAGGGTGCCGTCGAGGTCGAAGACCAGGGCTTCCACGTCCCCGAGATGGGGTGCGAGCGCCTTCATGCCTCTTCTCCCAGGTAGTCCCCGTGGCGGATGCCCGTGATCCGAACGTCGACGAACTCCCCCTCGGGCGCTTCGCACCGACTCAGGCGGAGAACACCGTCCACTTCCGGGGCCTGGAACCAAAGCCGCCCCACGGCGCCTCGCCCGCCTGACGACTCCACAAGGGCCTCGTGGACCTGTCCATTGACGGCCTGGAACATGTCGGCGGCCACCGTATCCAGCACGGTCTGCAGTCGTTTCCGGCGTCGTTCCCTGGTGGCCTTGGCCACCTGTCCCGGGAGTTCCGCGGCCCGGGATCCAGGTTCCGGCGAAAACAGGAATACGCCAGCCATTTCGAACCGGGCCCGTCGGGCAAAGGACAGCAGTCCCTCGAAGGCCTCCCGTGTCTCGCCCGGGAATCCCACCATGTAGGTCGTACGCAGAACGGCGCCCGGCACCTGGCGCCGGACCCGGTCCACTAGGGCTTCCAGGGACCGTCGGCTGGTTCCCCGCCGCATGGCGGCCAGTACCCGATCGTCGGCGTGCTGCACGGGCAGGTCCAGGTACGGGAGGACATTGTCATGGGAGGACACCACCTCCAGCAATTCGTCGTCCAGATCTCTCGGGTAGAGGTACATGAGGCGTATCCACCTGAAGGTCGGGACTTCCCTGGCCAGTCGCCGCACCAGCGAGGCCAGTCCGGGGCGCCCGGGCAGGTCCGCCCCGTAATGGACCAGGTCCTGGGCCACCAGGACCACTTCCCGCACCCCCACCGCGGCCAGATCCCCGGCCTCGGCCAGAATGTCATCCGGAGTCCGGCTGTGCTGACGGCCCTTGAGCCGGGGGATGAGGCAGAAAGAGCAGCGGCGGGAACAGCCGTCGGCCACTTTCAAATAGGCCAGTCGATCGCCGGTGGTCACCAGCCTGGGGTTCGCGGCGCTGGGCATGGCACGATTGCGTTCGGTGCTTCCTTCCAGCAGGCCCCGGAGTCGCAGCAGCTCCCGGGTCCCCAGGAACAGGTCGGCCTCGGGGACGGCCTCGGCGATTTCCCGACGGAATACCTCCGTCATGCAACCTGCCGCCACCAGACGACTTCCGGGACGCATGTCGCGGGCCACCTCTTTCAGGGTCTCGATGGATTCGTCCCTGGCCTCGCGCAGGAATCCGCAGGTGTTGACCAGGAGGACGTCCGCTTCCCGGGGGTCCGCCGTCAACACGTACCCATGGGACAGCAGGTCACCAAGCATGACCTCCGTGTCCACGCGGTTCTTGGGACACCCCAGGGTGATGGCATAGACCAGGGGAACCAGGGGGAACTGCGGTTCGGCGTTCAACGGGGCCCCACTTCCTGGACCCTGATCCCGTCGGGTGGATGGAAAGTGAAACGATCGGCAGGCAGGTCCTGGTAGGAGGGAGACTCGAACCAGAGGTGGGACACGTTGCCGAGGGGATCGACCACCTCGGTTTCGCGGGTTTCGCCCGTGGCCGGATCCACCAGCAGTGTCACCGACTTGAAGGACCGTTCGGACTCCCTGGGCAGAAGCTTTACGGGGATCAGGCCGGACTCCAGGGGCTCACCGATGTGGGCGTTGAAGTCCTGGGTGAGCTTGCCCGTTCCCGTGAGGAACTTAAGGGCGTGGAAGAGGTTGGAGTCGCCGATCTCGAGGCGGTAGGCCACGGCCTGCTCCACCTCGTAGGACCACAGGACCTTCCCGTCGCTTACGTAATAGACCTCGTCGGGCACCTTGTAGTCCCATCGCATCATCCCCGGTCGCTTGAAGTAGACCGTCCCCTTGCGGGTGAAGGCCCGTCGGGGGCTCCGGGTGGTGACAACCTGCCTGAACGACGCCTTGTAGTCCTTCGATGCTTCGTAAAAGGCTTGGACGCGGTCCAGGAGATCCCCGGGCTCGTCTTTTGCCAGGGCGGCGGTCAATCCCGCGATGGTAAGAAGAAAGACAACGATGGTGGTTGTTCGCTTCATGGCCTGGATGTTAACAGTTCTGCCACCCATTTCCATCCCCCGTGGTCCTTCATGGCGCCCCATGGACTTGGACGACGGGTCTTGACAAATATTCGACCGTATCAATCATGTTTCATGCGAGGGCGGCGGGCCTCCGGAACCCGCGTAACCGCCCCGTATAAAACAGGAAGCAACACAGTTGGAGGTGTATCATGATGCTTCAAAAGTGGGATCCTTACCATGGTTTCGACCGGTTCTTCGATGACGTGAACCATGTGCTAGGCAGGAACTGGCGAGCCCCGGCCCGGACCCAGGACAACAATGGAACCCCGTTCGCCGTGGACGTCCGCGAGGACGAAAAAGCCATTTGGCTGACGGCAGAACTGCCCGGAATCAATGCCGATGACCTGAACATCCGGGTGGAGGACGACGTCCTGCAGATCAGCGGGGAACGGCGGTTCGAGGACGAGGAGAACCGGGACAGCTACCACCGGATCGAGCGCTACTACGGGAAGTTCGAACGTTCCTTCACTCTGCCGGCCTATGTCAACCATGGCGGGATCAAGGCGGAGTACAGGGACGGCGTCCTGAAGTTGCAACTCCCGAAGAAGCCCGAGACCCAGCCTCGCCAGATCAAGGTCAAGACCCAGGCCTGATTTCAAAGGAGATTCGGGTGGATGCGGGTGCATCCGCCCGGTCTCATCCCGCCGGCTTTCAGAATCCTTCCCGAACGATCAACGATCAACGATCAACGATCAACGCCCTCCCCGATGGCCCTTTCCAGGTTCGACCGGGCGGTGTGGTAGGTAAACAGGCCCACCTGGTAGGCCGAGCGGGATTGGTTCAGGTCGCTCTGGGCGTCCAGGACCTCCACCGAGGTGGCCGCGCTGGCTTCATACTTCTTCGTGACCACCCGCAGGTTCTCCTGTGCCGACTCGATGGCCTTCCGGTTCATGGCGATGGAGGCGCGGGCGGTACGGATGTCGGTCCAGGCCTTCGTTACGTCCAGGGTGATGCCCAGTCGGGCCTTTTCCATGCCCGCAAGAGCCTTGTCGCGCAGGGCCTGGGTGGCCTTCATCCGGTACCACTGTTCGCCCCACTGCCAGAAGTTCCAGGTCAGCACCCCGCCCACGAAGTAGTTCTGTTCCTGCTGGAAAAGGTTTCCTTTCTGGTAGTTGTAGCGGAACACCGCTGACAGGGTGGGGACCAGGGCGCCAATCATCGCCTTTCGGCCGGCATCGGCCGCTTCCACCTGTTGCCCCACGGCCGCGATCTCAGGGCGGTTCGCCAGTGCCTTGTCGATGCTCTCCTGGAGGGTCGATCCCCAGGGCGGCGGGTCTTCCTGGAATTGTCCCACGGGGTTGGTGTCCTCCCCCGGGGGAAGGCCCACGGCCATGTTGAGCGCGACCCGGGCCAGGGTCTCGCCGTTTTCGGCCCGGCTCAACTGTTCCTGCACCCGGGCCAGGGCGGTTTCGGCCCGCAGTACGTCGTCACGCCCAACGATCCCGGCCTTGTGAAAGGCCCTGGCCGTCTTGATGTGGGCCTTCACCTGCTCCACGCCCAGGCGCGCCACCCCCACCATGCTGGTGACCGACCTCAGCCGGAAAAAGGCCTCTGTGACGTTGTGGCGGGCCGTGTTGCGATCCGCCTCCTGGTTGTAGAGGGCGGCCAGGTGGGCCGCCTTGCGCGCCAGATAGGCGTTGGCCAGCGAATACAGTGGTGACAGTGGCTGGACCGCCTGGAGCACCACCTCCCCGGTGAGCCTCTCCATGACCTGGAAATCCATGGAGGTACTGAGGGTCTGGTCGGAGGGCAGGACGGTCTGGATGAAGGCGATGAGGTCCGGCGGCAGGTCGAAGGTCATGTCCGTGGCCGAATCCCAGTAGAACACCTTGCTCTCGATGGACAGCCGCGGCGCCATCCCGGCCACCGACGCGGCCTTTTCGGCCTCGGCCTTCCGGAGATCGGCCCGCCCCATGCGAAGGTCCGGCGACGTTTCGAGTCCCCGGCGAACGGCCTCGGAGAGGGACAGGTCCCTGGCGACGACCGACCCCGCCAGGGGCAGGGTGAGCAGGAAGACCATCAGGCGGAAGACCTGGAGGTTGCGTTTCATGGGCCCAGTCTAGTCCCCAAGGCCCCTCCCGTTCAAGGCATCTCCTCCCCTATCCTGACGTTTTGCGATAGGCGATAAGCGATAGGCGATAAGCGTTCCTTCTACCGACAGCCCTGTGTCCGGCTCGATCCGCTGGGCTCGCAGCAGCAGGTCCACAGGAAGCAGCAATAGCCGCATCCGCCCGTGATGTACGTCTTGGACTGGCCGCAACTGGCCGTGCCGCCTTCCCAGCCCGACTCCACGTTGCAGCCGTTTCCCACGCCCCAGTCCGAGCAACCCCCGCCCGAGGTCGTCCACTGCTTGTCCTCCTGACCACTGCAGTTGTAGTCGTAGCTGTTGCAGGCGTTGATCTGGGTGAAGTATCCGGTCTGGCCCGGATGGGTGGGGGACGATGTGTCGCAGCAATCGTCGTCGTTCAGGACCTTGAAGTCGCCGGCGGCGCCGCACAGGCACTTCCAGAGCGAGGAGCCGTATCCGTCCGCATCCGTATCGTTGTAGAAGACGATGCAGCCCGTGGCCCCTTCTTCGTCGGTTTGCTGGTCACAGTCGTCGTCCAGGTTGTTGCAGGCCTCGGTGGCGCCGGGGAAGATCTGGTTGTTGCTGTCGTCGCAGTCCCCGCCGCCCGCCGCCGTGTACTTGCCCTTCGATTCGCACAGGCACTTGATGTCTTCCACCCCGAACCCGTCCTGGTCGTAGTCGTAGCGCAGGTTGCCGCAGCCCGTGGCGCCTTCTTCGTCCACGATCCAGTCGCAGTCGTCGTCCAGGTCGTTGCAGATTTCCTGGCCCCCGGGATGGATGTTGCCGTTCCCGTCGTCACAGTCTCCCGACGTGGTGGTGGTATAGGAGGCCTCGGTGGCGCACAGGCACCGGCTGTCACCGGTGATCCCCCAGGTGTCCATGTCGGCGTCCTTGAAATACTCGGTGCAGCCGCCGGCCCCCTCCTCGTCGATCTGCTGGTTGCAGTCGTCGTCCGCCGAGTTGCAGACCTCGGTGGCGCCGGGGTTGATCTCCGGGTTGTCGTCCTTGCAGTCCCCGGTCTTGGTGGCCCGGTAGTTCCCGGTGGCTTCCGACATGCATTGTGAATCGCCTTCGACGCCCCAGGTGTCTCCGTCCACGTCGAGGTAGTAGGTGATGCACCCCGAGCACCCGGCTTCGTCGGTTTCGTTGTCGCAGTCGTCGTCGACTTCGTTGGCGCAGAACTCCTCCGCCGTGGGGTGGACTTCGGGGGCCTCGTCGTCGCAGTCCCCGGAGAGGCTGGCCGTGTACTTGCCGAAGGCGCCGCACAGGCACTTGGAGTCGCCCTCGATGCCATAGTCGTCGGAGTCGTTGTCCAGGTAATACGTGTCGCAACCCCCGGCGTCTTCATTGTCCGGGGTGCCTTCGCAGTCGTCGTCCTTGCCGTTGCACACCTCCACGGCGTCCGGGTTCACCGTGGCGTCGAAGTCGTTGCAGTCCCCGCCCTTGTCCGCCGTGTGCTTGCCTTCGGCGGCGCAAAGGCAGCGCGTAAGCCCGGCCACGCCGAAGGTGTCGCCATCGTCGTCGAAGAACCAGGTCAGGCAGAAGACGGCGTCCTCCTCGTCGGTGAAGTCGTTGCAGTCATCATCCTTTCCGTTGCAGGACTCGGTGGCGTCCGGGTGCACGAAGGCGTCGTCGTCGTCACAGTCGCCAGCCACTTTCGTGTCGTACTGGCCCTCGGGTCCGCACAGGCACTTGAAGTTCCACGACACCCCGAACCCGTCGCTGTCGCCGTCGAAGTAGTAGATGTCGCAGCCCACGGCGCCCTTTTCGTCGGTCTCCGAGTTGCAGTCGTCGTCCTTGTTGTTGCAGGACTCAGTGGCCCCGGGAAAGACCGTGGAATCCGTGTCCCGGCAGTCGCCGCCGATGTAGGCCGTGTAGGTGCCCGAGGCGCCGCAGAGGCACTTGGTGTTGCCGTCCACGCCGAAGGTGTCGCCATCGAAGTCCAGGAAATAGTCCTCGCAACCCCCGGCGTCCTTTTCGTCGGTGGCGGCGTCGCAGTCGTCGTCTTTGCCGTTGCAGACCTCCGCGGCATCGGGGTGCACATCCCCGTCGGAATCGTTGCAGTCGCCCCCCTGGGTTGCCTTGTAGTCACCCTCCGGATCGGACAGGCACAACTTGTCATCGTCCATTCCATAGGTGTCATCGTCCACGTCGAGGTGGTAGTCGGTGCAGCCCTGGCACCCCGCTTCGTCCGTGAGGTCGTCGCAATCGTCGTCCAGGCCGTTGGGGCAGACCTCCACCGACCCGGGGAAGATCACCTGGTTCTCGTCGTCGCAGTCGTAGCCCACGTCCGCCGAGTACTTGCCCAGCGCCTCGCAAAGGCACTTGGAATCGTCTGAATCACCGTAGGTGTCCTGGTCGAAATCGAAGAAGTAGACCTCACAGCCCAGGGCGTCCTCCTCGTCCGTATCCCCGTCGCAGTCGTCGTCCTTTAGGCTGCAGGTCTCTGCCGCGCCGGGCCAGATGTTCTGGTCGAAATCGTCGCAATCCCCGCCCACCAGGGCCACGTAGGGCGGATCGTTTTCACAAAGGCACTGCGAGTCGGCGGTCAGTCCGAAGTCGTCCAGGTCGAAGTCGCGGAAGTAGACGGTGCAACCGCTGGTTCCCTCCTCGTCGGTCCCGCCGCTGCAGTCGTCATCCTTGCCGTTGCAGATCTCCTCGGCGCCGGGGTTGACCTCGCCGTCCGTGTCCAGGCAGTCGCCTTTCTCCGTGGCCGTGTAGAAGCCGTCCGTTGCGCACAGGCACCGATTGTCCTCCACGCCGTACTGGTCCCCGTCCTCGTCATAGAAATAGATCAGGCATCCCGTGGCGCCGTCTTCGTCCGTGTCCCCGTCACAATCGTCGTCGAATTCGTTGCAGGTCTCGTTCTGCCCGTTGAAGATGGCCGGGTGGTCCGGGGCGCAGTCCGATTCGTTGGGGTCCCCGTCGCCATCCCGGTCGGGGTCGCAGAGGTCTCCCTGCGAGTCGCCGTCGAGGTTGTCCTGTCCGGGATTGGCCACGTCCGGACAGTTGTCTGCGGGATCGGGTGGCTCACAACCCGGATTTTCGTTGTTCGCCCCGTCCCCGTCCCGGTCGCAGTCGCAGGCGTCCCCTTCCTCGTCTTCGTCGAGGTCTTCCTGTCCGGAGTTGGCAACCCAGGGGCAGTTGTCCTGCGTGTTGGGAACCCCGTCGCCATCCCAGTCCGCCTCGCAGGCGTCCCCAACGTCGTTTTGGTTGAGGTCTTCCTGTCCCGGGTTGGGCGTGGAGGGGCAGTTGTCCTCCCCGTTGAGAACCCCGTCACCGTCATTGTCATCGTCGCAGGCGTCACCGAGTTTGTCGTCGTCGATGTCCGCCTGGTCGGGATTGTAGGTAAAGGGGCAGTTGTCCACGTCGTCGTAAACGATGTCGTTGTCGTCATCGGGGTCGCACACGTCGCCGAGCAGGTCCTTTTCATGGTCGGCCTGGTCCTTGTTGGGGTGGTCCGGGCAGTTGTCCCACTGGTCCTGAACCCCGTCGCCGTCCCGGTCCGCGTCGCAGGCGTCACCCAGCCCGTCTTCGTCGAGGTCGACCTGCCCCGCGTTGGGTTCGTAGGGACAGTTGTCCTCCGGTTCGGGGGGAGGGCAGTCGAGGTTCGTGTTGCCCACACCGTCGTCGTCGATGTCGCAGTCGCACGCGTCGCCGGACCCGTCCCCGTCCAGGTTTTCCTGGTCGGGGTTGGCCAGGCACAGGCAGTTGTCGGACACGTCGGGGACCCAGTCGTTGTCGTCGTCCGCATCGCATGCGGCCCCCTCGTCGTCCCCGTCGCAGTTCGTCTGGTCCCCGTTGGGTACTTCGGGGCAGTTGTCGTCGGGGTTGAGCACCGTGTCCCCGTCGATGTCGGTGTCCACGCAGTCTGCCTCTCCGTCGCCGTCCATGTCGGGGAAGACCTCGTCCTCCTGGCCGTCGCAGTTTTCGTCGAGTCCGTTGCAGATTTCCGGTGCGGGGAAGGTCCCCTCGCACTTTTCCAGCCCGCCGGTGCAGACCTTGATGCCCTGGCAGGTGCCGTAGGTGTTCTCCAGGGGGCAGTTTTCGAAGGGGATTTCCTCGTCGGTGATGCCGTCGCAGTCCTCGTCCTGGCCGTTGCAGGCCTCGGGAGCTGGATCGGGCGCATCGCACTCGATGTCACAGGTCCTCTGGGCGAAACAGACGCCGTGCTCGTTCTCCATGAAGCACTCGGTCAGGTTTCCCTGGTCCTGGTATTTCTGGGTGCAGGGGCAGGTGGCTTCCCCTTCCGGGATGCATTGCTTCGCCATGCCCCGGTCCACTTCCACGTCGGTGCAGATGAATCCCGCGGGACATCCCTCGTCGTTGGCGCACTCCACGCCGCAGAAGCTGCCCTGGGGCCCGTGGGGGACGCAGGCGTATTTTCCCGAACTGGCCACGGCGGGGACGCATTCGGCGTCGTTGACGCAAGGCTGGCACAGGCGGGCGAAGGGATCCACGCATCCAAAAAACACGTCGGCCCCACTGCCGCCCACCACCAGGCATTTCCACCCGTCGGGGCAGGACTGGTCATCGATGCAGTAGGACGAACAGACCCATTCCTCCATGGTTTCCACGCAGATCCCGCTGAAGCAGTCTTCGTTGTCGGTGCAGGGGCAACCCGGTTCGGCCACGCAGGGCGGTGTGCCGTCGGTCTCGGGACCTGGGTCCGGCGGGCCCGGATCCGTGGCGCCTTCGTCCCCGGTGATCTCGTCGGCGGGGATGGGATCTGTGCCGCCGGGGTCCACGGGGCCGGGATCGAGGGTGTCGTCAATAACGTCGATGGTGATGGCTTCACCGGCGGTGTCCTCCTGGAGGTTGCCGTCCCCGGAGACGTCACCCTCGCCACCGGAACATGCAAGCCCGGAGACCAGAGCAAACGCGGCCGTGAGTACGAGGCAACGACGGATCGACATGAGAAACCTCCAGTCGGTCAACGCAAAATATTGTATGGAACGCTGGCGCGACGTGTCAACGGAGACCGGGCAAGGGGGGGGGGCCTCGCGCGAAGCCGAAGGCAAGCGGGCGGGAGGGGGGCGAGCGCGCCCCACTGGTCAATGGTGCCCGGATGTCTGATTTCGAAGCAGATACCTTTCCGGTATTTTCAAATTGATACACCGACACTATCCTGAGTTATCCAAAGGTCGTCTTCAGCGAAGATTCCTCGGTGTCGGATGGGGCGTGGTGGATGCCCTACGGCCAGGTCCAGGCGCGGCCGGACATGACGTGGACATGGAGGTGGAAGACCGTCTGGCCGGCGCCACGCCCCGAATTGACGATGGTGCGGAATCCCGGTTCCACCAGGTCCAGCAGGTGGGCCGTGCGGTGTACACCGAGCATCACCTTGCCGAGTATCTCCCGGTCGTCCGGTTCGCTGGTGGCCAGTGACGTGATGTGTTTTCGCGGGATGACGAGGACATGGGTCGGGGCAACGGGCCGGATGTCGTGAAAGGCGACCACGTCCCTGTCTTCGAAAAGGACGTCGGCAGGCGCCTCACCTGCGGCAATCCGGCAGAAGAGGCATTCCGTCGTCATTTCTTCTTCTTGCCCGCCTCTATCTTGGCCTTGATGCGTGTCTTCTTCTTGGCCTGGCTCGCCCGCTGCCTCATCTTCCTGGTGATGGAGTTCTTTCCCATGTCATCTCCTTTGCCGCACCTCGCGGCGGGCGAATGATAACGGAAAGGTCCCCCGGGGTCCAGAGCATGGAAGAGCCCCAAATTCACCGCATGCATCGCGATTCGACGACGGCTACGGCACTTTGGCTGCGTTATCTTCACCAATTAGGTGCTCGACGTACATCCAGTACGCCTGCGACCAAATCGGCTTGTTGCCTTGCCAAAGCACTCGTGTCCGCCGTCTCTGACGCAGATTTGACGGTGGATTTGGGAGGGCCCATCGCCAATAGCCCATCTCCAATCGGACCGATCTTTTCATTGGCGATAGGCGATGAGCGATCGGCGCGTATCAGTTGAAGAGGCGGGACATGAGTCCGGGCTTCTTTTCGGCGATGGCGCGGTCCAGCATCCCGGCAAGGTCCTTGCGGGGGGCGGCTCCCACCCGGTGTTCCACCACGTTCTTGCCCTTGAAGACGATGAGCGTGGGAATGGATCGAATGCCCATCTGACCCGGCACCATGCGATTTTCTTCCGTGTTCATCTTCACGACCTTGACCCGTCCGTCGTACTCGCGGGCCAGGTCCTCCACCACCGGACCTACCATTTTGCAGGGGCCGCACCAGGGAGCCCAGAAATCCACCAGGACCGGCAGGTCCGACTGGATGACTTCCTTTTCGAAATTGGCGTCGGTCACCTGTGTCACCGACGACCGGCCGGTATTTCCGCCGGGTGCATTCTTCAGGTAGGCGGGTTTGCGTCCTTTGCTCATGATCCATCTCCTCGATGTTCGAGACATATGGATCGGCGGGACTTCCGATAACCTTCCATCGAAGGCCCCGCCGACCCCGCGAGCACCGGCTCGCGTGTTCCAGGACAAAATAGGTACGGATTTATGGATGGCAAGGGCCGAAAAGCGTTGATCGTCAATCGTTGACCGTTGGATGAGCAATCTGCGCTGTGGCGCAAATTGCAGTTGATCGTTTGATCGTTGATCGTCCAGTCTGTAGATGAATTGGAAGTGCTGATTGCGACCGGCCGCTCGGCGGCCGGGCAAGGGGGGTGGGGCCCCGCGCGAAGCCGAAGGCAAGCGGGCGGGAGGGGGGCGAGCGCGCGCCCCTGGTCAATGGTGCCCGGATGTCTGATTTCGAAGCAGATACCTTTCCGGTATTTTCAAATTGATACACCGACACTATCCTGA
>JADHTP010000056.1 GCA_016784945.1 Deltaproteobacteria bacterium | reverse complement strand
TGTCGAAGACCACCCGGGCCTTCACGTCCCGGGTTCTGGGATCCAGCCAGGGGAACACGTAGTCCACCCGCCCCGCGGGGAGCGCGGCGCTTTCATCGTAGGGCAGGGTCACCTCCACCTTCTGCCCGACTTTCACGAAGGGCACGTCCATTTCATACACGTGGACATAGACCCAGACCTCGGACAGGTCCGCGATGGCGAACAGGGCGGCGCCGGCCGTCACGTGCTGGCCCTTCACCACCTCCTTGTTCACCACCACGCCATCGACGGGCGCATGGATCGTCAGGGTCCGCTGCACCTTCCCCGTGCTTTCGATCCGCCGGATCTGCGCCAGCGAAATGTCCCAGTACCTCAGCCGTTCCCGGGCGGCCTTCCACAGTGTTTCGTCCCGGGCGCTCTTCGACTGCCTGTGACGTTTGTAGGCCAGGAGCAGTTCCTCCTGGGTGGCGACCAGGACCGGCGAATAGAGGGAAAGCAGACGCTGACCCTTTTCAACGGGCTGCCCCGTGAAGTCCACGAAGAGCCTCTCCACCCAGCCTTCGACCTTGGTGCTGATATTGGCCAGCCGCCTTTCGTCGAAGTCCACGTGGCCCACGGTGCGGATACGCTTCACCAGGGGCCCGGTTCGGACAGGCCGGGTCCGTATGCCCATGTTCTGGCGGATCCTCGGATTGATGGAGATGCCTCCCTTGCCCTCCGAATCCCCGCCCTGCATGGGGGTCAGTTTCATTTCGCAGACGGGACAGATGCCCGGTTCGTCCTGGACGATATGGGGATGCATCCCGCAGGTATAGCGGAGCGCTTCCCCGATGTCGTCCTCCGATGATGCCGCTTCGTCACCCGCGATCAGTCCCATGACGGGGTCGCGCCCAATGGCCCCCGCCGTCACGGCCGCCACCAGGGCCAGCCCGATCCAGACGGCGCCGGCGGATCGGCTCGCACGGTCCGGGTCACCCATTCGCCTTTCTTCGCTATTCATGGTGTCTCCTTGGATGTCGGATCCAGGGCCTCATCGAGGGGGCCTCCGACCCACTGCTCCAGTTCACGCAGGGAAGCGTGGACCCGGGTTTCCCGCCGCGCGTGGTCCATTTCCGCCCTGAACAGGCTCACCAGGTTGTCCAGCACCGACAGGAACTCGATGCGCCCCGACCGGTAATCCTGCAGGCTGCTCTGAAGGGCCTTTTCCGTGTCCGGGATGATCCGCGTCCGGTAGAGCCCGGCCTGCTCCACGTCCCTTTCGATGGCCCGGGACAGCCTTTCGATCCGGTCTTCCACCTGGTTGTCCGTGTCCCTGAGGCGGTGTTCGGCCTCCCGCAGTCGTGCGCTGACCTCCCGTATCCGTTCACCCTGCTTCGCAGCCGCGAAGACCGGCAGGCCCACGCCGATGGTCACGCCGAAAAAGTCGGCACCTCCCGCCGGGTCGCGGCTGGAATCGAACCACCGGGCCCGGTACTGGAGGCCCACGGTGAAATCGGGCACATAGCCCTGTTCGGCGGCGCGCAGCATCTCGTTCCGTTTGCCGATGGATCGTTCGCCGAAGCCCATCAGGGGATTGTGTTCCCTGGCATAGGCCAGCAGCGATTCGCGGTCCAGTTCGGGGTGCACCACAGGATCACCGGGCAACGACGGAGGGATCACGTGGGTTCCAGGCTCCCTGTCCCGCAGGGCGTTCAGTTCGCTTAGGATCATGTCGCGCTGCCCCTCGATGCCGATGACCAGTTCGTTGATGCGCTGGCGCTGGATCTGGGGCTTGATCAGGTCCTGCTGACGACCCATTCCCTGGGCATAGGCGGCGCTCGCCACCTCCACGAAGTCATCGAGTGTACGGCCCACCTGGCGGGCCAATCGCTCCTGCTCGTCCAGGTAGGTCAATTCCCATAGGAGGGCCCAGGCCCTTGCCGTCAGTGCGTTCTTCTTCTCCCGGCTCAGGGCCTGCTGGATCCGCTGGTCCTGCCTGGCCGCAGACTCCAACGCGTCGAGCCTCTTGAACCAGGGCAACCTCTGCCGCAGGTCGAACTGGACGCCCGTCATGGGGCTGGAAAGCGTGGAGAAGGGTTGATTCACCAACGCCACGGTCAGCGTTGGATCGGGAAAGGCCCCGGCCTGGGGCGCCACGTGTCCCGCCGCATCCGCCCGGGCATCCAGGGCATGGAGCCCCGGGTTGCGGGCCCGCACCTCCTCCACGACTTCCGCCGCCGCGAACGCCACCGGGGGCCCCGAGGCGGGATGGCCGGCGTACAGTGAAGCCGCGGGAACAAGGGGGATGGCCAACAGGATCAGCAACGCCTGGGTCCAGGCCCCTGACGTCCACAACATCTGGTTGCGAATGAATGGAGTTTCCATATTCTGTCGCTCGCTGGAGTAGAGGGTCCACCCCGGACGCACGGGTCCAGGGTTACGAATGTTGACCGTGTGGGCCGGCTAGATCAGGAAATGAAGGGTCTTGAGGAACAGTGGGGGGTCGTTGCCGGAAACACACAGGCGGGATTCTGGTACGCCGAGTCCTGAAAACGTGGCACAAGGCCCGGGCAGAAGGGTCGGGACCACTGCGGGATGCTGCGACCTCTCCGGCGTCTTGGTCCGCGGTCCGGTGGTGACCGGCAGCACGTCCCCTTTCGTGGTGGTCGCGATGCAACAGGGAATGCCCTCGATCAGGTCGCAGGCCCCCTTTTCGTCGTCATCGCCGTGGTCGCAGCAGCATCGCTCCGCGTGGACGGTCCCGCTCGTCCGGCACTCGTAGAGCACCTTCCCGGTCGTACCGGCAGGCACCGCCAGGGTTGTCACGAGCACGAGGGCTGTGAGTCGCGCCTTCAAACCGATCCGGTCCTCGACAAGGGAACGTAAGGGCCTCGTCCTAATAATATAGTAATCAGATAGTTTTTATTGTCAATCCCTCGACCATGGCCGTCAGGGCAAACGCATCAAAATGTTGAAACAGAAGCTACGCGCGACCGATAGACAACGTGAACGTGAACGTGTTCGTGAACATGGACGAAAGGTGCTGACATATTGGCTTACGAACGGCTCGATGTTGACAAAGGTTGGCCAAAGCGTCCACGACCACGAATTAGATGCGTTTGCCCTGTACAAAGCATCATGTCGCAACGACGCCAACGCTGTTTACTGCTACAGACAAACCATGGACTGTTGACTATCGACTATTGACCCATGAGCCCTACGGCTCCACCACCACGGGCGGGTCGTCGAAGTGGATCCCGGCGGACAGGTAGGTGTGCCCCTGGTCATGTTCCAACGTGTTGATGTCCAGGACCAGGTCCTTGTCCGGCAGCTCCAGGTCCAGCCCGCCTCCCGATCCTTCGCCGCCCAGGAGGCCATTGAGGTTGACGGCTGGCAACTCGAAGATAATGGGCTCCTTGATCAGGCTGTCGAACAGGAGCGGCAGGAGGGCCTTGAACAGATCGGCAAAGGTCTCCTCCTCACCGGCCCTTTCCTCGTTGATGGAGACCACCGAAACGTCAATGTAGTCCGGTGCATTCACCTGGATGCCGATGCTCATGCCCTTCTCCGGGTCATCAACCACCAGGAAGTCGGCGCTCAGTTCGATGAACAGGTACAGCCCCAGGACCACCGGCCCGCCGAAATCGAATTCCACGTCCGCATAGAAGTCCCCGATCTGCACGGTCAGTTCACCCGGGCAGTCCGTGAGAACCGGCGGCAGAAGGGGGGCCGTTTTCAGGTCCAGCCCCGCTATTCCGTAACCGGCCACGTCCACGCCCAGTTCCAGCAGTTCTTCCGCCGTGATGTGCAGGTGCAGCCCCTTCTGGTTCCACAGCGCATACAGCAGCTCGTTGATCAGGTCGTCGAAGGCCGCCAGCTGGATCTTGTCCGGGTCCGTGGTGTCCAGGGTGTATCCGTCCTGACCATCGGTCAGGCACGCCGCACGCCCCATGGATCCCAGGATGGTGCGTTCCACCAGCTTCGGACCGGTGATCGCGACATTCAGGTCAAAGCTGCCGCCCTCAGCGGTGAAGTCAGAGGCCTGAGGTTGCAGCGCGATCGACAGGGTCACGGGGTTCATACCGGGTATCAGCGGGTCTACCGGCAACTCGATGGGGTTGGCCCACAGGTCGTCCAGGGTATCGTTCAGGCTCTCGACAAGGCTCGCAATCAGCTTGTTGACTTCGTCCTTGAGCAGGTCCTCGATCGTACCCTTGAACAGTCCGACCAGGAAGTTGAACCACGAGTCCACGGACAGGTCGAACCCTTCCAGCGCAATCTGGCTTGTGCCCGCAGCCATGGTCAATTCATGGGTCACGGGGTCGACCGTCATGGTAATCACCGTGCTGATGGTGATCTTGTCGATGGTGGCGTGGGCCGCCGTGTTGCCGGGACACCAGAACCCGCCGCCCGTCCTGTCCAGCAGGAGGTCCATGTTCAAGTTCGGGATGATCGCATCCAGGGACAGGCCGCCGGTAGCGGACTTCAGCTCCACCGTGGGCACATCGTACGATGCGCTGGTCATGTACACAGTGTAGTCGCAACCGGCCTCGCTTATACTCGTCAGGGGGTCCGGCATCAGCGACATGATGTCCAGGGTGGCCATGACCATGTCCAGCAGTGCCGAGATGGTGCCCTCGTCCGAAGGATCGGCGTTGTAGAACAGCTTGTCGTCCAGGTAGGTCGTCAAGGCATAGGGCACCAGGGATCCGGCCGGGTCCGCCGGGTCCATGGGAATCCAGGTTTTGCTGTACAGGTAGGACTGGAGCACGAAGGTCACGTTGCCCCATTCGTCCGTGGCCGCGGCATCGATGATGTTCATGCCCTGTGCCGACCCCATGGGGAACTGGAAGCTGCCGTCCGCTTCGATGGTCACTTCCGTTTCGTTGATCACCAGGCTCTGGTTCTGGCTGACCGCATCCGACACGGTGCCCGTGACCACGATGTCGGCGCCGCCGTCCAGGGTGGCGCCCCTTTCCGGGAACGTGATCACGAGGTCCGGCGCCGTGCCGTCACACACGGCCTGGATTTCATCGCACAGGCCGGGATTGCCCGTAACGCAGGTCGAGAACGTGTAGATGCCTTCCGCGTCGAATATGAAACTGCCGTCGCCGTCATCGGTGACGCCTTCCACGGGCATCACGCCAAGGGGATCCACCGCGCCGCCCGGCACGGAATTGCCGTACAGGTCCACCAGGGTCCAGGTGACCTGCACCTGGTTGGTGACGGCGAATTTCGGTTTGTCGGGCACCAATCCCAGGGACAGATCCACGGCTTCGCCCGGCTCGATGGTCAGGGTCGCGGGCTCCAGGTCAGCCGGGCTTCCGTCCGCCGGCGCGCAGGTGACCTCGTAGGTTCCGGCAACGGTACCCGACACCTTGACGGAAGCGGCAGCGGTTGTCAGTTCCAGGCCTTCATCCGCCGTGATGTCGTGGGCGATGTCCAGGGGATTCCCTTGCCCGTCGAATGCCGCGCAGGTGGCAGTGGATTCCCCGTCGGCCACTATGGTGTCGGGATCCAGGGTGGTGGTCACCTTCGCCAATGCGGCGGAGGTGACGGTCAGGGTGGCGGGTGTGTCGTCCTTCAGGGATCCGTCCATGGTGCGACAGGCCACCTCGTAGGTGCCCACATCGGTGGCCGCCAGGGAGAAGGTGCCGGCGTTGTCCAGGGCCGTGGTATCCACGCTGGCCGAAGGCGTCACGTCCAGTGCGGCCAGGACGGCCACGGAATTTCCCTCGGCGTCCGTGGCCGTGCAGGTGACCGTGGTGGCCGATCCCGCGGGGATGGTAGCGGGATCCAGGGTGGTGTCAATGGCCACCGCGCGGTCGCCGCCCACCTCGATGGTCTCGGGCGTGGCATCGGTAACACCCAGGTCAATGGCCCTGCATGCCACGGTGAACGAACCTTCCTGATCAAAGGAGAGCCAGTCGCCGTCCACCACGTAGCCGGTGGTGCCTCCGACGATGAAGTCCGTGGCAGCCTGTACCTTCAGTCCGTCCTGGGTCACCCCGCAGATCACCTTCAACTTGGCGGCGACCTCCACCTGGTGGGCCGAGACCTCGGTCTGAACGATGAGTCCACCCGAGATCCCGTCAGGACCGCCCGTGTCGCCGCCTCCCGACGTGCCACCGCCCCCGCAGGCACAGACCAGTCCAAAAACTCCCGCCATCGCCAAACGCAATCCGCGACCAGTCATCGGATACACTCCTGCAATGAATCGGGTCGATTGTACAGAATTTCCAACCGCCATGGACTATCGACCTCAAAAGGGTTACCAGTGTACTATCGGAGGGTAAAGGGAGGAGGAAGCCATGGATAGGTGGGAATACAAGTGTGTTTCGATCTGGGGTAGCGGAGAGAAGGCTTCGCGGATTCTCACGTCCTACGGAAAGGAAGGATGGGAACTGGTGGGGATCTGGTGGGCATGGCATTACCTCAAAAAGCCCATCGAGGGCTAGCCTCGATTCGCTGTGGAGGAGCTATGAAAACGTTCTGTATCGACCTGACCGCGGGACTGATGTGCCTGGCCATGGTGACGACCTGTGGCGGTGGTAGTGACGGGGGGACCGATCCGGGTTCACAGACTGACCCGGAACCCATGGGAACCGACGACGGGTCCCTGCCGGACGCGCCTTCGGAAGTCGTCCTGGACGTCCACGAACTGACCCAGATGGACGTCCATAACGTGCCCGATCCCTTGGAGACCGGGGATCCCTCGCCCGAGGCCTGTCAGCCCACTACCTGTGAGGCCCTGGGAAAGGAGTGCGGAATCTGGCCTGACGGCTGCGACGGCGTGATTGGTTGCCCCAAGTGCCTCGATGGGCAAACCTGTTCAACCGATGGGGCCTGCCTGCCTGACGCGGGATGTCCCCTCGGTTTCGAGGTCACGGAATTCGTCGTGGTGGGGACCGGTGAAGGTGGGACGGTCGCGGCCGGCCAGACTCTGGTGTCCTACCTGTCCTGGAAGCTGTCGAACCCCGAATCCTGTCCCGCCTGTCCCCGGCAGGTGGTGCTGGGCATCGCGGGTGAGCCCCAGGGTTGCGCCGACGCCGGAGTGCCCAAGACCTGTCCACTGTCCAGTGACGGTGTGGGAACCACCACGCTCACCGCCCCCACCGCACCGGGGACCTGGAACATCCGAGCCGCAGTGCCCCAGGCCACCGAGTGTGTCCAGGCCGTCCAGGAATGGGATGGCGCCCCGTCCATGGTTCTTGATGCCATTGTCGTGCCCGGCGATTGCCCGCCTGAAACCTGCCCGCCCGAATGCACGCCCCTGACTTGCATGGACATCGACAAGGCGTGCGGGGTCTGGGGGGATGGCTGCGGCGATCCCGTGGACTGCGGGAATTGCCCCGGGGTGGAGACATGCAGCCCCTTCGGTTCCTGCACGGACCCATGCAGCCAGGGGATCCTGGAATTCGACAACGTGTCCCTGAACGGGGGCGGTGACCTGGCCTCGGCCACGCCCGGCGCCACGGTGGATATAGACGTCTCCCTGGACATGGGGAACCAGACCGACTGCCCGATCTGCCCCCGGCAACTGGTGCTGGGCTTCGCCGGGGTTCCCGGTTACTGCACCGAATTCCTGGGGGTGCCTACCTGCCCGGACACCGTCATGAAGACCGCCATCGGCTCCGTCACCGCACCCGTGGTGCCGGGCTCGCACACCCTGTACGCGGTGGTGCCCTCTTCCGACGGCCAGTGCCCCGACGCGGAACAACTGTTCAACGTGGTCGAATCCAAGATCCCCGTGGGCACGGTACAGGTCCACCAGGGCTGCACGCCCAAGGCCTGCCAGGCCCTTCAAAAGGATTGCGGCCCATGGGACGACGGGTGCGGTTTCGAGCTGGATTGCGGGAACTGTCCCCCCGGGGACCTGTGCAGCGGCAACGGCCACTGTTACTGCACCAAGGACGACGACTACGAAATCAACGACACGCCCGCGACGGCCCATGACCTGGGCACCTTCGGTGACGCCGACCCCGGTTCCACGCACCACCTGGCCATCGGCATCGAAAACGAGGCCGACTGGTTCCGCATCGGGCTGCTGGACGAGATGTTCGCCATTGTGAATCCCTACGTCCACGTGACGTCGGGCCTGGGCCAGCCCTTCCAGGTGTCCGTGGCCTACCTGTGCGACGACGGATCGGTGCCTACCATGGATGTCCATGAGTCCTCGACCTGCGCCTACGGACCCCCGGTTGACCTGACGGGCGTGCCCGAGGCCGGCGGACCGGTGGCAGGATTCTCGTGCCCCAGCACGGGGGATCCGGTCCTGGTGTATTTCGAGCCCGAATGCAAGGCCGTGGACGACGGGGGCCTGGTCTATATCGGGGTGTCTTCCGCCGGTCCCTGCAGCGCCTTTACCGTGGACCTGCATCTGTAAGGGGCAGCGGGGCCCATTTCTCCCGGGACCACACCCAGGCTCCCACCTGTCGCTCGCCAAAACTCATCCACCTATGAAATCCAAAGGTTGCTAACAGGATTGAGCACACCTGTTGTGTCCGCATGATCGGACGCAATCGAAGAACAACTCGATTTCCCGGCAGTCCTTGTAGATGGCGCCGATAGTGGTGGCTCCAAAATCCAGGTGATTGGTCAACAGGACGATCTCCCGCACGGCGCACACGGATATGGCGACTAATCAGTGACCGACTGACTGACCACTACCGACTTGACGGTTGTTGGTCAGTATTAATCTGAATACAACAGGGCAATCCCATGCCCCGCGACAAGACGCATGGCGACAACAAAGGCATTCTGAAACGCTTCATCAAGTGGCTCCACTTCCAGGCCCTGCCACCTGAGGGTAGTACGATTCCGACCGTCGCAGCAGGTCGTTTGTGAACTTTTTGCCGGTATGGTAGAATAATCCCGGTTCTCGAGGTGGTTTGCCTGCCCGCACGATCCTAGTCGCGATCCGTCATGGTCCCTAAACAGACCGTCATGGAGTCGGAAGGTATGGAGGCGCATGTCTGCGCTGTGTAACAGGATGAACCGGACACCGCATCGGCGGTGGCCTCCATGTCCGGTGCATGTTGCACCAGAAAAGGGGCAAAATGCCCCGTCTGTTTCAAGGGAGTTGCCGAAATGAAGAACAAGCTGTTTATTGGTGGTCTGGCGTGGGCCTCGTCCGAGGATTCGCTGCGGAGCGCGGTGGGCTCCTATGGTGAGCTGGAGGAAGTCCGGATCATCACCGACCGTGACACGGGTCGCTCGCGGGGCTTCGGCTTCGTGACGTTCGTGGACGAGGAAGCTGCCGCGAAGTGCAAGGAAGAGCTGGACGGTACCGAACTCGACGGCCGCAACATCCGTGTGGATTACCCGCGTGAGCGCGAAAATCGTGGCGGTGGCGGTGGCGGTGGTTACCGGAGCAACCGTTCCTGGTAAGCGCATGAGTCGCTCCGGGCCATCCGTGAGGGCGGTCCGGGGCGCGTCCCATCCCCCTTCACTTCATCCCTCCGACATCGATCTTCAAGATTTATAAGGGTCGTCCGTGCTATTGTGTCCGGCGAATATGGAGTACTTCACCAGACTGTCTCCTGCTTCCGAGACCTACCATTCCCGCTACGCGTGCTCTCACGTGCCGCCCGATGTCCGGAGCAATTCGAACTGGAAGATCGCCGCCGACAGGCCCGACGGTATCGATGAATGCCCTGAGTGTCGCGCCTGGACCACTGGAAACCGGTGGGCCGGCAGGGGTACGCCTGAGAAACGGGGCAACAAGGAAAGACCGGGCTGACCACCCTCCTGACTACGATGCTGGAAATCATGCGACCCGCCCTTCTTACACCGATCCCATGAGGACATTGTGCCTGATTCACGACCGGGCGAGATCCTTGAGTCAACGTTGAAGCGCAGGTTCAAGACCTAAGGAGCGACTTCACAACGTTGCTGGGCTTGAAGGTGCACACCTTGCGGGCGGTGATGTCCATGGCTTCGCCGGTCTTCGGGTTGCGGCCCTTGCGTTTCCTTTTTGCACGCACCGTGAACGTGCCGAACCCCGTGACCTTGACCTTGTCGCCGCGCTTGAGGGCGTCTTTCACCAGATCGAAGGTGGTTTCCACGTATTCCGCGGCCTCTTTTTTCGAAAAACCGCCCAGCTGTTCGTAGACGCCTTCAATGATATCGGTCTTGGTCATGCAGCAACCTCCCAATGTGCCGGCACCAGAATTCTCCATAGAATACTGCAACTTCACAGGAATACAAGATGATATCCTGCCAGGAACAATATCGCTTGTCGGGATTTTCCATCGGTTTCGTCGGAGTCTACAATCAGGCAGGATCGGGAGGCTTTCATGATCCGTCTGTTTCTGCCCCTTGCCGCCCTGCTCGTGCTGGCGGCCTGCACACAAAAGCCCGCGCGGGACTGGTGGGGGTGGGTCATACCGGGTCACCTTATCGCCGCGGCGGCACCGGAAAAGGCGCCCGGCGGACCGGACCAATGGCTGTCGACCCTGCGGGAGGCGGCGCACGGAAAACCTCTGGCTGTGCTCAACCTGAGGGAAAAGTCCTATCCCGACCTGGCGTCAAAGACCGTCGCCGCGCTGCAGGTGCCCATCCCGGATTTCCGACCGCCCACCCGGAAACAGGCGGATAGCGCCCTGGCATTCATCACGGACAACGTGGACCGGGGCCGGGTGGTGGTGGTGCACTGCCACGGTGGTTGTGGACTGACCGGGTCCATCCACCTGCTGCTGTCCGACGTGGTGATGCCCGACATCAACGGACGTGAACTGTTCGACAAGCTGCAGGCCGAACGACCGGGGCTGGAGTCCCTGTTCATGTCGGGATACACGGAAAACGTCATCGCCCACCACGGAGTGCTCGACAGGGGCACCCACTTCACCCAGAAGCCCTTCACGGTGGGATCCCTGGCCCGGGCCGTCCGTAACGTCCTGGACAACGAGACATCATGAAGCCCTGGGTAATCTACATCCTGCGCTGTGGCGACGGGACCCTGTATACGGGGATCACCAACGATCTCGCGCGGAGGCTGGCGGCCCATGGCGGCGGCACCGCGTCGAAATACACACGAGCACGGCTCCCCGTTGACCTGGTCTATTCGGAAGAGGCGTCCGACCGGAGCCAGGCGACCCGGCGGGAGGCGGCGATCAAGAAGCTGTCGCGCCGTGACAAGACGGCGCTGGTCGCTTCTTCACGGGCATAGTGTCTTCACGGCCCTGTACCGGACCGCGGACCAGGACGGTTCCATGAAAATGGGCCACAGGGACAGGGGCCATGGGGACGCCCATGAGGCCAAGGGTTTAGGCGGAACGTGGGTGTACTTCCCGCCCGGCGTCGCTTTCCAGGTTCCCTGGATGGCGCCCTGCGGGGAACGTCCATCCAGTTCACGGCCCAGATTCCCGTCTATCAACGTGTGAACGGCACGCAACTCGTAGAGGACTTCAACATCACCATGGCCCTGCGGTACACCTTCGACGCCGTGAAACAGGACTGAAAAGGGAATCTGTCGTACTTGTCTTTTCCATGGTGGGCCTAGATGTCCACCAGATCCACTTCACCCTCGCCGATGGCGGTGCCGAGGAAGCGGGTCCCGGTTCGTGCGAACCGGACTACATCATCCGTAGTCAGGTAATTGATGGTGCCGAATACGCTGTCGGCTCGTTTGATTCCGCGGCGCGTGAGTTCGTCGTTGACGGTTTCAGCCGTGGTGGCTGCCGAGTCCACGATGGTGGTTTCTGCTTTGACCACGTTGCGGATGGCCGGGGCGAGCAACGGGAAGTGGGTGCATCCAAGGACCAGGGTGTCGGGGACGGTCGGGCTTTCCGTACCCGGCGCGGGATTGAAAACCGGATCAAGGTATCGGGCTGCCACGGCTTCGGGAACCTCGCCATCGGTCCACCCTTCTTCGGCCAGAGCCACGAAGAGCGGGCAGGGATGGCCCACGACGCGGGCCTGCGCATCAATGGAGTGGATGGCTCGCTGATAGGCGCCGCCAGCGATGGTCGATTCCGTGCCGATAATCGCGATGGCATGGTTGTGGGTGGCATGACAGGCTGCCCGTGCGCCCGGTTCCACCACACCGATGACCGGGATATCCGGGTAGGCTTCGCGCAGGGCGGTCAGCGCCACGGCGGAAGCGGTGTTGCAGGCGACGACCAGCAGCTTGATACCGCGTCCCACGAGTTCCGCCGCGCATTGAACGGCATAGCGGGAAACCGTCAGGGAAGATTTGGTGCCATAGGGCAGGCGGGCGGTGTCGCCCAGGTAGATGACATCCTCGGAAGGGCAACGCTTGCGCAATGCCTTGAGAACGGTGAGACCGCCCACACCGGAATCGAACATGCCGATGGGGAGTTCGTTGGTTTTCGTCATGATTACGTCCCAGGTTCCCCGGCCTTTTCCTCGTCCCTCTCCAGCGCGTTGTCACTTGCCGCTGATGGGAATGGTATCCCCTGTGGGGGAACCCGTCCAGAGAGGCCTTCTGCACCAGGCAGGCATCGGACACACCCCACCATTGCTATCAAGAAAGTTGGTCACTGTGAGGGAGTGGCTCGCCACGCTGCCAGTCTGGCGTCCGACAATTTCGAGGTACTTGGCCTGCAGCTCCTCCACCGAGAGGTCGCGCAGCCGCTCGCCCTTCTCGGGATCGCTCGCGGTCGTCTCGGTGGTCTCCTTGGCGGGCTTGGCTTTGCTGCGCTTCTTCTTCGCTGGCTTGGGGGCGGCTTCCGCCGGTGGAGCGTCGCCACCCGCTCGGCAGGGGCCGGGACGCCTCGTCGGCCGGGTCCACGATGTCCGCAGCCAGATTCCGATCGGCCTTCTCCAGCAACGCAAAGGCCAGGTCCAGCTCGGCCTCGGTAACCTTCTGGCGAAAGTGAAAATCAGTTCTATCGGCCATCCAGCGCTCCTTGGGCGATCAGCCTCCAGATAGGCAAAGCACCGGAGGGGCTGGATGGGGACAGGGGCGAGGATTGACACGAGGTCGAAATCCGACTACGGATTACATAATAGGAGGCACGCGATGAGGGACGTCGAGCGAGAGTTCCTGCTCTCCTTCTGGAAGATACATATCCTGCATCACGCCGAGACCCGCCATGTCTTCGGCCAGTGGGTGATCCGCGAGCTGCGTCGCCACGGCTACGAGGTCAGTCCGGGAACGCTGTATCCACTTCTGTCGCGCATGGAGGAACGTGGCTGGCTGAAGCTCAAGGTCGCCCCCGATACCGGTCCCCGAGCGCGCAAGGAGTATTCGCTGACCAAGAGGGGGAAAGGGGTGCTTACCCTGCTGCGCGAACAGGTAGAGGAGCTTCACTGCGAGGTCGTCCTCGGAAAGGAGAATGAACTATGAAGTCCTCCAGGGTCCGCTGGGATTTGCTTGCCTGGAGACCTGTCCGCGCGATCGTTGCGTCCCCGTTGTTTCCGGTGACTCTGCAGATTCTGACTCTCGTGGCTGTCGTTCTTCTGGTGATCAACGGCCTCGGACTCGGCCTGGGCATGAGCGCTGATGAGCTCAAGAGTTTCCGCAAGACCAATCTCACGACGCTGGTTGTCTGGGGCCTCTGGTGGCCGGGGATGATCGCCGTGGTGCTCGCCTTTGGTCGGGCCTGGTGCACGGTCTGCCCCATGGAGCTGATCAACCGCGTCGGCGACGCCATAGCCAGGAAGGTGGGGTGGCCTCGAGCCCGGCTCGGAAAGCTGCTCCGTGCCGGCTGGATGATCGTTGTCGTGTACCTCGCCTTGCAGGTACTCGTGGCAGGCATCTCGCTGCATCGCGTTCCGCACTACACGGCCATCCTGATGATCGTGCTCCTGGGGGGTGCGCTGCTGACTGGGCTGGTCTTTCGCCAGCCTCGCTCCTTCTGCCGAGCCTTCTGCCCGGCCGGCGCGCTGCTTTCGGTCTACGGCCGCTACACGCCCGTCCAGCTCGAAGCGCGTGACCCCGAGGCTTGCCAGAGCTGTCCCACCAAGGACTGCATCAAGGAGACGAACCGCCACCGCTTCGACAAGCGGAGCTGCC
>JADHTP010000055.1 GCA_016784945.1 Deltaproteobacteria bacterium | reverse complement strand
CCCGAACCAGCTGGACAACACCGTCTGCGCCGACGACAACAACGACTGCAACGGCGTGAGCACCTGCCAGTCCGGCGTGTGTCAGCAGACCACGGCGCCCGTGGTGTGCACCGCTCTGGACGCCTGCCACCGGGCGGGAATATGCAATACGGAGACGGGTGTCTGCACCGAACCCATCCAGGACAACGAGACCGACTGTGACGACGGAAACCTCTGCAACGGAGTGGACTGGTGCCAGGGCGGTGTCTGTGAGCAGAACCTACCCCCGGTGGCCTGCACGGCCCTGGACCAGTGTCACGTTGCCGGAACCTGTAACACGAGTACCGGGCTTTGCGACAATCCGAACCAGACCGACGGGACCACCTGCGACGACAGCGACGCCTGCACCGATCCGGACACCTGCACATCGGGCGTCTGCGAGGGAACGGCCGTGGTCTGCGACGACGACGACCCCTGTACCGCCGATTCCTGCGTAAGCCCCACCGGGTGCACCACCAATCCCGTGCCCGACTGCATTCCCTGCACCACGGTGGACGACTGCATCCCCGACGATGACGGGGACCTCTGCAACGGCACGTTGACCTGCCTGGACAACGACGATCAGGTCTGTAACGGCTGCGCCCACGGGGCCTGCGTGTCGGACCCGGCCACCATCGTCCAGTGCACCCAGAACCCGGCCGAGTGCACCGAGACGGTGTGCGTTCCGGACAGCGGAATATGCGTGGACCGAAGCCTGCTGGACGGGACACCCTGCGATGACAGCAGCGCCTGTACGGAAAACGATGTCTGCGGGGCCGGCACCTGCGCCGGCGCCACCATCGACTGCGATGACGGCAACCTGTGCACCGATGAATCCTGCGACCTCGGCTCGGGGTGCCAGCACGTGGACAACAACGTCACCTGCGACGACGGTGACCCCTGCACCCAGAACGACACCTGCGTCGGCGGCGTCTGTACCGGCTACGCCGATCCCACCTGCGCGTGCAATGAAGATGCGGACTGCCAGCCCTTCGAGGACGGCGACCTGTGCAACGGCACGCTGGTCTGCCTGGTCAACCAGTGCCTGGTGGATCCCGCCACGGTGGTCACCTGTCCGGCCGACCCGGTGTGCCGGCAATACGAATGCCTGCCCGATTTCGGCGCATGCCAGATCCTGGAACTCGTGGACGGCACCGGTTGCGACGATGGCAACGCCTGCACCGAAAACGACACCTGCGCCGGAGGCGCCTGCACGGGAGGCGCACCTGTCACCTGTTTCGACCAGGACATCTGTACCGACGAGGCCTGTGACACGAACCTGGGTTGCGTGTTCACCTACAACACCGCCGATTGCGACGACGGCAATGCCTGCACCGAAACGGACCGGTGCGACCTGGGCGTCTGCCGGGGTATTCCTGTTCCTTCCTGCACCTGCACTTCAAACGCGGACTGCCTGGTCTATGACGACGGTGATCAGTGCAACGGCGTTCCCATCTGCGTGGAGCACACCTGCGTGACGGACTCTTCCGCGGTGGTCAACTGTCCCATGCCTGCCCCCGATTCCTGCGACTTCACCCAATGCAATCCCGCCACTGGCGACTGCGACACGTCCCAGTTGGCCGACGGAAGACAATGCGACGACGGCGACCCCTGCACGGACGCCGACCAGTGCCTTTCCGGTGTGTGCGCGGGGACGGCCCTGTGCAACGTGGACGGCGACTGTGACGACAGCGACGTGTGCACCTCGGACACCTGCACGCCCGAAGGCTGCTGCTCCCATGCCTACAACACCGCGTCCTGCGACGATGGAGACGTCTGCACGGACGACGACACCTGCCACGAGGGTGTGTGCATCGGGAGCCTGACCTGTGCCGGGAACTGTGCCCCGGTCATCACCGTGGACTGCGGATTCTCCGACGTGTGGGACATCCTGAACGTGGGCGCCACCGACCAGGTTACCTCCTACGACTGCCCGAACGGGACCTTCACCGGCCTGAGGCCCGAGTACGCCTATCGGTTCGTTCCGCCCTATGACGTGCTGGCCACCGTGGATCTCTATCCTGAATCCCCTGGCGACGACGCCGTGGCCGTCATGATCCTGTCCGATGACAACGCTGGATGTGACGGACAGAACTGCATCGCGCAGAGCTACGACCAGGCCCAGGTCAACCTGGCCGGCGGCCAGACCTATTACATCGTGGTGGATGGCGAAGACGAATCCCTCACATCAGCCGGCGGATACGCCATTTCAGTCACCTGCCAGCCCCTGCACGAGGAAATCTGCGACGACGGGATCGACGACGACGGGGACTCGCTCACCGACTGCGACGACGGCGACTGCGCTTTCACCGCAGCCTGCCCCGTGCCCCACTGCGTGGTCGACTGGACCCTGGTCTGCGGTTACGGCGACACCTGGTACAACTACGGTCAAGGATCCACGAACCTTGTCGACGAGTACGACTGCGCTGCCGGGGTGTGGGACCTGCCCGAGTACACCTACCAGTTCGAAGCCCAGGTGGATGGCCTGCACACAGTGACCCTGTCCCAGATGACCGGTGACCTGGATATCTTCGTGATCGAGTCCCTGGCCCTGGCCTGCCTGCCGGAGAACTGCCTGGCCCACGGCGACAACGTAGCCACCTTCACCGCCGTGGCGGGGACGACCTACTTCTTCGTGGTGGACGGTCACGCTGGGCAGAACTCGAACTTCACCATCGACGTGGAGTGTCCCTGCGTACCACAATGCGAGGCTTGGTGGGCCTGCGGAGACGACGGATGCGGCGGCACCTGCGGCGCTGGGTGTTCCGGCACCGAAGTGTGCGTCGACGGGGGCTGCTACGAGCCCATCTGCCCCTGTGACCCCTCCATTGTCCAGACGGTCTGCGGCGTGGATGACGTTGACTACGCGAATGATGTGTGCGCCGCCTGCGCCATCTGCGAGGAGGAGATCCCCTGGTGCATCGGCTGTTCCGGGGACCGGGATTGTAACCAGACCCAGCCACTGGACCCCGTTGTGGGCTACCTCAACCAGTTGGCGTCCTGCGATGTCTGTATCTGCGACAACGACGACGAGTGCCCGGTCCTTTCCGTGCCCACCCCCTGCGACGACCAGCAACTGTGCAGTGATCAGTACATCACCTACGACTCGCCCTGCGAGATGAAAGAAGCCTACGGTTGCACGGCAGGCTACGAAAGCCATCTCTTCAGCTACGGGGCGTGTATCTGTCCCGCCTGCAGCGGGGATCCATTGGACCCGAAGGTGTGCAGCAACACCGGGGTGACCTACCCCAATGGCTGCACCCTGATGACCTGCTACATCACCTTCGGCGAGACGGCCGCCCACCTCGGTGCCTGTCTCAACGAGTGGTTCTGCCCCGAATGCTCCGACGACACGGTCTATCCCATCGATACCGTGTGCGGCGCCGACGGGGTCACCTACGCCAACAGTTGCGCCGCCACCCATGAGGACTGCGGCAACACCACGGTTGCCTCTCCGGGCGCCTGCGGAGGCTGACATGCGTCGTTCCACCCCAACGATCCTGGTTGCACTGACCACCGCTGCGGCACTGGCGCTGTTGCTGCCTTCCTGCGGCAACGATTCCGCCACCACGACACCCGACACGGGATCCCCTGATGTGATTCAGTCCGATACCGGGTCGCAAGACGTCACCCTGCCTCCCGATCCCGGACAGTTCGTGGACCTGGGCCCTGTCCCCACGGTTTCCATTCTGGAACCGACCCGCGGCCTGTATGCCAGCCAGTGCGGCTCCCCCTATCCTCTGAAACTCCATGTCCAGTCGGATGCCCCGCTGCAGACCGTGGAGGTCCAGGGGCAACCCCTACCGGCACAGTCGGGTCCCGTGGACTCGTCCTTCGTTCCAGCCTTCGGGCTCAACCTGATCCAGGCCTCGGCGTCCACGACCAGCGGCGCAATGGGACAGGATCACCGGGCCCTCCTGTGCGGTGACTACGCACCTCCCAGCCAGTCCGTTCTCCACGCCGCCGACATGTATCTCGGCAAAAAGGCGCTGACCGAGGTGGGAAAGGCCGGCGCGGCCTGGTTTGACAGCTTGGACCTCACGGCCATGTTCCAGGAGGTCAATCCCCTGTATTCCTCCACTCTCATGGTGGTCAACGCCGTTCTGATCGATCGTTCTCCCGGGACCATCGTTGAACTGGTCCCGGCCTGGGACCGGTTGATGGCCCATTTCGAAATGTTCGACCTGGTCGCCACCGTGGGCGTGGACCTCGTGGGCAATCCGGGAAAATTCTACGAAGTGGAAATCAGCGCTTCCCGCGTGGTCATGGACGGGGAAATCTTCCTGGTGCTGGTCGACGACGGTGACATCGAAGGGGACCTGACCGACATGGTCTTCGGTTTCGAGGGTCTCAACGTGAAAATAAAGGGCGTTGCCGATGACCTCCTGGCCCTCTTCCCGGACATCGAGGAGACCCTGGTGGGCCTTGTGGAGCAATGGATGACCGACATCCTGCTGGACTACGTGCCCGCCAAGGCCGAGGACGCCCTGTCCCACGTGGGTGATCCCATCCCGGTGGACCTGTTCGACCGGACTTTCGAACTGCGTTTCGAACCTTCCGAAATCAAGCTGAAACCGGCGGGCATCCACCTGGCCCTGGACCTGGTGGTGAGCGGTCTCGATCCGGACCCCTCGCTGGTGTCGAAGGGCGTCCTGTCGACCCCCGGCCAGGAGGCCTGGCCCGAGGTGGAGGGTTACCGCCTGTCCCTGAAGGACGACTTCCTCAACACTGTCTTTCACGAGGTCTGGCGGTCGGGACTGTTGCGATTCCGCCTGGACCAGGCCTTCATGGATGCCCACAAGCTGGAAATGACCCTTGTGGCCGGCTTCCTGGGAGGCGTCCTGGACAACCTGCCCCAGGCCATCGGTCCCGAAACCCCCATGGCCATGGACGTGGACACCACCTATCCCCCGGTGGCTGACCTGGCGTTGCCGTATTCCGGCGGTATCCGTCTGGGGGCGGGTGACGTGATCCTGCACGTACTGATACCGTCGATCTCCCTCACTGACCCGGTGATGTCCCTGGCCCTGACCTTGCGCATGGACGGCGAAGTGGTTTCCACCCCCTCCAACGACGTGGAAATCGTCACCCACACCTTCGACGTGGCCCTGGACGTGATCAACGACGACGGGACCTTTTCCGCTGCCGAGACCTGTCTCGAGGACACCATGAGTGGGCTGCTGGGTTCCCTGGAACCCCTGCTGGCCGATCTGCTGGGCACCATCCCCCTGCCCTCTATCGGCGGCTTCACCCTGACCAAACTCCACGCTGGCACCTCGTCCCTCGACGGGGGCCTGGTGGTGATCACCGGGGAACTGGTCGAGACGACCCTGTGAAAGCGACACGCACCAACCTTTGCGGGAACGTCCTTGTTCCCGTAGTTGTCCTCGTATTTTCGGGCCTGCTGACGTCCTGCGAAAGCCATGGTACGTCCCCGGGCGGCGACACGGGGGGCTGGGACGCGGTGGCCTGCGCCACGTCCCGACCGACGAGGGTCGTGGCCCTGGACATCTGGGGTCGACGGCTGGACGGGATTTCAGTGACGGTGAACGGCGTGTCCTACACCGGGGACGCGGAGGTGGACCTGGCACCGGGTACCGCCATCGACGTCCTTGCCGAGGCGGAAGGTCATTTCCCGGGCACGGCCCGATTCACCCTGTCCGGTGATCCTGCATCGCCACCCGTGGCAACGGGTCTGTCGGAGGGCGTGCGAACGGCCTGGTCCCTGTTCCAGGCGGCCGGCTGCCCCCGCACCACGCTGTACCTCGGGCTGGATCATCTCTGGTTCGCCGGCTCCGGCCGCCCCGCCCGTTCGGGCAACCAGGTGGACCTGCTCATGGACGGGGAGGAACTCTGGGAAAAGACCCTGACGGACCTGGCCATGGCCCAGTCCCATATCCGGGGTTCCACCTGGTGGTGGCAGTCCGATTTCGAAATGGTCCGCCCGGAAGGTCACGAAAGCCTGACGGAGGAGCAGAGACGGGCCAACACCGCACTGGCCGTGCTGGACCAGGTCCCAGCCGTCAAGCGGCTCCTCATCAACCGCTTCTCTCCCGATTCCGTCACGGGGGCCGCCTATATGAATACGGACCCGGATATCCGGTTGAGGGGCACCACGCCGGATGACGGGTTCGAGGTCATGCTTCAGGGCAACGGGGTGGCCGTTCCCCTCAGCGGCACATGGGAAGGCGTTGCCCCCGACTTTTCGTTTGGCCACCGGGTCGCGGCCGGCGCGGAGTTCATGGATGAAACATTCCCCGGTGATGACGCAATCTCTTCCGCCGTCACCGAAACCTTTGATGCCGCCTCCTTCCACCAGAAGGCCTTTGCCATGGACGGCAGGGTGGCCTACATCAGCGGGATGAACGTGAAGAGCACGGACTGGGACACCAGCGAACATCGCGTTTTCGATTCTGGTCGCATGAAGTTCGCCACCGGAAACGACGAACGTCTTCGCGTCAAGCAGAAGCTGCAACTGCCCGACCTGGGTCCCCGCAAGGATTACGGCATTCGCGTGGAAGGGCCCGCCGCAATGGATGTGGACGACGTGCTGCGCGTCCGCTGGGACCTGGGGATCGAGGCCATGGACATGTACTGGGAGCAGGCGTCCCCCTTCCCCTTGCTGCCCCCGGCCGCAGAGACGGGTTCCACCGTGTGCCAGGTGGTGGCGACCCAGCCCCCTCCCATCACCGAGCAGTCGATTCTGGAGACCTGGATCAAGGCCCTGTCCAATGCCACGAGCTTCGTTTTCATCGAGGACCAGTACTTCCGCATGCCCATACTGAACCAGGTGATCCTGGACACGCTCCTGGCCCGTCCCTGGGTGACCCTGGTGGTGGTCACCAAGCCCGTGTCGTTCACGGACGGCGGCAAGAAGTTCACCGTTGAATCGGACGGGCTGTTTCGTGACAACGCGCCCCAGCGGTATCTCCTGCTGCAATTGAAGAGCTTCGATGCCGTCGAGCGTCAGGACCCCCAACCGGGCGACGAGACTGACACCTTCTATTTCGTCAACATGGACGTCCATTCGAAGATCCTCATCGTGGACGACCTGTACCTGTCCGTGGGTTCGTGCAACAAGAACAACCGCGGACTGCTGTACGAGGGGGAATTGAACCTGTCCGTGCTGGACGGCACCTGGACCCGGGAAGCGCGCCGTCGCATCTACCGGAACCTGGTGGGGCCTGCCCTGGCGGGCCAGGTGTCCGACGACCCCGACGCCAATTTCGCCCTGTTGGGCCAGACGGCCGAGCACAATGCCGGGGTGGAGGCCTTCTGGCACGAGAAGGGGGCCGAAATCGCCCCCGGTGACATCGCGGCCACCGTCGAGTCACACCACCCCGAGGGTTTCGTCTATCCCCTGTCGTTCACCCCCGACTATCTGCTGGAAGTGGGACCGGACGTGTTCTAAAACCTGGGGACAGTCACCTGGTCATTATTTCGTCTTGGTGACCCAGGCCCAGATCATCTCGCACTGGATGGGTTCCTCGCCGGTCTCGTCGGTGACGTGGATCTCCACCGGCAGGTTGCCCCGCTCCTCGGTTCGGATCCTTTCCCGCTGCTCGGGGGTCAGGGTAGCGACGGCCTTCATGTCCCCCTTGGTCCTCTTCAGGTAGTCCACCTTGAGGGTCTTGATGAGAGGCAGCTTGTCGTCGGGCAGGTTCATGGCCACCACGAAGCCGGTGCAGGTTTCGGCAATGAGCGCCATGGCGGCGGCATGCACGTTGTGGATGTGGTTCTGGACCTTCTTGCGGTTGGCGATGGTGGCGACCAGCCTCTCCTCGGTCATTTCCTCGATCACGATCCCCGAGGTGCCCACGTAGGGGACCATGTGGCCCATGATGAAGGAAATCAGGCGTTTCCGTATGGGCGCGGGAAAGGCGTTGAACTTCGATATCGTACGGCTCATCCGGCTGGCGCCAATCATGTTCGTTCCTCTCATTGACAGCATGCCTTGGTAACGATTACATCCTGATCTGTCAATCGCCGAGGTACAGTTCATGTCCCATCGTCCCTACGCGGCGTCCACGTCCTGGATCGCCCTGGTCGCACTGGTCGCATTCATGGCCCCCCATTGTGGAAGCGACGGGGGCGAGTCGGGCAGCGACGACGGGGTGGTCGTCGACATCCCGTCCGATCCCGGTGCCACGCCCCTGACGCCCGAGATACTGGCGGGCATGGTCAGCCAGTCCAACTATGAACTGGACCTGGATTTCGTGGCCGACGTTCGACCTCCCGGCTCCGACCACTGGAAGGCCGTTCAGGACCTGTGCGCCCAGCGCTTCGCCGACCTCGGCTACACCGTGGAACTCCAGGAGTACGGGGAAAACGGTGTTGGCGTCAACGTCATCGGCGTCCTGGAAGGATCCACGAAAAAGGACGAAAAGGTCATCGTGTCCGCCCACTATGACCACATCGCGGGCTGTGAGGGCGCGGACGACAACGGAAGCGGCGTGGCCGGTCTCCTGGAGTCAGCCCGTGTTCTGGCCAAGGCCCAATACGCGCGCACCCTGGTGGTGGCCTGCTGGGACCAGGAAGAAATCGGACTGGTGGGGGCCATGGCCTACGCCATGCGGGCCAAGGCGTCCGAGGACAGGATCACCGTGGCCTTCGTGTACGAGATGATCGGCTATTCCGACACAGCGCCCGGCTCACAGGGCGTGCCCATGGGTTTCGACCTGCTGTTCCCGGAATCGACGAAATGGTTGGCCGATCGGGGCAACACGGCCAATTTCCGGAACCCCTACTACCACTGCGCCGCCGGCCCGGACAGCGTGGACACCCTGGGCCCGGTCTTTGCCACCAAGGTCGTCAGCGCCACCGTGGGTGCCGCGGCGGAGATGCTGGAGATCCTCTAGGGGACGTTGATCGTTGATCGTCGATCGGCGGAAAGGCCGGACAAGAGCTTTCGGCCCCGCCGTTCCCCCACGATCAACGATGGACGATCAACATTCGGCGATTGGCGATAGGCGATTGGCCCTACTTGCCATCTTTGGCGTCGGGATCCCCGGGTTCATGGACGTCCCACTCCATGTAGCCGGCCAGGGGGATGTAGTTGTCCGTTTCCACGGGAAGGTCGGTAGTGTCCTCCACGAGCGCGTCCTCGTCCTTCCAGCCCATGTCCGGCACCGGCATGCCGCCGCCGGTACCGCCCGTGGAACTACAACCCACGGTGGCGATGACGGCGGCGCTGCTGCCCGCGATGGCCGCCCGCTTCGCCCGTCCGCGGATCAGTTCGAGCAGCGTTGGATATTCGGGTTTACGTCCCTTCACGGCCACCTCCTGCCTGTGCACATGATACGCAAAAGCATGGGAACTCGTCTACTGGCTACCGTTGATCGACGTCTCCCGTCTTCAAACCCAGGGCATGTAGGACCCGACGGGCATAGTGCCCCTGGTAGAAGCGCCGGATGAAGGTGGCGTTGCCCTCCTCGAAGAGGATGGCGGCCGCCCTGTCAGCCGCCCTGATCACCGTCCGCTCCAATCGGCACAAGATGTCCGGCGGTTCTCCCACGTTCCCCGTGAGGCCATACTTGACGCAGGAGGCCCAGAACAGGCAGCGCGGCGAGTCGTCGCAGTCCCGACACCGATCGGGTGTCCCCTGGTGGCAACCCAGGAACCGCGCAGTGGCCTCGGCATCGAACCCGGCGAAGACATCGCCTATCACGGGCCCGTTCCCGTCGTCGTCCCCTACCATGCGATCGCAGGGGTAGATCCGTCCTGAAGGCGCCACGGTCCATTCCCGGTCTCCGCAGGCGCACCGGGGAAAATTCACCAGCGGCTGCAGAACGTGCCTCGCGATCTTCGAATCGAAGACAGGCAGGGAAAACGGCCGGCCCCGGCGGTAGGCATCCACCCAGCAATTCCCCACCACTTCTAGGGCGACTCCCAGCGCTTCAACGTCCCCCGCGCTCCAGTCCGCGTGATAATCGAGGGCCAGGTGGACGGTTTCGACGCCGAGTGACAGGATATGGGCCAGGGAGGCGGGAAGCTCCGCCAGATGACCGGGCCCGGCCACCATGGTGACCGTGACCTTCCCGGCCACCACCCTGGCACGGAGCAGGTTCTCCACCACCCGACGGTGGGATCCCTTTCCGTTCCTGAAGGGTCTGCGACGATCCTGGACCGCCCGGTTGCCGTCCAGGCTCACGTTCAGGCTGACCCCCCCGGCCACCAGGTATTCCAGTCGACGGCCGGAAAGCAGGGTGCCGTTGGTGGTCACCTGGAAACGGACCTCCCGCCCGCTGCGTTTCGAGGCCGCGCGGCTCAGTGCCACCCCGTCTTTCAACCGGTGGAATTCCATCAGGGGCTCCCCACCAAAGAAACTCACGGTGACCGGTCCTTCTCCCCTGTCGAAGGCCAGGCTCACGGCGGCCTCCATGACCCGCCGCGGCATGACCCGTTTGAAATGCCGCCCGTTGTAGCAGTACCGGCATCTCAGGTTGCAGTCGTGTGTCAGGAAGAGTTCCATCAGACCATCACGGTATGCGTTCCAAGGCAGGCATTGAAGCCTGTTCCACCTGTCGTTTCATGTCCGCGAGGTCCATGTCCGCGAGGTATCGGGGCAGGTTCGCCCAAATCTCGTGGAAGCCGAAGGCGGGCAGTTCCTTCAGGGCCCGCTCCATGGACCATCCTTGCACGTACACCCGGTACACGGCGGCCATGGTGCCGGTGCGATCAGCCCCGTGTTGACAGTGCACGAACACCGGCCGCCTGTCCGGATCCGTGGCCACCTTCATGAAGGCCGTGACGTCCTCGTCTTCAGCCATGAACGGCTTGAAGGAGATGTGGGCGTAGTCCAGTCCCAGCCCCTTCATCTCTTCCCGGTCGGAGTGGAGGCTACGGAGGTTGACCACGGTCTTCACGCCCATCTTCTTCAGCCGGGCAAACCCTTCGGCCGTGGGCTGTGCCCCCCGGTACAGGCCATCGTCAAGCCTGGCGAAATTCGGCAGGCCCGGCAGGTCATTGCGGGGCCGACTGGTCCCCATGTCCGGTGACAGCGATCCCGGCGCCAGGTCGCCTCGACAGGCGACTCCCAGGGACATTGACGCCACCATCAGACCCACCATCACCCGGGTTGGTCCCTTCGGTTTCATTTTCAGCTTCCACTCCCTTGGCGCCGACACCCATTATACGGACTATCCATTAATGAAAAACCCTCCGTTTGATGGTACAAGAATCGACGGCCGGCCGCCCCTTGCGCCTCATGGGGCTCCACGGCCTGATGGTGAGCGACCTGACCCTGCGAGACGTGAAGATGGAAGAGTCCCACCTGCTGTGCCCCAAAGAGTACGGCCAGGCCCGACGCTGGTACACCCTGCACAACGATCTATCCCTGGCCGACGCCTGCATCGGCCTCATGCACCGGGTCCTGAAATGGACGGCCCTCCAGGTCACGGCGGGACAGGGATACATATCGGGCACCGTGGCGGAATGCGCCTATCGCGACGCCAAGGGGATGGCCATGGCCGGCACCACCGTGGAGACGGCCCGAATGGCCATCGCGGACGAACTCCTGGAGAGATACTGATGAACGTCATCGAGACGGCCGTGGATCCCAAGAGCAAGGCCTACAGGGAAAACTACGAGGCCATGGATGCCCTCGTGGACGACCTGAAGGCCGAATTGAAGAAGGCCCGGGAAGATCGGTCCGATAAGGCCCGCAATCGCAACGCCGAACTGGGGAAGCTGACGGTGCAGGAACGGCTGGACCGCCTGCTCGATCCCGACACTCCCTGGCTCGAGATTGCCCCCCTGGCCGCCAAGGGGATGTACGACGGTCGGGTCCACAGCGCCGGCAGCCGGTGCGGCATCGGCGTGGTCAACGGCCGCGAGGTCATGGTCAATGCCAGCGATCCCATGATCAAGGGTGGGACCATCTACCCCATGGGAGTCAAGAAGGCCCTGCGCATACAGACCATCGCAATGGAGAACCACCTGCCCTCCGTGAACCTGGTGGACTCGGGCGGTGCTTTTCTGCCCATGCAGTCGGAGATCTTTCCCGACGTGGACGACGGGGGGAGGATCTTCTACAACCAGGCCATCATGTCCAAGATGAACATCCCCCAGATCACGGCTGTCATGGGTCTGTGCACGGCCGGTGGCGCCTATATTCCCGCCATGTCCGACCACGTGATCCACGTGAACCGCACCGGCGCCATCTTCCTGGGTGGACCGCCCCTGGTGAAGGCCGCCACCGGCGAGGACGTCACGGCGGAGGACCTGGGCGGGGCCATGGTCCACTGCAGTGAGTCGGGCGTTTCCGACTATTTCGCCGAAGACGACGATCACGCCATCGACATCGTTCGGGACGTGGTCCGGCTTCTCCCCGATAATCCGAAATCACGGATCCCCACCAGGCCACCAGCGGCCCCCCTCTACGATCAGAAGGAAATCTACGGCATCGTTCCCAAGAGCATCACCACACCTTATGACTGCCGCGAGGTCATCGCCCGACTGGCGGACGGGTCCGAGTTCCTGGAATTCAAGGAACTTTACGGACCCACGCTGGTCTGTGGCTGGGCCTACATCCACGGCTACCAGGTGGGCATCCTGGGCAACAACGGGATCCTGTTTTCAGACAGCGCGCTGAAGGCCACCCAGTTCATCCAGTTGTGCGACCGCCAGGGCATCCCCCTGGTGTTCCTGCAGAACATCAACGGCTACATCATCGGCAAGGAATACGAGAGGGGCGGCATCACCAAGGACGGCCACAAGATGGTTCACGCCGTGTCCACCGCCACCGTCCCCAAACTGACGGTCATCCTGGGCGCCTCCTTCGGCGCCGGGAACTACGGCATGTGCGGCCGCGCCTACGGCCCGCGTTTCCTGTGGATGTGGCCCAACGCCAAGATCGGCGTCATGGGCGGCGAACAGGCGGCCAATGTGCTGGTGTCGGTCAAGAACGACCAGATGATCCGCGAGGGACAGGGCCCCCTGCCCCAGGAGTTCAAGGACGCCATCCGTCAGCCCATCATCGATGAGGCCGAAAAGGAGGGCGACGCCTACTACAGCACATCCAACGTCTGGGACGACGGCATACTGGACCCGGCCAGGACCCGCGACGTGCTGGGCCTGGCCCTGTCGGTGACCCTGAACGCCCCTCTTGACGATCGCGACCAGGGACACGGCACTTTCCGCATGTAGAGAGAGGAAGAATGTTCAAGAAGATCCTGGTTGCGAATCGCGGCGAAATCGCCGTCCGCGTGATGCGCACGCTCCGCGAGATGGGGATCACCAGCGTTGCCGTCTATTCCGATGCCGACGCCGGGGCCCTGCACGTGGCATCGGCCGATGAAGCCGTGTGCCTGGGCGATCCGGAGCCGTCCGCCTCTTACCTGGACATCGACAAGGTGGTCAAGGCCGCCCTCGATTCCGGTGCCGAGGCCGTTCACCCGGGTTACGGGTTCCTGTCGGAAAACCCAGCCTTCGCCCGGGCGGTCACCGATGCCGGGCTGGTTTTCATTGGACCACCTGCCGAGTCCATGGCCCGGTTGGGCGACAAGACCACGGCGCGCCGGATGATGATGGACAGCGGAGTGCCGGTCATTCCCGGTCAGTCCGAGCCCGAGTCCGATCCGAAGAAACTGTTGGCCGCGGCCGACACGATCGGATATCCCGTTCTTCTGAAGGCTTCGTCCGGCGGCGGCGGGAAGGGCATGCGGGTGGTTGAAGCCCCCGCAGACCTCCAGGATGCCGCACAGGTGGCCTCCAGCGAGGCCCAGGCGGCCTTCGGCGACGGCAGCATCTACCTGGAAAAGTACCTGGATCGACCACGCCACGTGGAATTCCAGGTCCTGGCCGATTCCCAGGGGAACACGGTCCACCTCTTCGAACGCGAGTGTTCCATCCAGCGACGCCACCAGAAAATCATCGAAGAAACCCCTTCACCGGCACTGGATGCCGAACTTCGGGGACGCATGGGTCAG
>JADHTP010000054.1 GCA_016784945.1 Deltaproteobacteria bacterium | reverse complement strand
CTTCCGTACACCAGCCCCCCCAGTTGACCCGGATGATGTATCATACCTGCACCATGGCGCGAATCCTCGTAGTCGAAGACGACGCATCCTTAAGAGAAATTCTCAAGATGTTCCTGCTGAAGACCGGGCACGACGTGGTGGTGTCCATCGACGCGGACCAGGCCATGGGTGAAATCGAGGGTGAACAGTTCGACCTGGTAATGACCGACCTGAAGCTGGGCAAGAAATCGGGCCTGGACGTGCTGTCCCGTTGCAAGGGCGTGGCGCCGCTCACCGAGGTCATCATCATGACGGCCTATTCCACCGTGGAGACAGCCATCGAGGCCATGCGCCGGGGCGCCTTCGACTACGTGGGCAAGCCGTTCAAACTCGAAGAGATCAGCATCACCGTGGACAAGGCCCTGGAAAAGAGGAACCTGTCCCTGGAAAACATCCGCCTGAAGCGGGAGCTGTCGGGGCGTTACCGTTTCGAACAGATCATCGGCAAGACCGCCCGGATGCAGCAGATTTTCGAAACCATCGCCCGGGTGGCGCCCACGAAGACCAGCGTTCTGATCACCGGCGACAGCGGCACGGGAAAGGAACTGGTGGCGCGCGCCATCCACTTCAACTCCCCCCGCAAGGAACGCCCCTTCATGGTGGTTAACTGCGGCGCCATACCCGACACGCTCATGGAATCCGAGCTGTTCGGCCACGTGAAGGGCGCTTTCACGGGCGCCCATGCAACGCGGCACGGACTCCTGGAATCGGCCAACGGCGGCACGGTCTTCCTGGACGAGATCGGCGAGGTGTCGCTGCCCATGCAGGTGAAACTGCTGCGCTTCCTGCAGGAGCACCGCCTTCGCCTGGTGGGCGGCACCCAGGAAGTGAAGGTGGACGTGAGGGTGGTTGCGGCCACCAATAAGGACCTGTCAGTCGAGGTCAAGGAAGGCGGCTTCCGCGAGGACCTGTATTACCGTCTGAACGTGATCCGGGTACACCTGCCTCCCCTGCGAGAGCGGGTGGAGGACATTCCGTACCTGGCGCACCATTTCGTGGAGAAGTACTGCAAGGAACTGGAAAGGGGCCCCCTGACCATCGACCCCGAGGTCATGGAACACCTCAAGGGTCTGCGGTTTCCCGGCAACGTGCGCGAACTGGAAAATGTCATCGAGCACAGCGTGACATTTGCCGTGGCGGACACCATCGGCATGGAAGCCCTGCCCGAGCATGTCCGCGTGGCCCGTGCCGGCGAGATGTCGCCCGAAGATGACGTGGCCCGGATCCCCCCCGAAGGGATTGACCTGGAGGGCCGGCTGGCGGATATCGAGAAGCGAATTCTCTACAACGCCCTCAAGAGGTCCAACGGCGTTCGCAAGGGCGCGGCTGGACTGTTGGGCATTTCCTTCCGTTCCATGCGCTACAAGCTGAGCAAGTACGGCATTTCGGACATCGATTCCTAGGCGTCTGGCGTCAATCGTGGACGGACCCTTGTAGGGGCGACCCACCTGGATCGACCTTCCGGCTCGGTGGGATGGACGGGTGTCCATCCCCTACAAGCCATCGGACCCCACGCTCAACGATTGACGATCAACGTCCCCCCGGTCATTCTTCTCCGAATCAGAATGGCGAACAGGGGCAGCAGGGCCAGTGCTGGCCATGAAGAAGACGGCACACCGGAGGCGGAGCAGCCGCTTGAACCGCCATCGTCCTCACCGCCGGTCTCGCCCGGGAGGTCGGTGCCCGTGCCGGTGTCGCCGGTGGTGTCGCCGGTGATGACGTCGGGCGTCACGGGAACGTCGGGCTGGGGAGGCGCCCCACATTGGCCGTTCAGGCACTCGAGGCCGGCCACGCACGGTGTTTCCACCATCTTCAGACAGCCTTCGGCATCGGCCTGGCAGATGGCCCGTCCGCCCGGATAGTCCAGGCACTGGGCATCGCCCTCCTGACACTCGTCCACGCAGGGCTCGTCCATGCAGCCGAAGGTTCCGGGATTGGCCGGGTCCTCGCCGCAGACCTTGCCGTCGGCGGCGCAATCCGTGGTCTGGGCCACGCTGGCCACGCATTGGTTCAGGATATCGTCCACGCAGCTACCGGCCTCGGTGACGGTGAACTGGTAGGTCTGGCCCGGGCAGGAGCCGGGGTATCCATCAGGTCCTTCGCAGGCCATTTCGCAGTCGTACCAGTTGTTGTCGGGATCCCAGCCGCAGGGTGTCTCGCCGCAACTTACGGTCATGATCTCGTTGTCTTCGCAGTACTGAAGATCGCCGCCCGTCGTGCAGCACCCGTCGTAGGTGATGCCGCCGCACTTGTCCGGGACGGGGGCGCATCCGGCGGCGCAGTCGTTGCACTTGCACAGCCAGTCGGGCCCATAGCAGTCCGCGTCACCATCGCAGTCGCCCAAGTAGCCGTACAGGGGTGCGTCACAGGTGCCATCCACGCAGGTGCCGTCTGGAATCCACTTTTCGAAGGTCCCCGCCGGGATGTTGCGGGACACGCAGTGCATGGCGCCGCCCCAGGTGATGATCACGTCGGACAGGATCCCCGGGTGTTCCCAGGACGGCATGGCGGTCTGCCAGACGTCGAGGGCCTCGGCCTGCAGGTCCTGGTAATCCGTGTAGACCGGCCACATGTTGACGGGCTTCACGAAGGTGGAGTTGGTGTAGGTGCGCCAGACCTTGCCGGCCCCGTCGGAATTGGGCGGCATGGGGATGCGGAGGGTCTTCATGGTGCCGCCGCCGGGGGGCACCACCGCATTCAGGATGTCCGCGTTGTCGTCCAGCAGTTTGGCGTTGTCGGCATCCTGCGCTTCGGTGTACTTGCCCAGCACGCCGAGGTTGGGCCGCACCAGCTTGTAGAGCATGTCGATGTGGGTGGTGCCTTCCCCCTTCAAGGGCTGGATGATGACCAGTTCCTCGCAGCCCAGGTAGTCTTTCACCACCTGGTTCACTCCCTCGATGTCATTGCCGTTTTCCCAGTACATTCCCTGGGTGGCGTAACAGAGGCCGTCACCGTCGGTGATGAAATTGCCGCCTTCGAAGTCCATCTGGCCCCGGTAGTCCGTGATGCCCCATTGCTGTGCGATGCGGGCGGGGATGGCATCGTCCCACACCCGGTTGCTGTAGTAGCGGAGGTCGGTGAACGCCAGCACCCCGTTGTCATCCAGCAGGGGGAAGGGTCCGTAATCGATCATCCAGATGGAGTCGGCCTCGAAATCAAAGAACTTGATCTTCGTGTCGAGCAGGTTCTGGGAAAGGCCCCCATCCTTCATATGTTGCAGGATCTTCTCTCTGGCTCCCTCGGGCTTGGACACGATCCACACCTCGGCATAGGGCGCCGCGTGTACGCCGAGCATGGCGATGGAGTTGGTCACGTCGGTTTCCAGGCCGGCGCTGGGATAGGCCAGCAGAAGGATCTGGGTCGGTTCCCACTCCAGGAACGCCCTGAACGTCTTGTCCTTGGGGGGCTCGGTGGCCGCGTACCAGTCGGGGTGCTCGGCCCGAAAGTCGGAAAAGGTGTCGGCCTTTCCGGGTACGGTGTTTTCGGAAGGCGTGGGCCATGCAGGCAGCATGACGAAGTCGTCTTCCACGGCCGGAGCGGCTGAAACGGCATCCTGGAACGACGATTCACAGGCTGACAATGTCAACAATACCGAAAGAATCACTACCGCCGTCAAAGGCTGGGTTTTCAATGTCGCCTCCGGTTGTCAAGGGATGGGTGACGAATGCTACCGGGTGAGGTGGGGGAAGTCAACGAACGGCCACGGCAAGGTCCGCGGCGGAAATGGCGCCCTCTCGCAGGACCTCCAGGCCCTGCGGGGCGAAGCGGACCACCGTGGAAGGCGCCCCTGCCAGGGGAGCGGCGTCTTCGATGAACAGGTCCGTGGCGGCCACCAGGGCGGCGTCCACGTCTGCGGCCCTGCCCGGGGGGGGGGCGCCTGAACGGTTGGCGCTCGTGGACAGCAGCGGGCGATCCAGGGCCCGGCACAGGTCCCTTGCCACGGGATGGGGGTCCACCCGCACGGCGAAGGTCCCGTCCGGGGCCTGCACGCCCGGGAGTACGCCCTTTGCCGCCGGGAGCACCAGGGTCAGCGGGCCGGGCCAGAAATCACGGGCGAGGGCCAGGGCTCCGTCTGGCACTTCGGCAGCCAGTGAAAGGGCTGCATCGGTGTCCGAAGCGAGTACGATGAACGGCCCCGCGCGCCCCCCTTTCAGTCCCCTGATCCGGGCCGCCACCGCCGGGTTCGTGGCGTCTCCGCCGAAACCATAGAGGGTCGAGGTGGGGTGAATGATCACGCCGCCCTGGCGCAGGCGATGGACAGCCCTTTCCAGGTGGTCCGGATCGGCCCGCAGGCCCTCGCCCAGACCCATAAGGCGGGCCACGGCGCATTCGGTGTCCTCGAAGGAGTCGAAAAAGAAATCGGGCGCCAGCTCCCGGAGCACCTCGGGCTCCGTCCAGCCGGTGGCCACGAGGGCCACGGCATAGCCGTTGTCCCGGGCGGCCTTCTCGTCCCGCGTGGAGTCGCCCACCACCAGTGGTTCCACCGGGCCGCCCGCCAGCCTGACTGCCCTTTCGCAGGCCAGGCGGGTCAATTCGGCACGGTCCCCGCTATCGGAACCGTACCCGCCGAATTCGAAGAACCGGTTCAAGTCGCCCTGCTTCAGCTTGAGGCGGGCGCCGGGTTCCATGTTGCCGGTGCACAGGCCGAGCAGGCAGTCGGGCCTGGCCGACAGGGCTTCCAGCAGGCGATCAACGCCGGGCAGGACCCGGTAATCGGGGGACGCCGCCAGGTCTTCGGGGAGACACTCGATGTAATGTTCGGTAAAGGCCCGCTCTTCGTCGGGGGTGGGGTTCCGGCCGAAATGCCTCACGGCGGCCGTCCGAAAGATGATGGGGTCCGTCTTGCCGGAAAACGTGTCGCCGTGAAAGGGGTCAGGGACCTTGAACAGGTCTTCGAAGGCGCGGCTCATGGCGGCGCGGCCCGCCCCACCCGTGGTGATCAGGGTCCCGTCGATATCGAACAGGAAGGCTTTCTTCACCGCTTGTTCTTCTTGCGGCCGCGTTTCTTGCGGACCTTGCCCTTGGGGTACTGGAGCAACCCGCGTGCGGCGGTGACCCGGACGATCTCCTCCCGGTCGAAAAGGCCGTCCTGGACCAATGGAAGGGTCGAGTTGTCGCCGCAGTGAACCAGTGTTTCGAGGGCGACGATCCGGACCTCCGGGTCGTCGTCCTTCTTCAGGGCCTCCGCAAGGGACAGGGCCTCGGGGCAGGACAGAACCCTCAGGCGTTCCAGGGCGAACCGGCGGGCATCGGCGTGGGGATTGGTGGCGCCGCTTTCCTTCAGGAAATCCGTTTCCCGACCGGGCAGCAGGACGGCGCCCCGCAAGGCGCCCTCGCGCGCCCAGGCCCGTTCGGACCGGGCTGCCCTGGCCAGAAACGGCAGGAACTTTTCACGGAACAGCTCGGTCAGTGCCACCAGGTCACCGGCTCGCAGACCGGCGAGCGCCCTGTCGAAGTAGGTCAGTGCCATGCCCGGATCCAGGTAGATCATGGCCCGCACCACGTTGTAACGGATCTCGGGGTCGGGGTTCTCCACGTGGATGCGCAGGATGGGCAGGGAATCGTCGTGGTTCACGTTGCAAACGGCGAGGATGGCCGTTTTCTTGATTTCTGGATCCGGGTCGTAGACAACGAAGGATGCCACGCCGATCACGGATTTGTCGTGGATGCGGGACAGGGCCTGCACCACCGCGAGCCGCACGTCCCTTTCCGTGTCTCTAAGCGCCCGCTCCAGGCGTTCCACCGATTCGGCCTGCCCCAGTTCCCCGACGCCCTCGACGGCCAGGCGGCGGATGAGGGGGCTTCCGTCATTCATCAACGTGTAGAGACGGGGCAGGGCACGGGTGCCCAGGAGGCGGCCGATGGCCCGGGTGGCCGCGGCCCGTCGGGGCAGGATGGTGGCCACCAGGTCCTCTTCCACGCGCTTGCGGACCTGGATGTCGGTGGAACCGGCGAAGGAACGGTATACCTCCACCAGCAAGTCAACGGGGGTGGTGGGGGCGAGGAACTTCTTGAGCCGCGGGACCAGGCCCTCCGAGGGGGCCTCAGCAGCAGCCTTCAGAAAGCGCAGCTTGTCGTCGTGGGTCCCGTCAAGGAGGGGAAGAAGCACCTTTACCGCGCTGGAGTTTCCCTGTCGGGCCAGGAGTTCGGCGGCCGTGAAGCGGACCTCCCGGTCCTTGGACTTTAGTCGACGCTTCAGGCTGGATTCGGGGACATTGATCCCGGAGTCACGGATGAAACGAAGGGCCGCGGCCACCACGGCGGAATGGCGACTTGAGAGCAGCTTCTGGGCCAGAGGTCCCTTCTGCTCGTGTCGAATCATGACGAGCTTGCTTTCGAAGAAGGGATCCTTTGCCGCCAGGCCCGCTTCCATGACCTCGGCCACCGTGGAAATATCCTGGGCGAGGGTCGCCTCCATCAGTGCCTCGCGGGCCGGGTTGTTGGGGTCCAGGATCGCCTGGTGCAGGAGGTTCTTGCCGGTCTTCGGTTTGAATCCCGACATGAGATCGTAGGCGTCTTCGTCCAGGGGCAGGTTGGGATTGCCGAGTGCCTCGGCGGCCAGGTCCAGGGCTTCACCGGGGTTCTGTCGGGACAGGGCCTTGATGGCGGCCTTGCGCACCACCCACTGGTGGTCCTGCAGGGCATCCTTCAGGTAGGGGGCCGCGGCATCCGCCTTTCCGGGAACCAGCGGCAGGGCCTCCACCGCGCGGGCGCGGGCCATCATGTCACCGCTTCTGACGCCCTTCTCCAGCACCACCCAGGCTTCCGCCGCCAGGTCGTCCTTTTCGGCCGCCAGGACCGGTGCGCAAACCGCCACAGCCAGAAAGCCGGCCAACCACGAACCATGCATATCTCACTCCTGGATGACGAAACCCGGCGAATAATTTAGATTGTTTTCCCCCGGGGTGTCAACGTCGAGGGCTTGCAGAAAGTGGTGAATAAACCCTACAATCCCCCCATGAGACGTCTTTCATCCTTCCATGGATTGCTCTTGACACTGGCCGTCGCCATGATTCAACCGGGCTGCTCCAGCAGTTCCGGCACCGACCCCGACGTCGGGAATCCCGGCGACGTGTGGGACCGGATCGAGTTCGACATCCAGGTGGTGGATGTCCTGTGGGACGTGGATAAGGTGACCGGCGACCCGGGAGAACCCGGCGATCCGGGAATCAAGCCCCCCGACAAAGACACGGTGGCCCCCGATGACGGCATGATCGGCGAGGACACGACCGTGCCGGACGATCCCTGTCCCTGCGACGAGGGCACACAGGCGGAAGACGTGAAGGAAGAGGAGCCCGACATGGGCCCGGAGGACCTGGGTCCAGTGGACAAGGGGCCCTGCGTCCCGGACTGCGAGGGAAAGATCTGCGGACCCGACGGCTGCGACGGCATCTGCGGATTCTGCGAATGGGGCTTTGCGTGTGCCGACGAAGGCGCCAAGTGCGCCAAGATCTGCATCCCCGACTGCATCGAAGAGGGCAAGCTGTGCGGGGATGACGGTTGCGGCGGGAGTTGCGGCGAGTGTGACAAGGATGCCGGGTTCGTCTGCAAGGACGATTTCAAGTGCTATTTCGAACAATGCATACCCGAGTGCCTCGACAGGGAGTGCGGGCCCGACCCGGTTTGCGGGAACACGGACGAATGCGGCACCTGCGGGGCCGGCCAGAGTTGCACGGAGTCCGGACATTGCGTGGTGGGGCCCTGCCAGGGCGTGCACCCCGACAAGGGCAAGTGCGAAGGGCACTACGTGCTGTACTGCTCACAGGTGGGCGGCCAGGACGTGCTCATCAAGATCGACTGCACCAAGGAAGAGGGCGACCTGGTCTGCGGATGGGACCCCTGGGCGGACAAGTTCGGCTGTGTAGAGAAGCCGCCTTGCGTCCCCAACTGCACGGACAAGGAGTGCGGGGACGACGGCTGTGACGGGTCCTGCGGGTCCTGTCCCGTGGGCTGGGGCTGTCCGAGCTTCGGGTGCCGTCCCGTGGAAGGGGCCACCTGCGGCTACATCGAGGAAGTGGGTTTCTGCTGGACCGACAACTGGCTCTACTACTGCACCGGCACCGCCGAATCAGGCCAGATCGTGGCCGAGAACTGCACGCAGCAGAGCAAGGTCTGCGCCTATGATTCCCAGTACACCCACACCTACCAGTGCATGAATCCGTTGTAGCGGTCTGCTTGACAGATCGTTCTACTGCGGTTCCGGCTACATCCCGACCAACTGCGTTGCTGCGCCCCGGGACTTCCTCAACGTAGGTTTCAGCTACGCCTTCGTCGTCCCTGGAACCCCGCGCCTTGTTGGATCTAGCGTATCCGAAACCTCGTGACGAAAGTCCTGTCCAGCAGACCGCTGCGGTGACGGATCTCGGATATTCATGGTGGCTGGTAGAAGACGAAAAAGAGGAGGGAGAGTGCCGTCAGCACCCACATGCCCGCCTTGACCTCGCGGATCCGCCCGGCCACCGCCATGAACAGCGGGTACAGCACGAATCCGGCGGTCTCCCATCTTCACCGTGGTTTCCGCCGCGCGAAGGCCGAACAGCTTTTCCAGCATATCGATCTCCTCGCTCAGTATTCAAAGGACGATCCGCCCAGGAATTCGCGCAGGATGGAGGTGGCCGGCACGTCGTCGGAGAAGATGGGGACGAACAGGTCCAGGAATTCCAGCAGTCGCGTGGCCTCCACGTGGGTGGGGTCCGATTCGGGCACCTCCATGAGGAACCGCTCCGCGAAGACCTTGAGGACTGCCGCCTCGTACACCAGGGTGCTGTTGAACATGGCGTCGGCCCGGCCCTCGAAGGGGTAGATCCAGCGCATCTCCCCGGCCCGCACCTTGGCCCACCGGGACAGGGTCTGGGCCGCCGTGTAGCCGCGATAGCGCCGGTCCCGGACCACGCGTCGGATCAGCCGGGCGTCGGACGTGAAGATCCGGTTGTGGTCGTCGATGCACAACTGGGTCAGGGCGCTCACGTAGATCTTGAACTTCCTGTTGTCTGGCACCGCCTCGGTGAGACGGTCGTTGAGGCCGTGGATGCCCTCGATGAGCAGGATCTCCCGGGGTTCCAAGTGGAAGGGGTCCTTGCGAAAGGTGCGGGATCCCTTCGTGAAGGAATATCGGGGCGTCTTGACCGCCTCGCCCTTCATCACCGCCGCCAGTTGTTCGTTGAGGAGGTCCAGGTCGATGGCCTCCAGGCACTCGTAGTCGTATTCCCCGTCTTCGTCACGGGGCGTGTCCTCCCGGTTCACGTAGTAGTCGTCCGTGGACAGGGCCTTGGGCCTGAGTCCGATGGCCATGAGCTGCAAACGCAGGCGCTTCACGAAGGTGGTCTTCCCCGACGAGGACGGCCCCGCCACGAGCACCATGCGGCATCCTTGACGACTGGCCACCTCGTCGGCTATTGCGGCCACCTTGCGCTCGTGCAGGGCCTCCGCCACCCGGATGACCTCCCCGATGTCCCCGTTGACCACCGATCGGTTCAGGTCCGCCACGGTCTCCACCCCCACCAGGCGGTTCCAGTCGCGGGTTTCCCGGTAGGCGGCGAAAAGCGCCTTCTGATCCCCCAGTTCACCGGGCCGGTCGTCCGGCTTCCCGAACGGGGGGAAGCTCAGGACTAGCCCGTCCCCGAAGGGGCGGACCAGGAACGACCGGATCTTCTTCGTGGTGGGAAGCAGGGGATGAAGCCACAGGTTCACGTGGTTGCCCATGGTGACCAGGTTGACCCAGCCTTCCCGGAAGGTCCGGGCGATCGAGGCCTGGGAACCATAGCCCTGGGCCTCGAAGGCCTCCACGGCCTCGTGGACCGGCACGCGCATGGTGGCCAGGGCTTCCTTCCTTTCCACCATGGCTCGCATCTCGTCCTCGAGGGCCGCCACGTCCTCCGGTGTAAGGGTCGGCTCCATGGAAACGTCGAAGTAGTATCCGTCGCCCAGGGCCTGTCCGACCTGGACACGGGCCGACGGAAAGAGACGTGCCGCGGATTCGCAGAGCATGATGGTGAGGGTGGCCCGGTAGATGCGGGCCCCTGCCTTGCTGGCGTAGGTCACGGGCACGAGATCGCAGGAGGAGGCGATGGGTGCTTCCAGGGCTACGAGGCGGTTCCACAGGGTGGCGCCCAGGCACTGGGGCTCCAGGTCCGGCAGGTGCCGGCGCAGGAACGATTTGACCCGCGTTCCCCGGGTTATGCTGTATTCCCGTCCCTCCACGCGAACCGTGACCGTCTGTGGAATCTTCAGTGATATGGCGCCCATCGGTCCTCCGTTCATCAGTAATTCATTCGGTGGCCGTCCCCCGATCATAGCCTTTCGAGGCCCAGTCACCAATTCCAGCGGGAATCGTCCCGACTCCGGCCCCTTTTGGAGTGCGGCAGCTTGCTGCCGCCTTGGTCCGGCGCGGCCTGAAATGCCGGTCGAAAGCGCAAGCAAGCTTGCGCACTCCATGGACACCTCTTCCGGGGTGGCGGGATTTGGGCTATCCTGCCCTCGCGTTGCCGTCAACCAGGGGGCTCACCATGTCCCGTTTCTGTTTCCTCGCCATCCTGCTGTTCGTCCCGATCCAGGCCATGGCCCTGACCGTGGAGGACACCACCTACCCGGACACCGTGACGATGGAAGGCCGAACCCTCCATCTCGTGGGCGCCGGCATGCGCGAGAAAACCATCTTCAAGGTCGATGTGTACACCATGGCGGTCTATGTGGAGAAACACACCTGCAACCAGATCAAGCTGGTTCACACCGACCAGGCGAAGCTCCTCCGCATGGACTTCGTGCGGGACATCCCGGCGGACAAGATGAAGGCCACCATGACCGACAACTTCACCGCCCGGACGCCGAAGAACGCCTCGGGGGACCTCCAGGGCCGGATCAACCGGTTCCTGGCCCTGTTCAACAAAAAGGTTCTCGACAAGACCCAGGTTCGCATCATCTATGTCCCCGGCAGGGGAACGTCCATCTATATCGACGGAAAAAAGCGGGGCGCCACCATCACCGGCCCGGACTTCCAGAATGTCCTCATGGACATCTGGTTCAATCGCGACACCTGTTGTCCCCACCTCCTGGAAGATATCCGCGCCACCTGCACCGAAAAGAAGTGACACCCGGCCCGGGTTCCTCGGAGATACTTGATTCTGTTCATCCGTTCAGTTTAGTGCCTGAAGTGTTTCATCCACCAGTGGCCCTCAGGGAGGATTAGTCATGTCGACATTCTGGCTCGGACTGCTGGCCAGCACTCTGGCCGGCCTGGCGATGGGCGTGGGGGCGCTCCCGGCGCTCTTCTTCAAGAACGTCCCGGACAAAATCCTGGACACCATGCTGAGTGGGGCCGCCGGGGTCATGCTCGCGGCCACCTCGTTTTCTCTCATCGTGCCGGGCATAGAGTACGGCGATCGCCTGTGGCCCGGCATGGGCGTATGCGTGATCGTAGCGGGAATGCTGATTGGCGCCTACCGGGGCTGCCTGGAGGTGACCCAGGACATCGCGGGTATCCGGGGCATCGAAGGCGAAAAGCGCCTGCTGGACTGGGACGGCTAGAGCCCCGTTTCCCGGCGGTCGTCACTTGACACCCCACCAGCGCACTTCGATACTCTGGCCTCGTGAGTCGTTCGACTGAAGGAGCCGGGTATTGCGACACATCGCGTTCTATGGAAAAGGCGGCATCGGCAAGAGCACCATCGTGTCCAACCTGGCCATCCTGCTGGCCCGGCAGGGCCGCAAGGTCCTGTTGGTGGGTTGCGATCCCAAGCATGACTCCAGTTACAAGGTCAGCGACATCTATCCCATCCCCACGGTGATGGAACAGGTTGTGGCGAAGCGCCGCGACCTGTCCTCGGACGATTACCTGTTCGAGGGGCGCGACGGTCTGACCTGCGTGGAATCCGGTGGCCCGGACCCGGGCATGGGCTGCGCCGGGCGGGGCATCACCAAGATGTTCGAGATATTCGAGGCCGGGGGGATTTTCCGGCGGGACTACGACTACTGCCTTTACGACGTGCTGGGCGACGTGGTCTGCGGCGGTTTCGCCGTGCCCATGCGTTATGCCCGTGACACGGCGGTGGTGATCGTGGTGTCCGGCGAGATCATGTCCCTGTATGCCGGAAACAACATCAGCCGGGCCATCGTGCGGTTGTCCCGCAGCGGTGTGAGGCTGGGGGGCCTGGTGGGGAACCTGCGCGGACTGGCCGACGAAGAATCCCGGATAAGGGCCTTTGCACAGCGGATCGGGGGCGACGTGTTGGAAATCGTTCCCCAGGACCCCCTGGTGAACGAGGCCGAAAGGCAACGCAGGACCGTGATCGAACACGCGCCGGACAGCTCCATCGCAGCGAAGTACCGGTCACTGTGCGAAGCCGTGTCGGGCCTGAAGGTGGAGGACCTCCCCGTTCCCCGCCCCATGGGAGAACTGGGATTCGACGAATTCATCCGCAACGTCCCGGACGAAGAGTAGGCCCATGGACGCGAAACTGTTCCAGCCCGACGAGTTCCTGCAATGGATGGAGCGCGCCCTGGACGGCAAGTCCGTGACATGCCGGCGGGCCTCCTTCGAAATGGACGGCCACCTGTTCTTTGCCATGGAGACGCCTTCCGGGCCGGCCGGCGTGCGAATGGGACCCCGATCCGATGGGGGCGTCCAGGGTCCCGACTGGACCCTGACCCAGGTACCCCGGGAAGGCGGCGGCACCCCCTGGGAGGCGGCCTCCAGGTTCGTGCTGGGACGACTGACCGCCCTCATCAACAAGTATCACGTGCCCATCATCAACCTGTTCCAGCCCAGCAGCCCCGAACGTCCCGTGAGCTTCGGCCGGGGCATGTTCCGGGAACGTCTGGACACCTTCCTGGTCCCGGGCCGCACCCGTTGCGGGGGATTCGTGTTCGCCGGGGACGGTTACGACGAGTCCAGCCTGCGCTTTGATTTCGAATCCGCCGCGGCGCGCCTGATCCTGGAAATGCGACCCGAACCAGGCCTGCCGGGGGCGCTGTTTTCGACCCGGTCCTTCACGGTCCTCCCTGCCCTTGACGAACGGCCGGCCGATCAGCAGGGCGCCGCCCTGGTGGAACGCTACCTGGGTTTCCTATTCACCCTGTGCGACACGCCGGGTGTGGACTACGAGATCACGTCGGGAAAACGGGCCGTGGTTGCGGACTCCACCATCGAATACGGCAAGGCGCTGGCGGTGCAGTTCTTCGTGGACGAAACGGGCCACGAGTCCTTCGACTGCCACCATGTTTTTACGGGCTGTCCGGGCCCGGTGGTGGGTCTGTACCATTCCGAGAGGGACTGCGGGAACTACGGCTTCTACGAGCCCGTGGCCAATGTCCACGCCTTTCCCACCTTCTTCAGGCACCGGCCCAGACCCGAGGATGCCGAGAGGCTCTGGATCTCGGACCTCGGGGAGGCCGACGTGGTGATGGGGGCCGAAGAGAACCTGAGGGACAACATCGCCCAGGCCGCCGCGAAACCCGGCGTAAAGATGGTGATCGTGGGTGGAACCTGCCACACGCGGGTCATGGGTGAGGACGTTGGGCGCGTGGTCCGGGAAGAAGCCGGCTCCCACGGCGACGTGATCGTGGCCCACCACGACATGGCGCGCCTGGACCCGGCGGACCGGTTCCAGTCGAACCGGGGCGTCTGGAGCAACCTCCTGCAGGCCCGCCTGGACCGGAACCTGGAAGAAAGGCCGAACGCGATGAACCTGGTGGGATACGGGGCCACCGGGTCCCGGCACGTCCGGGAATTGAAGGACCGGCTGGATGAACTGGGCGTGGCGGTCGCCTCCTGCCTGCTGCCGGAACTGGACTTCGACGAGGTGTGCGCCTTCGGGACCGCGGCCATCAACGTGGTCAGCCCCTGGCACGACGTCCACGAGACGTTTCGTTCCATCGACAGCTGGTGCGACATTCCCGCCGTCCGGCCGCCCCTTCCCCTGGGCCGACAGGCCTGCCGGGACTGGCTGAAGGGGGCGGCGGAACGAGTGCGCGGCCGGGACGTCCCCGATACCGAAGTCCCCGACCTCGCGGGGTCGTCCCTGGAACGATGGAACCGCGCGTGCGCCCGGGCCGACGGCCTGTGCGCCGGGTTCGTGATCATGTCCACCCAGACCCACTCCGTGCTGGACGTGGCACGCAGCCACGGTTTCCAGATCCCGGGCTTCCTGGCGGAAGTGGGATTCGCGTTGAAGGCCCTCTACTGGGATCCGCCGGGGGTGCATCACCACCACCAGAGGATGACGCCCGGAGACTTCGAGGCGCGGTTGAGGGATATGGCGGGGGATGCGGACCTGGAAGTGACGGTGTTCGAGGACCCGGGTGAACTGTCGACCC
>JADHTP010000053.1 GCA_016784945.1 Deltaproteobacteria bacterium | reverse complement strand
ATTCGAGCGCCGATCCAGGCACTTGCGCGGCGTTGGCTTCACCGATTTGGTGCTCGACGTACATCAAGTACGCCTCCGCCCAAATCGGCTCGCCGCCTTGCGCAAGCACCCGCCTCGACTCTCTCGGTCGCAGATTAGGCGGTGGATTTGGGCACCCCGCCCCCCCCTTGCCTCCCGGGACGAACCCGATTACCCTTCCTTCCACCATCGGTACGGGAATAATCCCGGGCTGATCGGGTTACCCTGCACGAACGAGAACGGAGGGAATCCCATGGAGCAGGACGTTCGGGTGCTGACCGAGATGGTCAAGAAGGAAAGCGCGTTCGTCGACCGCGTGCTTGCCGAGGTGGGCAAGGTGGTGGTGGGCCAGCGCGAGATGCTGGAACGTATACTGATTGCGCTGCTGTGTCGCGGTCACGTGTTGATCGAAGGCGTTCCCGGCCTGGGAAAGACCCTGACCGTGAGGACCGTGGCCGACGTATTGAATGCCACCTTCTCCCGCGTGCAGTTCACCCCGGACCTGCTGCCGGCGGACCTCACGGGGACCCAGATATACAGGCCGCAGACCGGGGAGTTCAAGGTCAAGAAGGGCCCGATCTTCGCCAGCGTGGTGCTGGCGGACGAGGTCAACCGGGCGCCTGCCAAGGTCCAGAGCGCCCTGCTCGAGGCCATGCAGGAACGCCAGGTGACCATCGGCGATCAGACCTACCCGCTGCCCGAGCCCTTCCTGGTGCTGGCCACCCAGAACCCCATCGAGCAGGAAGGGACCTATCCGCTCCCTGAGGCCCAGATCGACCGGTTCATGCTGAAGGTGCGGGTCACCTACCCCACCCGGGAAGAAGAGCAGGACATCATGGAACGGATGTCCCTGTCCCTGGAACCGGACGTGGAAAAGGTGCTTTCCCTGGAGGAGCTGACCCGGGCACGATCCATGATGTCCGAGATCTACATGGACGACAAGGTCAAGCAGTACATCATCGACCTGGTTTTCGCCACGCGACACCCGGAAGAGGGGACCGTGGCAGGCCTTCGGGACTACATCAGGTTCGGGGCCTCCCCCAGGGCCTCCATCTTCCTGAACGAGGCCGCCCGGGCCCACGCCTTCCTGCGCCACCGGGGCTACGTGATCCCGGAGGACGTGAAGGCCGTCGGCATGGACGTGCTGCGTCACCGGATCATCCTGTCCTACGAAGCCGAGGCGGAAAACCTCACGGCCGAGGACATCCTGCAGCGGTTGTTCGATTCGGTGCCGGTGCCGTAGGCCACGCGGAGTCGGGAGAGTGTTGGAAGCCAGGGAAAAGAAACGGGGCCTGAAATCGCTGCTGGCCCGGGTCCGACGAATCGAGATCACGGCCCAGCGACTGGTCAACGAACAGCTCTCGGGACGCTACCACAGCGTGTTCAAGGGTCGGGGCATGAGCTTCGACGAGGTGCGGCCCTATGCCCCGGGAGACGAGGTCCGGCTCATCGACTGGAACGTGTCGGCCCGCACGGGCGAGGTGTTCGTCAAGCACTTCGTGGAGGAACGCGAGCTGACCGTGGTCATCCTGGCGGATGCCTCGGCCTCCATGGACTTCGGACTGTCCCGCGCCGAGTACCGGCGCCTGGAAACCGTGGAAGGGGTGGAGGACACCAAGCGCGAACTGGCCGCCCAGATCGCGGCGGCCATCACCCTGTCGGCCCAGATGAACAACGACCAGGTGGGCCTGCTGACCTTCGGCGCGGGTATCGAGAAATTCATCCCGCCCCGGAAGGGCCGGCAGCACGCCCTGCGGATCATCCGGGAGGTCCTGTCCATGGAGGCCACCGGGTCGCCCACGGACCTGGGTGGGGCCCTGTCCTACCTCGGACGGGTGCTCAAGCGGCGGGCGGCGATCTTCATGGTGTCGGATTTCGAGACGCCCGATTTCGAAAGGGAGTTGCGGGTGACCGCCCGGCGGCATGACGTGCACGCCCTGACCGTGCGGGATCCTGCGGAGGATCGACTCCCCACGGGCGGCGTGATTCCCTTGCAGGATGCCGAGACCGGGGACGTGGAGTTTGTGTACGCGAGTCGCGGATTTGTAAGACGACTCGCGGCCGAGGGACAGAGCCACCTGGAAGACGTGACCCGCGCCTTCAAGAGACTGCGGGTGCCCCACACGCTTTTTTCCACGGCGGAACCCTATGACCGGGCCCTGGCCGCCCACTTCGCGCGACTCAAGGGGAAGGCGCTGTGACACGTGTTGCCAGGCCGTTTCTCGTGGTCATGGTCCTGCTGACGGCGGCCGTGCCCACGGTCGCACCCGCGGAAGAAGACGATCCCGTGGTGGAGACGGGCGACCTGGATTTCCAGGTGAGCATCGATCCCCTGTCCCTGTCCGTGGGTCGGCGGTTCGTGGTGTCCTTCACCGTGACCTTTCCCACGGGCACCCAGGCCTATTTCCCCGAGTCACCGGACGTCAGTCCCCTGGTCCTGGTGGAACAGGATCGCGACACGTCCAGCATTGCCGGGAGTACCGGGGGCGAGATCCATCGCCTGACCCTGCTGCCCGTGCGGGTTGGCACCTCGGTGCTCAAGCCCATGGAAGTGCCTTATGTGGACGCCGACGGGGAGGCTGGCATCGCCTACACCCCGGAGTTGCGCATCCAGGTGGGCTCCACCCTCGGGGACGAGACCAGCCCGGAACTGGCCCCGGCCGGTGATCCGGTGCCAGTGCGGGTGCCGAATTCGGTTCTCATATGGACCCTTTTCGGCCTGGCCGTGGCGGCTGCTGCGGCCTTCGGGGGAATCCTGGCGTATCGGGCCTGGAGACGTTGGCAGGAAGCCCGCCGCCCCCCCCCTCCCCCGAGACCCCCGCTGGAGGTGGCCCTGGAACGCCTGGCGCAAATCGAATCCCAGGGGCTGGCCATCAGCGGCGATTTCAAGGAACTGGCCCTTCAGGTCTCCGAGGTGGTGCGGGAGTTCCTGGGCGGCTGCATGGGCTTCTCCGGAATGGACATGACCACCTTCGAGGTGATGTTCGCCGTGGCCGGAAGGGAACTGGGCCGGCTCACTCCGCCCGAGCTGGAAGACTTCCTGGGTTTCTGCGACCTCGTCAAGTTCGCCCGGTTCGTGCCTACCCAGGAGGAGGCCCAGGGTCTGGTACCGCGTGCCAGGGACCTGGTGGATCGCGTGGCGCCGGTCTATCCGTTCGACGCGGGTGAAGGGGAGGAAGAGGGTCCATGAGGTTCGCGTCCCCATGGTTGCTGCTGGCCCTTGTCCCGGCCCTCGTGGTGGCCGTCTACGGGATCCGGCGCCTGCTGGTCAGGCCGGCGGCCCTGAATTTCCCCACTTTGACCTGGGTCCGGCGGGGTCGCCCCCCCCTGTGGGGTCGTCTCCACTGGGTCCCGAGGTTGCTGCAGACCCTGGCCGTTGTCCTAGCCGTGGTGGCCCTGGCCCGGCCCCAGGTGGAAGAGACCGAGGTGATCACCGGGGAGGGGGCGGACTTCGTGGTGGCCGTGGACATGTCCGGCTCCATGAACGCCGTGGACATGTCGCCTGAAGACATCATGACCTATCATTCCCGGGGCCGGGAGCCCCCCAATCGTTTCGAATCGGCCCGACAGACCATCAGGGAGTTCATCCTGTCTCGTGACCAGGACCGGATCGGCCTGGTGATCTTTTCGAGCCGGGCCTGGGTGAAGTTTCCCCTGACCCTGGACAGGGACGCCATGGTGGGCATCCTGGACTCGCTGGTCCTGGACGACGGACTGCGCGGTCCGTCGGGCACCTGCGGCAACGGGTGCACCATCACCGGCGAGGCCACGGCCATCGGGGACGCCCTCGGTCGGGCTTACAAGCGGGTGGAGGGATCGGAATCCAAAAGCCGGAACATCATCCTGATCACGGACGGGGACAACAATGCCGGGCGGGCCGCTCCCGAAGAGGTGGCTCGCTTCATCACCGAGGACTCCGCCGCGAGCGCCGTCAGGGTGTTCACCTTCCTGGTCGGGACGGGGACGGACACCTTCATGCCGGCCAGGAACCCCTTCACGGGCCAACCTATGAAGACGGTGGACGGATTGACGGCCTACGAGCGTCCCAAAGAGAAATTCCCGGTGAATCCCGAACTCCTGGCCCAGATCGCCGAGCTGACCGGCGGGAGCTTCCACGAGGCCGCCACGGAAGAGGATTTCCGCAAGGAATTCCAGGATCTGGAAAAGACGGAATTCAAGTCCCTGGCACTGAGCCGGTACCGGGAAGCCTTTGTTTTTCCCCTGGCGCTGGCCCTGGGCCTGTTCCTGCTGGGTGAACTGCTGGTGGTCACCCTGTTCAGGCGATGGCCCTGACGGACAGAGGATCGAGGTAGACAGGAAGGCATGCTGCACCTGGAAGACATTCGATGGGGGAACGCGGCGCTGTGGTGGATCCTGCTGCTGCCGCTGCTGCTGGTCCCTGCCTACGCATGGTACTGGCGCTGGCGGCGCCGGGTGGTGGCGACGTTCACCGGTCGGGGGCTGGTGCGGGCCATGGTGAGGCGCCGATCCACCGGCCGCCTCATCGCTTCGGCCGTGTGCGCATTCCTGGCGCTGGAACTCCTGGCGCTGGCCGTGCTCCAGCCCAGGTATGGTCTGAAGGAGGTCACGGTCAAGGGCATCGGGGTGGACCTCTGTATCGTGCTGGACGCGAGCCGTTCCATGAAGGCGGCGGACGTGGCGCCGGACCGCCTCACCGCCTCCACCATCGAGATCACGCGGTTGCTGGACGGCATGAAAGGCAACCGGGTGGCCCTGATTCCCTTCGCGGGCCTGGCCTTCATCCAGACACCGCTGACCCTGGATTACGAGGTGTTGAAGGCCTACCTGGCGGAACTCAAGGTGGCGGACATTCCGGTCCCGGGGACAGCCCTTGGCCGGGCACTCAGGACGGCTTCCAACGCCCTGGGCCTGGACAGACCGGAGTCCCAGGGCAGTGCCCACAAAGTGGTCGTCGTCTTCACCGACGGGGAAAACCATGAAGGGGACCCGGCCTCCGTGGCGGCCGAGATGGCGGCCCAGGGGGTCCGCCTGTTCACCGTGGGCGTGGGGACGCCCGCGGGACAGCCCATTCCCATCCTTGACGAGGATGGCGGAGTGACGGGCACGGCACGGGAGGAGGACGGCGTCACACCCATCCTGTCCCGGCTCAATGAGGAACTGTTGAAGGACGTGGCCGCCCGGACCGGTGGAAAGTTCTTCAACCTGACCGGCGTGGGAAACGTCGCCACCCGGTTGCGCGCCGAACTGGAGGCCGTGGAAAAAGCGGAATACCAGACCCGGGTCGAGCGGCTCCTGGAAGACCGGTTCCAGTACCCCCTCGGGGCGGCCGTGGTGGTCATGCTGATCCCCCTGTTCCTCCTGGGTGGTCGGATGGGGCGGGCGGTGTCGGCCACTGTCCTGGGGGTCGTGCTGATGTCCTCACCGACCTACGCCGAGGGGATCTTCGAAAAGGACCACGGGGGCGTGGAAGACGCCCTGGATCTTTTGCGTGAGGGGCGCTACGGGGACGCGGTCAAGGCCCTGGAGGACATAGAGGCCCAGTGGCCCGCCCGGCCCGACCTGCTGTACGACCTCGCCCTTGCCAGGGACGCGGCTGGCGAACACGAGACGGCCCTTCAAGCCGTGGATCGGGCACTGGGTGTGGACATGCAGAAAGGGGAATCCCGGCCGGGATGGCCCTCCAGGGCCACGCTCCTTTTTGCCAAGGGCACGATCCTGGCCCACCAGGCCCTCCGCATGGACGATGAAAAGAAGCCGCCCCTCGAAGTGCGCGGGACCTGGCGACGGGCCGTGGAGGCCCTTACGGAATCGCTCCTTGCCGATCCCGAATCGGAAGGGACCCGGCGAAACCTCGAACTGGCGGCCATGGCCGCCTACCCCTCCTGCTCCAAGCTGGACGACCCCCATGAACCCAATGACACTGCCGGCGCCGCCGGGTTCCTCAAACCGGACCCCAACACCCTCGCCGTGCGCGAGGGACTCATGCTCTGCCCCGGGGACGCCGATTTCTTCAAGTTGCCTTTGAATCCCGGGGAAACGCTGGTGGCCGCGGTCCTGGATCCGCCTGATGGGGACGGTGGAACTCCGGAACAGGGAGCACAGGGCAAGCCGGCGCGGGTGGATCTCACCCTGACTGACCTTTCGGGCGAGGAGCGGGCCCGGAAGGGTAAGCAGGCCCGGTATACGGCGGACGAACCCCTGACAGCGGTGCTCCAGGTGGGAGGCCCCAAGGAGGAGGACGGCATTCCCTATCTCCTGGAGGCGCAGGTCATCCCCCCCTGCCCCGCGGGCGACGACGCCAATGAGGACAACGACACCACCGAATCGGCCCGTGCCATCACCGACGGGGAGCACCCGCTGCGGGTCTGCCCCATGGACGACGACTGGTTTGCCTACACCGAGGAACAGGGGGCCCAGAAACAGGTGGCCCTGCAGGTGTCCTCCTCGGAAGGGCCCCTGGAACTGGAGGTCTACTCGGCGGACGGCAGCCTGCTGGACATGGAAAAAGAGACCGGGGAGGAGGGTACGGTGATCGCCGCCCTGCTCCCGAAGGCCGAGCAGGAGGCCCCGTTCTACATCCGGGTATTCGGCGGGGGCCAGCAGGGATTCTACACCCTGGTCATCAAGGATCCGTCCGGTGGCCAGGGACAGGATCCTCAACAGCAGCAACAGCAGCAGCAGCAACCTCAGCCCCAGAGTGGATCACAGACCATGCGGGAACTGCTTGAAGCCATCGACCGGAACGAAGAGAATCTGGAGGCCGAGGAGGCTTCGCGGAACTTCCCTTACCGTGAGTACGTTCCGGAGAAGGACTGGTAATGACGGGCTCTAAGGCTTGCAGTCCCACAACGCTCGGGTGGGGTGGCTCCGCTGGGTGGCGCGGAATTCTGCCGGCCCCGACCCGGGTGGGAACAGGGACCCTGCAATGCCTGGCCGCCTTCCTGATCCTGTGGGTTCCCCTGTCCGTCATCGCCCAGACACACGCGGTCCACGTGATCCCCGATCGCAAGTCAATTTCCATGGGGCAGCAGTTGTCGGTCCGGGTGGTCATCGAGGGCCGGGTCGATGCCGTCAAAGGGCCCGACCTGTCCGACTTCCACGTGCTGGGCAAGAGCACGGGCACGTCCATCTCCATCGTGAACAACCAGGTCAACCAGAAACAGACCATCGATCTAACCCTTTCGCCCCGCCGACCGGGCGACCTGACCATCGGAAAGGTCCGGGTCATGGTAGCCGGAGACGTGGCGGCCTCTTCCGGGCCCGTCAGAATCCAGGTGGGAGGACAGGGGGCAACAAAGGCCCCACCAGGCGCCCCGGCCCGAAAGGGGGGAGCGCAAACCCCTTCGCGCGCACCGGGACAGGCGGTTCCGTCACCTTCCCCGGCACCGCCCGCGGCGGTCCAGGCCGACCGCAGGAAAGCTTTTTTACAGGCCCGTGCCCCGGACAGACCCCTGTACGCCGGAGAACCGGTCTACGTGGAGTACGTGCTGTATGCCGGGGCCGACGTTCCGGTCCAGGGGATCCGGGTGGAGACGCCCCCCGAACTCAAGGGGTTCGTGGTGGAGCAGCTGGCCGGGTCACCGGACCGGGGACGCCAGGTCCGCCTGCAAGGATCGAGGTACGAGGCCCACGTGCAGTGGCGGGGCGCCGTGGCGGCCCTGGAGTCCGGAGAGGCGATCCTCGATCCCATGACGGTCACGCTCTTCGTGGGCGATTTCTTTTCCCAGCGCCGGTACCGACTGTCCAGTGAGCCGGTCCGGCTGGATTTCAAGGTCCCGCCGGCGCGGGGAAGGCCGGCGGATTACGTGAAGGGAACGGTGGGCCGGTTCGTGGTCAGTTCGGGCCTGGACAAGGACCGGGTACAGGTGGGCGATTCCGCCATCCTCACCGTGGAAGTGGCAGGCACCGGGAACCTCCGCGCCGTCAAGGATCCGGCGATACGCGCCATGGAGGGGCTCCGCGTATCCAGCGTCCCCACAGCCGACCTGGACGAACTGGTGATCGATCAGGGTGGCATATCGGGCAAGCGGACCTTTCAGTACCTCCTGACGCCCGAACGGGAGGGGACCTTCGAAATCGGACGGGTGAGCCTGCCTTTCTTCAACAGCCTGTCCGGCCGATACGAAAGGACCCGCACCCCCGTGATCCGTCTGACCGCCGTGGGTGGCGGCACCGGCGGGCCCACCCGGCCCAAAGGTCCGAACCATGACGTGGTGCGGATCATCTCCCAATCCGATCTGTCTCCCCACGCCGGTTCCCGGGTGACGGGAATCGATCCGCTCGTGATCATGGCCGGAATGCTCCTCCCCCTGGTGTTTTTCCTGGGGGCCGAGATCTGGAGCCGTCGGAGGGACTACCTGTCCCGGAACCAGGGATCCCTGGCCCGCCGGGCTGCTTTGCGCAAAGCCGAAAAACAATTGTCGCGGCTTTCCGCCTCGAAGGGTGAGGATCCCGCGTCCTTCTGGGCCGGCCTGGACGCCGCCGTACGCGGATTCCTGGCCGCCCGGTTCGGGTTTTCAGCCATCGGATTGACCCACGAGGAAATACTGGAGACCCTTCGAGGTCGGGGCGCGCCGTCGGAAGTGGCCCGGGACCTTGTGGCCGAAATGGAGGCCTGCGCCTTTGGTCGCTTCGCGCCCAGCGCCGCCATGGAGAGGGACCGGGAAGGTGCGCTGCAACGGATCAGGGAGTGTCTGAAGGGGCTGGACAAGGTGGAGGACTGATCGGTGAAGTCTTTGGTCCAGGGGATTCAGGGGATGCTGGCCATCGGGATCCTTTTCTTTACCCCGTCCGCCGGTGCCGAGACCGTGGAGGAGATGTTCAGCCGGGGTGTGAGGTCCTTTGAAGATGGTCGCTACGATGAGGCTGCCGGGGCCTTTTCAAGCCTGAGGGATCGTTTCGGCGTGAATTCTCCCGACGTGCTGGTGAACATGGGGGCCGCCGAGTTCTCCCTGGGGAGACCCGGTCGCGCACTGCTCGCATTCCACCGGGCCATGCAGGCGGCGCCGGGGTCCGTGGCCGCCGATACGGCCGCCATCAATGCCGAACGGGTCCGAGCGGATCTCAACAGGAGCCAGGGGGAGCACCCCGAAAAGGACGGGTTCGTCTTCGGTCGCTATCATGATGCCTGGAGCGCCACCCTGGGTTGGCTGAATCCTGAGGCCGCCGTTGCCGTGTTCCTGGGATTCTGGACCCTGCTGTTCGGGTCCCTCGGTCTGCGCCGGCTCACCGAACGCCGCCGATTCGCCCGGCTCCTGTCAGGCGTGGCCGTGGCGGCAGCGGTCGCCGCCATCCTCACGGGCATCGCGGCCTTCGGTGCCGTGCGCGTGTCCGGCTATCGGGTGGGAGTAGTCCTGGACCAGGATACGGCGCTCTACGGCGACCCGGCTTCCCTGGAGGAGTCCATGATCCTCCCCGAGGGCCTCGAGGCCCGCATCCTGGATAACCGCGGGGGATTCGCCCGGGTTCGCCTGTCCTCGGGGCGTGAAGGCTTCGTGTCCGCGGGATCCATGGGCTTTCCCTGAGTCGGTCAACGCGAACTGTGTACGTGGCGGGACACCGTGCTAGGATGATTTCCGTCCTCATGCGGGAGGCGGAATGAGCAAGCGGACCACCATCGCCTTCGTCATCGCGGCCTTCGGGGCGTTTCTCGGACTCCTGTACAGCGGAGTGTCCACATCCGATTATGCCGCCCACCTGGACCGGCAACTGCACCCGGTGAGTTGTTCCCTGTTGCCGGGCCTCACCGAGGCCAGCCAGTTGGACGAGTCCGTCCAAGGTTGCAAGGTGGCCCTGTTCTCGCCCTATTCCGCCTTCTGGCGTGAGCGCTATTGGGGCGGCATCCCCTATTCCTTGCCGGCCCTGGGCCTGTACGGCTTTGCCCTGATCCTGTGTGGTTGGGCTTTCGTGAGCCGCCGTGGTCACGAGATCGGGCCCTCCGCCGCCCTTTTCATGGCGGGGCTCATCTCCACCGGCGCCTCCCTGGTGTTCTTCTACATCTCGCTCACCCGGCTGAATACGGTGTGCACCACCTGTGTCGGATCCTACGTGGGATCCGCCCTTCTCCTTACCGGGGGTGTGCTCGTCCTGCAGTTTTCCCGGGCCGACCGATGGGTGGCGCCGCCGAAGTCCCGGACCGGAGGCACCCTGTTCCTGTGGCTCACGCTCCTCGCCGTGGAAATGGGCCTGGCCGTGTCCCTGCCGGTCTTCGTCTACCTGGAGACCCAGCCCGACTACGGCAAGCTCGTCATGGAATGCGAATCACTCAAGGTGCGAAAAGATAAGGACTCGGTGCTATTCGACCTGGGGGGCGGCGCCCGTTCCTTCGAGGCCATCCTGGTCCTGGATCCGCTCTGCGCGGCCTGCAAGGCCTTTCATCGGCGTCTGGAGGCCTCGCGGTATTCCAGTGAACTCGCCTACAAGGTCCTTCTCCTTCCCCTGGACGCCCAGTGCAACTGGATGCTCAAGGATTCCATGCACCCGGGATCATGCCTGTTGTCCAAGGCCCTCCTGTGCGCCGGCAGCCGGGCGGAACTGCTGCTCGAGTTCATCTACGAGAACCAGGAACAACTGCGCATGGACGGCATCGGCAAGTCCTTTGACAAGATCCGGGAGCGGGTGGAGGCCCGGTTCCCGGAGATCCATGACTGCCTGGACCTGCCGGACACCCGGATCAAGCTCAACAAGGCCCTGCGGTATTCCGTGGCCAACAGCCTGCCCCTGTTGACGCCGCAGGTCTATCTGGACGGCAAGCGTCTGTGTGACGAGGACACGGACCTGGGGCTGGACTTCGCCATGGGCCGTATCCTGGGACAATGAGGGGGCGGACATGAAATATGGGTGGATCCTGAACCTGGTCCTGATGGCCGCCTTCCTGGCGACGCTGAGCCTGGGTGTGAGGCACATGGTTGCCTCGGCGGCCCACCGGCTGGAAACCGGCGAGGCCCGGGAGGCCGATTCCCCGGTCATCGCGAGCGTTTCAGACCTGCCTCACTGCACCACGCCTTTCAAGACGGTCCTGAGGAGGGTGCTGACCAACTGTGGACTGATTGGCGGCGGACGGCGGGGTTGCCAGCCGGCCGAGGTCCGGAACGTGGCCCAGATCAGCGACGAGGATTTCAACGCCCTCTTCCGCCCCCTGTCGAAACGGGGAGGTGTGGTGCTGTTCGACATGGCCAAGGAAGACCTGGACAACGGCGCCAAGCGCTTCGTGGAGCGACTCTGGGCCGATCGACGTGGAGCCGGTTATTTCTTCGTGGTGGCCCGGGCCTCCACGGACGGATCCACGGAAAAGAACCGCGTGCTCTCCCACAAGCGCGCCAACTCCGTGCTCTTCTTCCTGCAGGATCGGTTCCAGGACCCGGACATAGAAAAGAACGTGGGGCTCCTGTGGCTCGGCGAGGAATACGCCCAGTTGGGCACCGATTTCTGCCAGTGGAATCTGTCCCGTGATCAGGTGGAATGCCGGGAAGAGGACATCAACCGGAGCGCCATACTCTCCTGGATCGACTGCCGGCTCTGACCCGACTTTCTTTCCAGCGAGCCTCCCCGGTGAACGGAGATTGGAGACTTCGACCCATGCGCCTGCTGCCCCTGCTGCTCCTGCTCCTTGCCCTGGGCATCCTCGCCCTGTTTCTCAAACCGCTGTTCGTTCCCGAGTCCGTTCAGGGCCCGAGGCCCGAGAGCTTTTCGACCGAGCGCGTCCAGGCCGTGACCTCGAAAGGGTCCGTGCCCTCATCGGGACGGCACACACCGTCCGGACCACCGTCCTTGAAGGAACCTGCCGATCCCGCCCCGTCAGGGCCCCTGTGCGATGGGGAGTACGGTGCCGGGTCCGCGCGCCCCCTGTCCCTCCCCGCAGGGCGGGTCGTGAGAGCGGGTCCCAGGACGGGGGACAGCCCCTGGACCTGGATCAACGTGTGGGCCGTGTGGTGCAAGCCCTGCAAGGAGGAAATGCCCCTGCTGTCCTCCTGGGCCCGCGGGATCCGGGAAAAGGGGGGCGCCCTGAAGGTGGTGTTCCTGAGCGTGGACGACGACGAAAGGCAGTTGTCGCGGTTCATGGGATCCCGGGGAAAGGGTCTGACGGGCGAGTTCTTCTGGGTTCCCGAAGAGGCCCCCCGGAAGGTGTTCTACGAGGCGCTCGGCATCCACGACACGCCCACGTTGCCGGTGCACGCCCTGCTGGACCCATCGGGCCGCCTGCGCTGTGTTCGGGTGGGTTCGGTGACCGCCGCCGACCTGGGCAAGGCCGTCCGGCGTTTCGGGTTCCAGTGACCGCCTAGCCCGATTCCTCTGGAGCCGGACCCAGGTCGTTCCGTGCGATCTTGAGGCGGGTTGTGAATCCCATGGACCTGGGCACCATGAACTGGGTGACCTGGGTCACGAGATATCTTCCCGAGAAGCGTTCGCCGAACTGCTTGAGTTCCACCAGGTCTCCCGGGTTCAGGGCCGGGTCTCCCTTGAAGTCCACTTCCCCCGTTATGAACTCCATGGACATCTGGTTGAAAACGGCCTTGGCCACGGCCTCGGCTTCCTCCTTGCTGTCCACGGGCCGGTCCACGATGGTCAGGACCTTGCCGGAACCGGCGCTGCCGTAGAGGGCTTCCCCCGTGGCCTCCCAGCCCTTGGTCGACCCGCCCATATCGTATTCGGCGGCCTTACAGGTTCCCAGGATGGCCTTCTTCTTCTTGGGGTCCCAGCCCCGCACTTCCACCTTGGCGTACTGCTGGACCGTGGACAGGTTGAAGTGCGCCTCGTGGATGGCCACCTCGCCATCGGCGTGGGCCGATTCCCGCACCAGGATGATCGCGGGATTGCCCGACACCTCCACCTTGTGGAAACTGACTTTCCTGTCGTCCTCGTCCGTGTCCGCGTCGACCTTCTTGTCAACATCCCGGCCCAGGGACTTCATGAACAGGTAGTCGGACACGTTCATCTGAGGAATGTAGGCGAACTTGGCCCCCGGTCCGTCCACGGTGTCGGGCGACAAACCGTCCCGGGTCCCGGAGTGGTCCTCGGACTTGGTGATCACGTCGCGGACCACCGACGGGTACAGATCCTGGGCCTGGATCCCGTCGCCCCAGGTCCTGGATCGTGTCCCCCGGGTCAGGCGATGGGATCGGTCGAAGCCGCCCACCGTCACCGTGGACTTGCCCCCGTGCCTGAAGTGCGGCTCGAGGTAGTGGATCTCGCCCTTGAGGACCGTGGCCTCCTGGCCCATGGGTCCCATCAGGATCTCCACTTCCTTGCCTTCGCGCAGTTCGTCCAGGAGCTGGATGTCGGCACCGACCCGGATGTCCAGGTCCAGGAGAAACATGTCGGGGCAGTCCAGCCGCTTGTCCACCTGGGCCGATTCCATGTACATGTGGCCAGCGGGCTGTCCGGCCCCGTTGGTTCCGCTGGAGTTGGCCTGTACCACGGCCTCTCCGTCCATCTTGATGATGCAGGAACTGACCCCGGTCTGGTCCGACGGCATGGGGAACCCCCTACTTCAGGATCGGCGGCACCAGCAGCTTGGTCCCGGGCTCCAGCGCCATGGGATCGTCCACGGCATTGAAGTCCGCGATCCGGCGCCACTCGGCCGGGTCATCGTATTCCTTCCACGCGATGTTCTGGAGAGTGTCCCCCCGCTGCACCGTGTAGACCTTCGCGTGGTCCGGGGAAGCCATGGGTCGGGCTTCCTGCTGTTCTCCCACGGTGGTGGCCTCCACCATGTCGAAGTCCACCTTGGCCCGCACCGGCGTCCCGTCGTTCAGGAACATCACGTACTGGATGTTGACCTTCTTGATGTACCACTTGCACGAGTTGTACTCGTCGTTTTCGGCCATGAACTTGCCCCAGACGAACAGGACCCGTGGCGGGCGGTGCAGCTCCTCGTCGTAGTGGATCAGGCGCTCCAGCTTGTCCACATAACGGACCCGCACGTTCTGCTTCGACTCGTAGGTGTCGAAATACATGCTGGCCACCTTCAGGGAACGGGAGATGCTGTGAGTCCATTCTTTTTCGCCGGAGTCCGAACCCTGTGTCTGGTGCTCCTTGAACTCGGCGGCCTTTTCCACGGTGACCGTTTCGGGGTTGTACAGGAATTCGAGGTCGGTGAATCCACCGCGCCAGCCGTCGTCCACGACTCTGATGAGGGCCTTTTCCATCTTCCCGCCCCCTCCCGAGCCAGCCGATTGATTGCTTGCCTGGGAAAAGAAGTCAGCCATACAAGCCCCTCCTCTCCTTGTCACGCCTCATGCGCTTCATGATCCTTTCGGCCATGAACTTGCCCCAGACGAACAGGACCCGTGGCGGGCGGTGCAGCTCCTCGTCGTAGTGGATCAGGCGCTCCAGCTTGTCCACATAACGGACCCGCACGTTCTGCTTCGACTCGTAGGTGT
>JADHTP010000052.1 GCA_016784945.1 Deltaproteobacteria bacterium | reverse complement strand
GTGAAATTTCCTTTCAAGGAGGGATTCGCCGAACGCGTGCCCGAATTGAAGGGGAAGGACGGCTCGGTGCTCATCTGGACCACAACCCCCTGGACCCTGCCTGCCAACCTGGCCATTTCCCTCCACCCGGAAGAAACCTACGTGGCCGAAACCGTGAACGGCGACACCTGGGTGCTGGCCGAAAAGCTGTTCGACGCCTTCCACGAAACCGTGAAAGTGGAACAAGGCGAGATCTTCGCGCGGTTCCCCGGACAGGCCCTGGACGGCGCCCGGTGCGCCCACCCGTTCATCGACCGCGATTCCCTGATCCTCGTGGGCGACCACGTGACCATGGACACGGGCACGGGCTGCGTCCACACGGCCCCCGGCCATGGCGAGGAGGACTTCGACATCGGGCGGCGGCACGGCCTGGACGCCTACGCCCCGGTGAACGAACAGGGCTGCTTCACCTCCGACGTGCCCGACTTCCAGGGGCGCCTGGTCTTCGACTGCGACGAGGACATCGTCAAACTGCTGGAGGAACGCGGGGCCCTGGTGGCGCGACAGGACTACGAGCACTCCTACCCCCACTGCTGGCGCAGCAGGAATCCGGTGATCTTCAGGGCCACGCCCCAGTGGTTCATTTCCGTGGACAAGACCGGCCTGCGGGATGCAGCCATCAAGGCCGTGGATTCCGTGGACTTCATCCCGTCCTGGGGACGCGATCGCATCGTGGGCATGCTGCGGTCCAGGCCGGACTGGTGCATTTCCCGCCAGCGGCACTGGGGCGTCCCCATCGTGGCCGTTTCCTGTCGGGACTGCGGCGAGGCCACCACCACCAGGGAACTGGTGGACCACGTGGCCGCCATTTTCGAAGACGAGGGCGCGGACGCCTGGTTCGACCGGGAGTTGTCCGACCTCCTGCCCCCGGGGTTCGTCTGCCCTGCTTGCCGGTCAGCCGCCCTGGACAAGGTGCGGGACATCCTGGACGTGTGGTTCGATTCGGGCACTTCCTACGCGGCGGTGATGGAGCCGCGCTACGGAAAGGGCGTGCTCACGGACCTCTACCTGGAAGGCAGCGACCAGCACCGGGGTTGGTTCCAGTCGTCCCTGCTGGCCTCCGTGGGCACCCGTCAGCAGGCCCCCTACCGGGCGGTCCTGACCCACGGCTTCGTGGTGGACGGCAAGGGAAAGAAGCTGTCCAAGAGCCTGGGGAATTTCATACCGCCGGAGAAGCTGCTCAAGAGGTACGGCGCCGAACTGATGCGCCTGTGGACCGCGGCCGAGGACTACCGGGACGACATCCGCCTGTCCGACGAGATCCTCAAGCGCCTGGTGGACAGCTATCGCAAGGTGCGCAACACCTTCCGGTTCATGATGGGTGTGCTGGGCGACTTCGATCCCGACCGGGACGTGGTGGCGGACGGGAACCTCCTGGCCCCCGATCGCTGGGCACTGCACCGGTTCGGCGAGGTGGTGATCAGGGTCCGCAAGGCCTATGACGAATACGAATTCCACGCCGTGGTCCGGGTGCTCCTGGATTTCATGATCACGGACCTGTCTTCCTTCTACCTGGACATCGGCAAGGACCGGTTGTACTGCGACGCGGCGGAGGGTCCCCGGAGGCGCTCCATCCAGACCGTGATCCACCGGATCCTGAAAGAGACCATCAGCCTGCTGGCCCCGGTCCTGTCCTTTACTGCCGAGGAAGCCTGGAACCACCTTCCCCACAGCGAAGGGGATCCCGATAGCGTGTTCTGGACCCGTCTGCCTGAACCTGGCGGCCACGGCAGCGACGCGGAACTGACGGCCCACATGGCCGCCTTGATGGCCGTGCGGGACGTGGCCCTCAAGGAACTGGAGACCGCGCGAACGGACAAGCTCATCGGACACCCGCTGGAGGCCGCCCTGTCCATCAAGGTGGCCGCGGGCTCGGAATATGCCCGTTCCCTGGACCGTTTTTCGGACTGGCTGGAAGATTTCTTCGTGGTGTCCCGGGTGACCGTGGAACCGGTGGACGGACTGGCCGGCGACGCCGCTGCCGAGGTGGCCGTGTCCCACGCGCCGGGCGGCCGGTGCGAACGCTGCTGGATCTGGTCCGAGGACCTGGGGCAGAACGGGGAACATCCCGGCCTGTGCCCCCGTTGCACGGAGGTGGTGACCGCATGAATGGCAGACCGCTCAAACGATACGCCATCATTGTGGGTGTGGTGCTGCTGACCGCGGGGGCCGACCTGTGGACCAAGCGGTGGGCCGAAGACAACCTCGCATCGGACAGGCACCTCCTGCCGGTCCATGCGCTGGAAGTGGCCGAAGGCACCACCCGGGGGGACGTGGTCAGGGCCCGGTTCCCGGAACTGACCGACGAGGACCTCACTGGCCGTCTGTTCAAGGTGGACCGGTCGTCCACCTTCAGCGCTGAAGATCCCGTTTTCGACCTGCAGACCGGTGGTGCGGCCATGCGGGGCTTCTATGTGTTCGACGAAGGGGACCTCCAGTCTTTCGCCCGCCGCATCCATCGACTGGACGACTTTGCCATCCAGCGCTGGATCAACAGGGCGCGACCGGACATGGATCGGTCGAAGGTGTCGCGCAAGGTCAAGGAGCACCTGGCGGGGGTCACCCTGACAACGTTCCTGGCCGAAAGACTGCCCCACCTGGACGAGGACACCGTGGCGTCCACCATCGAGCGGGGCCTGTTCGGATATGGGGGAAATCGGGGTATGGTCCAGCCCGGTGAGCCCGCCGAAAAAGGGGACGTCTACCTCGTTTCCAGTCGGGACGTGGCCTTGCTGCCCGGATACCTGGAGTTCAACTACGTGGAGAACCCCGCCGGCGCCTGGGGCATCCTGGGCGGCGTGGACGAGGGCGCACGGCGCATGATCTTCTTTGTCCTGTCCATCGTGGCCATCCTGGTTGTGGTGTTCCTCATCATCCGTCCCCCCACGGACAAGGTGCTGCCCCTGGTGGCGCTGGGCGGCATCCTGGGCGGTGCCATCGGCAACCTCGTGGACCGCCTGACCCTGACCTACGTGGTGGATTTTATTCACATGCACTGGCAGGACGCCGTGGTGAACATGCCCCTGCTGGGGCCCATCCGCATGGACTGGCCCCGCTACAACATCGCGGACATCGGCATCACCGTAGGCGTGATCGTGCTCCTGTTCGCCACGGGGTTCGTGAGTCCGGAAAAGAAGGTCAAGGGGGACCTCAAGGGCTGACCTCGGCCGTGCTTTCCAATCTCTTCAACAGCCATTCAGCCAGCAGTTCGTGACCCCTGGGATTGAGGTGGGGGTCGATGGATATCTGCGATATGAACCACTCGCGGCTGCCTTTTTCCGCAATGGCCCGGCGGAACAGGTCGGCGGCGTCCAGGGTGGGGATCCCCAGCGATTCGCACGTCTCGAACATCCGTTTGCGCACGGGGGTGTCTTCATAGCGGCCCCCGTCCTCGTTCAGGATCGCCCAGTGGTCCGGCAGGAAGACCACGGTCAGGCGGGCGCCGGCCTGGCGCGTCTCGCGGTCCAGTGCCTCCATGATGGACCGGAAGTGGGCGAAGGCCTCTTCGTCTTGTGAGTCCCGGCCGTAGGAAGTGGTCATGTGCCAGAACAGGCTGCACAGGTGCCGGGCCAGCACCGAAAACTCCGTGGACACCCGCAGGAAATACGGCGCCGGGCTCACCAGTCGGGGCCAGTTGCGCGTGGCGCCCCACCGGGGCTCGGGACAGTTCCAGACCGGTCCCTGGTCCCCGTAGTCCAGCAGGGGACCGTCGTCGCAATAGGCGTAGGGGAAGTCCATCTCGTCGAAGTCGTTCCCCACGAAGAGGTGGAGCACCACCAGGTCCACATCCAGGACCTTCATCCAGGACCGGGCCAGGGCGTAGTAGAAGTCGGGGCCCGTGCCGGAGACCCCCGCGTTCAGGTGCGCCACCCCCTTGTCCAGGCGGGTCATGACCGCGGGGAAAGAGGCGCTGGGAGCCAGCCCCAGGCCTTCGACCATGGAGTCGCCCACGTGCAGGACGTGGCGCGTGGCCTTGGCGGCCACCCGGGTCCGCTGTGCGAAATCCTCCGGGTGAAGGGCGGGATAGAGCATGCGCCAGGTCCCCTTGTCCAGGGGAAAGGCGCCTTCCTCGGGGATGACGAAACGGGCCTCGCGTGCGGGCGGGAACGCGGGCGGTGACGACAGGAACAGGCGTGATCCCCCTTCCAGCAGGGCCAGGCCAGCCAGGGTGACAACGGCGCCGAGGGCCAGGTTTCCAGGGCTCGGCCGTGCGGCGAGTTCGTGAGCCGTGACAAAGGCCCCCAGGCCGGCAAGGCAGGACAGGGTCAGCCCGTCCCACAGCCCGATGCCCATGAAGAAGGGGGGCAGGATGAACGGGATCACCACGGGCGCCAGCCCGATGGCCGCGGCCGAAAAACCGGAGGTGAACCGGCCCCGCCGAAGGACTCTGATGGCCCACCCCGCGCACAGGCCAGCCACGAAGGGGAACGCCAGCGTGGCGCCGGCCATCAGACAGGGATTCGGCGGTTCCATGGCGCCTTCTATTGGCTGGGGGGCATGGGCGGCGGCGGGCCCACGGAATAGGTCTGGCTAAGCACGTCCACCGGGCCTCCCGTGCACTGGGCCTGGCTGATGGGCTGGTCATCGATGCAGCCCGTCCAGTACAGCCCGCGCAGGCGGAAGGTCCCGAACCCGTCAGGCTCCTGCACCGAGGTGGGGAAGGACATGGCCGGGTGGGCGTCGCCCGGGTCCAGCTTGACGGCATACCCTTCCCACACGCAGTCCGCCAGGGGACCCAGGTTCTTCCAGGTCCCGTCGCCGTTGGACTCTTCCAGGGTGAAGGTGGTGCACCCGGCCAGGAAGATGGTGGTGTCGTTCAGCAGGTTGTACCACACGGGGTGCACGGTCCAGCCCGGCAGGTAGTAGCTGTCATCCACCCACAGCAGCACGGCCTCCATGCCTTCCTTGGCCTGGCAGGAACCGGGGGCCGTTGGCATGGCGCAGGCGTAACAGGGGGGGCAGTGGATGGCGCCCTTGCACTCTGCAGAAGACGGACAGTGGGCGTCCTCCCAGCACTGGGGCGGCTCGACCTTCGGCAGGCACTGACCGTGGGACCCGTAGGGGAACTCGGCGCCGACACACCAGTGGTTCGGGGCGCAGTCCCAGTCGAACCAGCAACCGTCGATGGGGCAGGGCTCGGGCGCGCACACGTGTTCCGGCGGCATGCCGCACAGGGTGCAGGGTTGTTCCAGGCACAGGTAGCCCTCTGGGCACTGTCCGTCCCAGCAGGGCGTGCCCGTCACGTCGTCGGGGCAGATCTTGGCGCAGTCCATGTTGCAGTTCTGGATTTCCTCTGGAATCGTCTCGCAGCCCTCGAAGCAGCCGCCGTATTTCTGCATGGAGCCGTCGGGGCACTGGCACGCGCAATCGATGCAGATGGCCGGGCCGCAGTCCTTGGCGTCCTTGGCGTCCTTCGCGTCTTTCACGTCCTTCGCGTTCGGCACGTCGGACACGTCGGACGGCGGTTCCTTTGGCACGTCCTCCACGTCCGGGGGCGGGCCGATCTCGGACACGGCCTCGGGAAGGTCGTAAAGGTCAGGGCCGCTGCTCGGGTCCGTGATGTCCGCCACCTGGAGATCCACCTTGAGGTTGATGTCCACGGGTGAAACAACGTCGGGGCTGACGTCGGTGCCGGAATCAGTCGTATCCCCGCTGCCCGAGTCGGCTCCGCAGCCCAGCAGGCCCACCGCCAGGGCAATACTCCATGCAAGATTCTTCATACGAAGCTCCCCGCTTTCGTTACCGGATCATCCTACGATAATTCCCAGGCAGTCTCCATGGGGTGGCATCGTTCCCGTCCGATGGCTCGCTGAGTTCACATAATGAGTACGGCGACTTTGGAGGGATGAGCTACTGGCGGCCTACAGTATGACTGTTGTTGTCCTGGATAGAGAATCCAGGAGGTACCATGTCCAGATCACGACAGACCTTTCTATTCTCGGGGCTGGCGGTCGTCATGGCTGTGGGTTGCGGTGGCAGCGGCAGCGGGCGCCAGGGTCAGGCGGCCAGCGAGGAGTTGGCGGCCCAGATCATTCTGCCCGGCGCGCAGGGTCAGACCAGCGGCACCCTCCAGTTCGACTTCCAGATTCCAGAGGACATCTGTAATGATCTCGCGGGTATCTGCGACGAGCCCAGCTGCCAGGAACTGCTGGATGACTGCGATACCCCGATCACCCTCAGCCCATCCTGCCAGGACCTGGTCGATAACTGTCCCAGCACGGGAAGCGCCTGCGTGGATAGCTGCGTGGACAGCGTCATCGATTGCCTGATCGCCAACAACTGCACGACCACCCAGACCTGCATCGAGCCCTATACGAACTGCGTCATTGGTTGTGTGGGCGGCATCTAGCCCGGATCGCGCCCGCCGGCACGCTTTGCAATCGTCGGACACCGCCGGAACGGCCTCGCCACAGAGGTCGCAATCTTCCATCTTGCCGGCCGGCACGAAGCACCCCTGGATGGACTCGTGGGAATAGCAACGCCCACCGGAGTCGGTTTCATCCCAGGCTGACCATATATAGCCGGGATCTTCGCACATGTCCGGCACCTCGATATCCGGCTTGTCAAGGAGGCACGGCACCACCCGGTTGACCCGCTCGGGCGATTCTTGAATGAACCCCCCCCTGCGGGGTATAGTCCGGAAAGCAGGGTGGTTCCTTCCGACCGGGGGTTGCAGAATGCGTCCGTTTCCCGTGTTTCTGGCGCTGGGGTTGTTCGTGATCGGTTGCGGCGGTGCCTCGCAGCCGGCGAAAACGCTGGTCATCAACGAGGTGGTCACCTCCACGGTGGGCGATGAGGACGACTGGTTCGAGCTGCTGGTCGTCGGCACGGAACCGGTGCAACTGTCCGGTTACGCCATCGTGGACGACAATCCGAATCATTCCCCCGCCACCCTGCCGGACATCACTCTGCTTCCCGGTGAGTTCGGGGTCATCCGGGCGGTCTCGGCCGAAGGCGGCGGGGGCGTCGACACCGTCCCGTTCAAGCTGGGAAGCGACGACAGCCTGACGTTGACCCGGGGAGGGCTCGTGGTGGATTCGGTGGACTGGCCCGACGGGGCGGCCCCCCAGGGAACCAGTCATGGACGCCTGCCGGACGGCACCGGGACGTTTCAGATGCTGAAGCCGACGCCGGGTGATGCCAACCAGTCTCTGGACGCCGCTATCTGCACCGATCCCTTTCCCGACGACCGGGTGATCGACGTAGACCTGGAATTGTCCGAAGAAGCCTGGTCGGCGATCAGGGCAAACCCCATGGCCGAGGAGTTCCACAGGGGGACGTTCGTGTTCGACGGCATCCGTGTCGAGGACGTGGGCATCCGGACCAAGGGCAACTCCAGCCTCAGTTTCGTCACGGGCATGGGCAGCGACCGGTTCCCCTTCAAGGTGGACTTCAACCGCTACGTGGTGGATCGGAAGTTCTGCGGCCTGGGCAAAGTGGTGTTGAACAACGGTTTCAAGGACCCGACTCTCATCCGGGAACACATCGCCTACCGACTGGCCCGCGAGTTCGGCCTGAAGGCGTCCCGCACCCAGTTCGTCGACCTGACTATGGCCGGGCAGCACATGGGCCTCTACACCATGGTGGAACCGGTGGACGACGATTTTTTCCTGGAGGCCAATTTCGCCAACGACAACGGGGACCTGTACAAGCCCGAACTGCCCCATGGCACCCTCCGCTACGAAGGGGACTCCTTCGACGACTACCCGAGCGTACAGGTCGAAAACAACGAAGAAACTACGGATCACGGGGCGCTGCTCGCACTCATCGACACCATCAACCACGGACCTTCCGACGCGCTTTCGACCGTTCTTGACGTGGACGCAATGCTCCGTTACGCCGCCTTCGACACCCTGCTGGTGAACCTGGACAGCTACACGGGAAACGGACACAACTATTACCTGTACGAACAGGATGGTGTCTTCACGCCGATTCCCTGGGACCTGAACGAGGCCTTCGGCAACTTCTCGTGCGGTTGCGATCGCCAGGAAATCATCGACTTCCGCGTGGACGAACCCACCTGTGGCCCCACCGCAGGCAGACCGCTGGTTGACGCCCTGCTCGCGGTGCCCGAATTCCGGAAACAGTATCGCGAACACCTGTCGGGACTCCTCGAAGGCTACTTCAACGAAGACGTGATGGGCGCCTGGATCCGGCAGGCTGCGGACCGGATAAGGCCCTACGTTGAAAACGATCCCACCAAGCTGTATTCGACGGCGGACTTCGAAAAGGGCCTCGTGGAGGATGTGAACGCCGCGGACATGCCCATGGGAAGCGTGGTCATCGGTCTGCAGGCCTTCATCGAGGAACGGTCGGCCAGCATGGTGGCGCAACTGGCCGGTGAACTGGCGTCCGGAAACGGGGGGCAGGGAAACTGCCAGGGCGGAACGGGCCCCGGGCCCAACCCCGGCCTGTGCCCGGACGGTGTCTGCGATGCGGCGGAACAGGCCGATCCGAAGCTTTGCCCCGAAGACTGCCAACGTTGAACCCCGGAACGCGAGCGATCATCCACGAGGCGACTCACCCGGGGCGACCTCCTGGCCCCTACAAGCGCTAATCTCGGGCGGGCACTGGCGTGCCGCCCTGCGATTTGCGCATCTCCTGCTCAAGGGGGGCGGCGCCCCCCTATGACCCCCCTGGTCGCATCGACTCCGTCGCTGCTACGGGCGCTAATCTCGGGCCGGCGCTGGTGCGCGGCCCTGCGATTTGCGCATCTCCTGCTCAAGGGGGGCGGCGCCCCCCTATGACCCCCCTTGCAGGGGCGACTCACCCAGGCCGACCTGGACTACTACGACGACATGCTCACGAACCTCATCGATCCCCTGGTGGCCTCGGGCCACGTCCAGTGGGCGACCATCGACGAGATGCACTCGGTGTTCGAGGCCTGGGAGATTGTTAACTGTCCTGCCGCCCCGTGAGTCCATCCGGAAGACGAGAGGCGCGCTGACCGAGCTCGTCAGACCGGGTTGCTCGAGCGGATCACGCGGAGCATGGCGGTTCGCACGGGCTTGGACAGCATGAGTCGCTTCACCGTCTGAACAGAGATCACCAGGTTTGTGGCTCGGCGCAATACCGCGTGGACGCGGCTGGTCTGGTCGTCGAAGAGGTAGTTGCCGAGCTTCCCCGCATCGATGGCCGCGAGGAAGGTCTTCTCGATGAAGTCCTCCGGGACATAGGGCCGCTCGGCGCGGGCCTCCATGTGGCAGGCCTCCGTGGGACAGAACCGCGCACATATTCCGCAGCCGAGGCAGCGCTCGAGGTCGATCTTCGGGATCTCTCCGTCATCCCCCGAGATGCAGTCTGCGGGGCAGCGCTCGACGCAGATGCCGTCGCCCGTACAGCTTTCGGAGGCGATGGTCGCAATGAACGCAGAGGGGTTGAAGAAGCCGGTGCTGCCGAAGCGCTTGTACCCGAGGAGCAGATCACAGCAGCACCCGCAGCAGTTGCAGATGATCGCCAGTCCGCTGCGGGTGTTGTCGCCGATCTGCATGAGACCATGGTCCATGCACTCCTTGATGATGCCGTGGGCCTCCTCCTTGGAGATCTCCCTGGCGATTCCCTGCTCCGCGAGATGCTTGGCGACGTCGTTGAACGTGAGGCAGACGTCCATGGGCGCGTCGCAAGCCTCTCCGAGGTGCTCCATCTTGTGGCGGCAGTAGCACATGCCCGTGGTGATGAACGTCGCGGAGTCTATCCCGGCGCTGACCCGATCATGGGTGAGCACCTCCGAGGTGAGCCCCTCCAGCACGTCCTCGTGGGGGTAGATCCGCGAGAGCGCGGGCACGGCTTCGCCCTGCTGCTTGATGAAGTCGCCCTCCACCTGACAGTACTGGAAGTAGAGCTCGGACAGCTTCTTGGAGTCCAGCCTGCCGTCGGTACGCATGAGCGAGAACTCCACGAACCCCAGCACCGGCGGCGCCAGCGCGTAGTTGATCTCGCCATCCTCGTCGAACGCGAAGACCATCCCGGCGGAGCACAGGCCGTCCAGGGCCTCCTGGGCCTCCTCGTCGGTCATCTCCCACAGGGATGCGAGCTTCTCCAGGGGGGCTGTCCGGAGGGGCATCAACGAGCAGAGCCTTGCCTGGTCTTCGTCCACGAGCTGCTTGAGGATCTCGACGAGGGTTTCGGAGACGAAGGCGCCGGGGACGTACTGTCCGAGGCGCTGCGCCATCCTTCCGTAGTTTCTGTTGCCCAGATGTCCCATGGTCGGCTTCTCTCCGGTTCGCAATCAGGAGCCAGTTTCCTACCGCTTCGAGGCTGTCGCGTCAACCACAAGCGTACGGCCGATGTCTTGTGTTTCGTTTCGGTCATCGTTGACACCAGAGCTGCGGTCTCCGATACTCTGGCTGGAGGCGCAAAACCCGGATGATGTGCCTTACCCACTCGAAGAGATCTGCAGACGAAGAGGTTGCTGATGAGCCATGCGCGACTGTTCCTGCCCATGATCCTGTTCGCGGGGATAGCGTCCTGCGACAACAAGGGCGATGACAATCCCGGGCCTGGGGAGGACGTGACCGCGGATCTGGCCAGGGCTGACCACGTACCGGGCGAGCTGCCCGTGAGCGACTTCATCGAGGATCCGGACAACGGCGACAGCTCAGACGAAGTGCTGATCTCGGATGTCCAGGAGATCCTGGATGTGGATGTCTGCCACGACTACTGCGGCGGCGACGACTGGTGGCCCGGGGACGCAGAGATCACCGAGGAGATCGTCCCACCGACCTGCGCGGTGGTGCCCGGCGGAGACCTCGGCCACCCCCCCAGGGAGCACCTGGAGTACGTGGACGGCGGCGACTTCGAGGCCCCGGCGGAGTGGGAGTTCGAGACCACCGAGGGCGCAGGCACCGTCACGCCGACCGAGGACGAGGCGGCCTCTGGGACGAAGAGCATGCACGTGGAGGCCCAGGCGGGGGATGTTGTGCGCCTCGTCCAGCGGATCTACTTCGTCAAGGGCTTCGCGTACACCCTCTCCCTGCAGGTCAAGGGGGGCGCGGATCATATCTCAGCCACGGTGATGCCCTACGCCGCGAACGGAGATCCAAGCCCGAGCCTCGCGATCATGATCGACGGCGGCGGCGCGTTCCCTGATTGGACCACCCTCACCGAGACCCTCGACGTCACCAAGAACGCGGCCTACTGGCAGGTCGAGATCCAGGTAGACGGCCCTGCGGATCTCTACATCGACGAGGTCTCCTTCGGCGCGGAGGTCTACACAAAGGCGCCGGTCCCTCCGGTTCCTGCCGCCCCCCTGCAGCTCAACTGGCTGATCCACATAGAGGATCCCGACGTCCTGGTCACCTCCGAGGCTGCCTTCGCGGCCAAGGCCCTCGTCTTCGAGGAGCTGGCCAAGGTCTTACATGCGCACGGCGCGCGCCTGGTCATCCAGCCGGAGATCACGATCCTCCAGGGTGCAGCGCTCTTCGACCCTGAATGGGTCGGTCGTCTCACGTCTCTCTACGGGGTCACCTGGTCCACCCACACCCACGGCCCCAAGGGCCCCGACGTCACGATGGATGACGTCATCGAGTACATCCTGGAGCGAAGCGAGCTGATGGAGTCCCAGGGCTCTGGTCCGGTGACGGATCACAACGGCAACTTCGACATGCCGGACCTGGACACCCTGTCCACCGTGGGCTTCACGACCCTGTCCGCGTATAAGATGAAGACCAAACAGTTCCCGGCAGAGGGCTACTACCTGAGCCCCTGGCGACCCTCGGACGTGGCGCCCCTCGAAGACGAGCCCGCCTGGGCGGTCCACGATCCGGCCGGTGGCCTGGTCTTCCTGCCCGGGACAGGCTCCTGCGTGACCCGCTACAAGTTCCAGCTCTACGACCTGGTGGAGCGGTACCTCACCGCGGCCATCTCCAAGGTCGATCCCGACCGGGTCAACGTGTACACCTTCGTGGATCACGTCGACCACTTCTACTCCCTGGAGGGCCTCCCCCTTGCCCAGTACCTCAAGACCGAGGCGTTCCAGGCCGACCTCGCTGCCTACGACCAGCTCTTAACCGACCTCATCGACCCCCTCGTGGAGTCAGGCCACGTCCAGTGGGCCACCACCGAGGAGATGCGCCAGGTCTTCGAGGCCTGGGAGTCCCAGCACTGCCCCAGGACCCCGTCGCTGTAGCGCCCGGATTCCGAGATTGTCTATGAAGAACCGCGTGATCGCCTCGTGGTCCACGTCGATCAACGAGCCCCAGCGGGAGTGATCGCCGCGACGGACGGGAATGCCGAGGGTGGATGTGATGAAACTCATCCGAAGACAACATCGAGACTGTCCAACGTCAGCGACTTTGGCACAGGTGGCCAGGCGCATCCGATCGATTGCCCATGATCCAGGCTCCGGCCCTTCATCCCGTCGATTGGGGATTCGGCGCTGTCCGACGGTCATCTCCATGAGAGCATCGCCCCCTGGATGGTCGTGTTGTCTGGAGTGGACATCAAACCGTTAGGGTGATATCGAGCTTATTGGGGAAGGTAGCTGGGAATGGAACTGTGTAACAGGTGTGCGGATGTCTGACCGGGCGTTGTGGGTGCGGGTCCTTGTCTGTGGCGTTCTTGTATCCGGCGGGTGCGATCCGGTGGATCCGAACATCGACGATCCGATCGATGCGGCAATGGCTGACACTGCCGAAGAGATCATTACCGACCTGCCAACGGAGGAAGGCGACGTTGCGCCGGGAGACAACCCGGATCCGGCTGAAGTCGGCAGCGACATCCTACAGGCACCGGACCAGGAGGCAACTGGGTTTGAATGTCTCGATCCCGATCCGGCCTCCAAGGAAGGACATCTCGCCTGGGAGTTGAAGACCGGCGGACCGATAACGTCCGGGCCGGCGATAGGCCCCGACGGGACGATCTATGTGGGTTCCAACGATTTCAATCTGTACGCGGTGAACCCGGACGGTACCGTGAAGTGGACATTCGCGACGGGCAACTGGGTAAGCTCGACACCGGCCATCGGTGCCGATGGCGTCATCTACATCGGTTCCAGGGACTCGAAGCTCTATGCGGTAAGTCCCGCCGGAGACGAGTTGTGGCAACTGAAGCTGGACTCCCAGGTCTCCGCTTCTCCGGCGATTGACGTCGACGGAACCATCTATGTCGGCACGGAGGGGGGCACCTTCTACAGCGTGACCCCTGACGGCGGAGTGAACTGGAGCATGGTCGCCGGGATCGGGGTCTATTCTTCGGCGGCCATCCGTGAAGACGGGACCGTCTGTTTCACCGCCGAATACCTGGACCTTGAGGCGGAGGCGGTGGTGGGGATACTCTACGCCCTGTCGCCGGAAGGGACGGAGAAGTGGCAGTATGTCTTTCTTGCCGACGGGTACTCGTCTCCCGCCATCGACGCCGACGGCACCATCTATTTCGGCGGTGGATTCATGGACAACACTTTCTATTCGGTGAACCCGGACGGGACCGGAAAGTGGGTGTTCCCCGGACCGGACAGATTCGTCTCGTCTCCCGTCATCGGCGCTGACGGCACCATCTATGCGGGTTGTGTCGATGACAACCTGTATGCCATTGATCCCAACGGTAACCAGATATGGGCGTTCAAGGCCGGTTCGGCCATCACCTCGTCACCGGCGGTGGGCTCCGACGGTACCATCTATGTCGGATCGGTTGATGAACACCTCCACGCAATAAATTCCGACGGGAGCGCCCGCTGGTCGTACGCCACCAACGGGAAGATCGACACGCCGGTCGCGGTGGGGGTCTGCGGCGAGGTCTACTTCAGTTCCTATGACGGCAGTCTTCGCGCGGTCTTTTCATCCAGCCTCGGCCTGGCCCAGTCGCCATGGCCCTCGTTCGGCAACGACAGCGGCAACACCGGCAATCAGCAGTCAGGATTCTACGACTCCGGAAAGCATTCGAGGGGGAACGTACCCGAGGGGTCTTCCCCCCCGCCGCCCTGACAGTGATAGGCGGCGATGAAGGGCTCCCATCCGCACACACCGCCTCCCATGTTACAGTCCAGCGTCATCAGTTGATCGGAAGCGCACCAGGTAAGGACGTTGTCGTCGCAGCAACCCTCGAAGGGTATTCCGAAACAGGGGTCCGTCGGGACGCTCGCCTCGTCCTCGAACGAAACGTCGCTGCCATGGACGGTGTCCGTCTGGTCCGTCCATCCGGAGTCTTCGCCGGTCGGGAGGTCATCCGTCACCCCGGAATCTTCGCCGGTAGGGAGGTCATCCGTCACCCCGGAATCTTTGTCGGTCAAGATGTCATTTGAAGGACCCACGATGACCCGACACACACCCTCGACACACTTATATCCCTCGCCACAGGCGACAGCGGGACACTGCATTGTCGGCTCCTCGGCATCACGGTCGGACCGGGGACAATTGCCGCAGGAAGCAGACAGCGCAGCCGCCAGGCCGAGGAGAATTCCGGCGGACAAGTTTGTCAGGACAGCCCGATTCATGTGCATTCCTCCCGAGTGTAA
>JADHTP010000051.1 GCA_016784945.1 Deltaproteobacteria bacterium | reverse complement strand
CGGGCCTTTCCAGCGAGGCCGTGCGGAGCACCGCCCCGGATCCCCTGGGCAGCATGTCCTGAACGGAGCTCCTGAGGCGCTCCCGTTCCCCTTCGTCCACGATACGTCGCGAGACTCCCACCACCGGCGTGCCGGGAAGGAAGACCAGGGTGCGGCCGGCCAGGGACAGTTCGGTGGTCATTCGGGGGCCCTTGCTCCCCGCGGCATCACGGCTTACCTGGACCAGGATGTCCTGTCCCACCTCCGGGGCGGCGCCCCGGACAACCGGGGTTGTGGCGGACGGACCGTCATGGGAATCCCCGTTGGATTCATCCCCGCTCAAGGGTGTCCTGTCCTGGAGGAACCCCGCCTTGCCGATACCGATTTCCACGAAGGAAGCGTCCATTCCCGGCATCACGCGGAGCACCCGTCCCTTGTAGATGTTGCCCACGAGGCCCCGGTCGTAGCGGCGCTCGGAATAGAACTCGCGCAGGTTGGACCCTTCCACGAGGGCGACCCGCCGCTCTTCCGGGGTGGTGTTGACGAGCAGACTGTAGGCCAAGTGAACTCCCGCGGCAGTGGAATCAGCGCTCCACGTCGAACAATCCGCCGGTGATCTGCACGGTGGTGCCGTCTGCTTTGCAGTCCTGAAGTTCCACATTGTCGAAGGTGCCCACGATCCGCCCGAAGGGCACGCCGAACTCCTCCAAAACCACGGCACAGGTCGTGCCCTGGTAGTCGAAGTCCTTGCACTCCTCCCCCTGGGCGTACTTGCCGTACCGGTACCAGACCTGGACCGTATAGGTGGTGGCCTCGTCGCAGGCGAAGCTGCCCAGTTGTCCTTCCACGATGCCCGTGATGCGGATTTCCACGTTGTGACGTGCATCCTCCACCTCGGGGAAGGGAACGGCGTCCATCTTCTTGGACATGAGGTTGATCATCAGCATCTGGTCCGCGGCAATCCAGTCCGAGTCGTGCAGTTGCAGGAACTTCACCTCGCTGCCGTTGATCATGGCCTTGTTCTGGCCCGGAATGAAGACGTCGGTGGAAGGCAGTTCTTCGATGTATTCCGGCGTCGGGACATCGGGCAGCTCGATCTGGCCCCAACCATCCTCAATCGCCGGCACGTCGGGGACCGGCTCCGGGGGCGGATTGGCCACGATGGGAAAGCAGAACCCGTTGACGCAGTGTTGGTTCTGCGGGCAGGGTGTCTGGGTCCAGTCCGTACCATTCAGGTTGCACAGGATGGCCACGGCATCCGTGGCGCAACGGGCCTCTTCCGGGGTGCACACCTGGGGCGCGCAGACGTCCGCCTTGCAGGCCTGTCCCGCAGGGCAGGAATCCACCTTCCAGGTGCCGCCGGTGCAGGTGATAAGATCCTGGTACTCGCACCGGGTGAGCCCCGCTTCACAGGGCACGCGAAGGCAGGCGCCACCGAAGCACTTCTGGTCCACTCCGCAGGCGGTCGTGTCCTTTGCGGACCCGATGTCGTTGCACTGGGCCGACGTGAATTCGTCCTTGCACTCGGCCTTGCCAGGCGGTGAACAGGCCCGGGTCCGGCAGGCCCCGAGGTCGCAGTACTGGCTGGCGCCGCAGGAGAACAGGTCCCATCCCTTGCCCGTGGCCTGGCATGTGCCGAGGTAGTTGGAAAAGCACTGCACGTCTCCCGGTTCGCAAAGGGTTTCGGGGTACTGGTGGCCCCCGTCTCCCGAAGAGCAGGACAGCACGAAAGCGGGAACCAGGATCGACAGGAAAATGGAACGACGGAACATGTTGCAAGCCTCCGGAATACCGGGAAGAAAGTACCATATGGGGAAAGGAGGATCAAAGGAGGTGGAGGTGATCGTCGGATGTTGCCGGTCGATGGTTTTCGTGAGTTGAAAAATAATGAGTGCAGATGACGGGTCGAAGGCGCTAGTCTACGGACAGGAGGTGACGCGATGGCTGGACCTGAAAAGAGAACGGGCAAGAGAACGCTGCCGGTGAAGATCAAGGACGATGTACTGGGTGGCGTGTACGCCAATAACATGATGGTGGGACACACCCGGGAGGAATTCGTAGTCGACTTCATCTATGCCTTCCCACAGGGAGGCGTGGTGAATGCACGGGTCATTACCAGTCCCGGGCATGTCAAGCGAATTATCCGTGCCCTGAGTGACAATCTGAAGAAGTACGAGCAGCGCTTCGGTGAAATCAAGGAAGCCAACGAGCCCAAGCCGGAACTCGTAGTGAATTGATGGGCCTTTCATGAATCCCCTTCCTCCCGACATTGAAGGCAAGGCTGCGGCGCCTCACTGGGATCGGATAGGCGCCCACAAGCGTTTCGGGATCTGTGTCCCGCTGTTTTCCCTGCGCAGTGAAAACGATTGCGGCATCGGCGACATCGGCGACCTGTACGGCCTGGTGGACTGGTGCCGGGCCTCCGGCGCCACCGTCATCCAGGTGTTGCCGCTCAACGACATGGGGCTCGACCATGTGCCCTACGCTTCACTGTCCGCCTTTGCCATGGACCCGGTGTACCTTTCCCTGGGCCGCATCCCGGCCGTGGCGGGCGACGGGGCGCTGCTGCAACGCGTGCGGGAGGTTGCGCGGGAACTGAACGCCCGGTCGCGGATCGACTACGATGCCGTACGAAGGGCCAAGATGGCGGTACTGGCCGTGGCGCTGAAACGATGGGAACCGGATGAGCTGACGGCGGAACTGGAGTCGTTCCTGTCGCGAAACGAGTGGCTGGTGACCTACCTGGCCTTCCGGGTGATCAAGGAGGTGGATGGTTTCCAGTCCTGGGAGACCTGGGGCGACCGGTGGTCCGAGACCGCCATCCGTGCTGTGCCCGCCACCCACTGTGACCTGTGGCGCCTGCACCTGTTCGCCCAGTGGCTCCTGGACGTTCAACTGCGTGGGGCGGCCCGCTACGCCCATGAAAAGGGTGTTCTCCTCATGGGGGACGTGCCCATCCTCGTATCCAGGGACAGTGCAGACGTCTGGGGGAACCCGGGCTACTTTCGCCTGGACACCTGCGCGGGAGCGCCCCCGGACATGTACTCGGAATCGGGTCAGACCTGGGGTTTCCCGACCTACGACTGGAACGCCCTCCGGGCGGACGACAATGCCTGGTGGCGGGCCCGGCTGGCCCACGCCCAGCAGTATTTCGACCTCTATCGCATTGACCATGTGGTGGGATTCTTCCGGATATGGACCCTCAGGAACGGGGCACCTGACGGCCGGGACGGCTGGTTCGAACCCCGGGACCAGTCCGCCTGGGGCCACCACGGCCATGCCATCCTGTCCATGATGCTGGACGCCACCTCCATGCTGCCCCTGGCGGAAGACCTGGGCACCATTCCGCCGGTGTGCCGGGAAACCTTGCGGGACCTGGGGATCTGCGGCCTGAAGGTGCAGCGATGGGAACGTCGATGGGACACGGACCGGGGCTACGTCGATCCAGCGGACTACGATCCCGTGTCCCTGGCCACCTGGTCGACCCACGACACCGAGGTTCTGACGCACTGGTGGGCGTCGTCCCCCGGCGAAAGGCAACTCCTGTACCAGGCTTCCGGCCATGAGGGCGAGGCCCCGCAATGTCTGGAACCGGGTCTGCATCGCGATCTGACGCGGTGGCTGTCCAGCGCACCGTCGCGGTTCCTCGTACTGGCCCTTCAGGACGTGCTTTCGCCCCTGGGTGTCCTGGATGGGGATTCGGCGTTGCAGAGAATCAACCTGCCCGGCGTGGTGAACGACACCAACTGGACGTGGCGCTGCCCGGTCACGCTGGAAAGCCTGCTGGAAGACCCCCGCTCGGCGGCCTCGGTCCGCGCCATGATCACTCCCGACCGCCTGCCACCGCCGCAGTCCATTGTCCATCCACCAGGGCAAACGCATCAAAATGTTGAAACAGAAACTACGCACGACCGATAGATAACGTGTTCGTGAACGTGGACGAAAGGTGCTGACATGTTGGCTTACGAACGGCTCGATGTTGACAAAGGTTGGCCAAAGCGACCACGACCACGACCACGACCACGAATTAGATGCGTTTGCCCTGGTCCATCCCCGATTGGCGGTTGCGTACGACGATACAACTCGTTAAAATATTGTGCGAATTCATGGGAGTGCCCGAATGTTCTCGTGGTGTGAAAAATGTGTGATGGCGTGGGTCGTTCTGGCCCTGGCGTGGACGACTGCATGTGGAGGCGATTCGAGCACTGGTTCGACAACCGACACCGAAGTGTCGGTGGGGGATCTGGCGTCCATGGAACTGCCGCCCCTCGACGCGGTGTTTCCCGAAACCTGGAAAGACCCGGGGAACCCCGACCTCTGCCTGACCTGCCAGCTTGACCAGCAGCCCGATGTGGAAGACGCGGGACCGCACGACCTGACTGACCAGGGGCCGATCCCCGAGGAATGCCAGGACGGCTCGGAATGCCTTTCGGGACTCTGTGTCGAGACCGAGGATGGGAGCAAGGTCTGTGCGCCGCCCTGCCTGGACGAGGATTGTCCCAAGGGCTGGGAATGCCGTCCCGTCACGGGGATCGGCGGTGATGTGACCTTCGTCTGCCTTCCCGCGGTGGGTAAGCTCTGCCGGCCCTGCCTCTATCACACGGACTGCCGGCCGGCGGGGGTGGACACCGACGACCTGTGCGTGGACTGGGGATCGGACGGCAGCTTCTGCGGCCGTGACTGCTCCCAGGACGGTCTGTGTCCCGATGGCTACTCCTGCTTCGACGTGAGCGATCCGAACGATCGGGAAAAAGTGCTTCAGCAGTGCCTTCCCACGGAAGGCGAATGTGAATGCACGCCAGCCTACATGGAGAACGGCTACAAGACGGGTTGCTATTTCGAAAACGACGAGGGGATTTGCTGGGGCGAGAGACGCTGCGGGCCGGAGGGTCTGACCGCCTGCGACGCTACCGTGCCGGAAAAAGAGGTCTGTGACGGCCAGGACCAGAACTGCGACGGGACCACCGACGAAGGCATCACCGCGGGTGAATGCGAAAAATCATTTGATGACATCGTGTGTGTCGGGCCCGAGGTTTGTGAGGGAGGCGTGCTGACCTGCAAGGCCCAGGAACCGGGGCCGGAGGCCTGTGACGGCCTGGACAACGATTGTGACGGGATCACGGACCCGGAAGACTCGGAAGGATGCTGGCAGTTGTTCCACGACGGGGATGGCGACACCTACGGGACTTCCGACGTGCGGTGCCTGTGCGGGCCCGACGGGGCCTGGTCGGCCCAGGCGCCCGGGGATTGCGACGACGGCGACGTGTGGATCAATCCCAGTGTGGCGGAGGCCTGCAACGGCAAGGACGACGACTGTGACGGGCTCACCGACGAGAAAGACGCCATCGGGTGTCAGCTCTACCATTTCGACGGCGACTTCGACGGATGGGGCCTGGTGGACAACACACAGTGCCTGTGCGAGGAACTCCCGGGCTGGGTGCCATCGGCCGGCGACTGCGAGGACGGCAATCCCGACATTCATCCCGAGGCGCCCGAGGTCTGCGACGGGGCCGACAACGATTGCAACGGCGTCACCGACGGCGAAGGGTCCGTCGGTTGCGTGGCCTACCACTACGACGGCGACGATGACGGCTGGGGCGTGGAAGGCGACCAGAAATGCCTGTGCGCCCTGCTGGACGAATACACCTCGAAACAGCCCGGAGACTGCGAAGACGCCGATCCCGACGTGAATCCCGGGACCGCGGAAACCTGCGACGGGATCGACAACGACTGCAACGACGGCGTGGACGAGGCCGGCGCCCTGGGCTGCACCGTGTATTACGCGGACCAGGATTCGGACGGCTGGGGCAACACCCTGGAGTCTCAGTGCCTGTGCTCACCGGTGTTTCCCTACCTGGTGACCCAGCCGGGGGATTGCGCGGATACCGAACCCTTTGCCTTCCCGGGCGGCGAGGAAAAGTGCAACGGAAAGGACGACGACTGCGACGGCACCACCGACGAGGTGGATGCCACGGGTTGCCAGACATTCTATTTTGACAGCGACTCGGACGGGTGGGGACTGGCGAACAACACCCAGTGCCTCTGTGGACCGTCAGGGCTGTACACGGGAACCCAGGCCGGGGACTGCAACGACTACGACGGCGCTGTCCATCCCGGTGCACCCGAGGCCTGCGACGGCAAGGACAACGACTGCAATCAGCACGTGGATGAAGGCGAGGGTGGATCGGGGTGCACCAACTATTACCAGGATGGCGATTCGGACGGTTGGGGACTGACGGCCAGCGCCAAGTGCCTGTGCAAGATCACCGGCACCTATTCCACGGGGCAGGACGGCGACTGCAACGACGGCAATATCAACATCCACCCGGCGGCCCTGGAGGTCTGCAACAGCCAGGACGACGACTGCGATATGGAAACCGACGAGGGAGAAGGCATCGCGGGGTGCTCGATCTACTATTTCGACGGGGACTCCGACGGCTGGGGCGTGGGCTCCAACACGGGGTGTTACTGCAAACCCACGGGCTCCTACAAGGCCTTCAACCCGGGTGATTGCGACGACGCCCACAATACGGCCCACCCGGGGGGCAACGAGGTGTGCGACCTGCTGGACAACGACTGCAACGGCGTCATGGACGACCCGTTCATTCCCGAAACCTACAAGTCCTACCACCAGGACGGCACCTATGCCGGTTCAATGAGCGAAGACCTGCCCAACGCCTGGTTCGGTCCCTATCTCGGGACCTGCATCTATCCGTATTGCACCGGGATCACCCAGTCGGTGACGGGCCGTCTCCTGCCCGCCGGCGATTCGGACTGGGCCATGGCCTATGCCGAGGATTCAAGCTGGGGTGCGGTGTTCTCGGGAAAGGTCACCCTGACCGGCCCCGCGGGAAAGAGCTACAAGGTGTGCGCCTGCTGGTCCACCTCCGACACACTGTGCGGGTATTCCGGCCTGAACTGCGCTACTTCCATGGGAGGCAAGGTGGAAGTGCAGACAACCAGTCCTTTCGTGTATCAGGCCTGGCTGGACTTCTACGTGAGCCCTGCGGGGGCGGGTGATTACGGGTGCGGACAGTACTCGATGACCTGGTCCATTTCCCAGTAGGAAACGGGACCGCCCGATGAATCGATAGAGAATGCGCCGAGGAATGGAGGACGAAGATGAACAGGACCCTGCTGTCTTTGACCCTGACGGTTGTCTGGTTGCTGACCGTGGTCGCCTGTGGCGGCGGCGACGGCGTGGGAGGGGATGTCACTTCCCCCGACCCGGGGACCCTGGACCCGGGTGCCGTGGCCGATGCGGCGGACGTGAAGCCCGTAACGGACCTGGAAGTGACCATCGTGTTTCCAGATTACGGCCAGGACCAGGGGGGCGTGGACGGCGAGGGCGACACCGGCGACGGTTCGCCCGATCAGGGCGTGACACTCGAGGAGTGCGGGTCCGGCGACGACTGCCCATCGGGCATCTGCGTAGAGGACGCCGACGGGGTCAAGTACTGTGCGCCGCCCTGTCTGGACCAGGATTGTCCCGAGGGCTGGAAGTGTGCCCAGGTGACCACGTCCGGGGACACGGCCTTCGTCTGCCTGCCGGCGGCGCAGTATCTGTGTCGTCCCTGCGAAGACCACGACGATTGTGCCCCGGCCGGCCTGTTGTCGACGGATCGGTGCGTTGAATACGGTCCCGTGGGCCGGTTCTGCGGAAAGGACTGCCAGGAGGATGGTGAATGCCCCGACGGATATACCTGTGCCGAAATACCCGTCCGTGAAGGGGAATCGATGTTCCAGTGCGTCCAGGTGACCGGCTTATGCGAGTGCAACGACGAGTTCGTCACGGGCGGCTTCGTCACGGCCTGCTACCTGGAAAACGAATTCGGGCGTTGCGAGGGGTTGAGCCAGTGCGGCGCCCAGGGCATGACGCCCTGTACGGCGTCCACCCCCGCGGACGAGGCGTGCAACGGCCAGGACGACAACTGTGACGGCACCACCGACGAGGGCATCGAGGCCGTGGCGTGCGAGAAAGCGTTCGGCGAGTACGTGTGCCAGGGGCTCGAGGTCTGCGAGGGAGGAAGCCTGGTCTGCGATGCCCCTGAACCGGCAGAAGAGAAATGTGACGGCGTGGACAACGACTGTGACGGCATCACCGACGAACCCGATGCCGAGGGGTGCACCAAGTACTATCTGGACCAGGACGACGACTCCTACGGGATGGATGACGACTTCAAGTGCCTGTGCGGCGCCATGGCCCCCTATGGCGTCCAGGTCAAGGGGGATTGCGATGATGCCAACCCCAACGCCAATCCCGGAGCGGCCGAAGCCTGCGACGGCGCGGACAACGACTGCGACGGCCTGACGGACGAGGAAGACGCCGTGGGCTGTGTGGAACTGTTCAGGGACATGGACGCGGACGGGTTCGGTGGCATCGATGACAGCAAGTGCCTGTGTGCCTCGGACGCGGATTACACCATGGAGGTGGGGGGCGACTGCAATGACGGGAACCCGGACGTGTTCTTGGGGGCCGTGGAGATCTGCAACGGGTTGGACGACGACTGCAACGGTGTCGATGACGACGAGGATGCCGTGGGCTGCCTGCCCTATCACCTGGACGCCGATGACGACGGGTACGGTGTGGACGGGGATTTCAAGTGCCTTTGCGGACCGGCGGGCGCCTGGTCCGCGCTGGAACCGGGGGACTGCGATGACGCCAGCGTGGCGGCCAACCCGGGCATGGACGAGGCCTGCAACGGCGGCGTGGATGACGATTGCGACGGCGATACCGACGAGGAGAACGCCCAGGGATGCCAGGTGTTGTACGAGGACCTCGACGGGGACGACTTCGGTGTTCCCGGCGCCGAGGCCTTCTGCCTGTGCGGTCCCAATCCTCCGATCCAGGGCACCCAGACCGGGGACTGTGATGACGACAACGCCTTCGCCAACCCGGATCAGACGGAGAAGTGCGGCAACGGGTTGGATGACGATTGTGACGGCATCACGGACGAAGAAGGTGGCGCCGGATGTCAGGATCTGTACCGGGACGAAGACGACGACGGGTTCGGCGTGACCGGCGATTCAAAGTGCCTTTGCGGAGGTGATGGCGAGTACACGGCCCCCGAAGACGGGGATTGCAACGATGGCGACCCTGACGTGTTCCCGGGTCAGTTGGAGGCCTGCAACGAAAAGGACGACGACTGCAACGGGCAGACCGACGAAGAAAACGCCGACGGGTGCACCACGTTCTATTTCGACGGGGACGGGGATGCCTATGGCCTCACCGGGAACGCCCGCTGCCTGTGCGACCCGGACGGCAAATGGGAGGCACTCCAGGGCGGGGACTGCAACGACAGCGATATGAATGTGTACCCGTCGGCCACGGAGTTGTGCAACGGCAAGGAAGACGACTGCGACGGCGAGGTGGACGAAGAGGGCGCAGTGGGTTGCCAGGAGCACTACTACGACGGGGACGAAGACGGTTACGGGGTGACCACGAACTCCCACTGCCTCTGTGAGCTGGACGGCAAGTTCTCGGCCTTGAACAACGGGGACTGCGACGATGGAAACGATGCCGTGAACCCGGGCGCGACCGAAGCCTGCAACGCGGGAATGGACGATGACTGCGACGGACAGACCGACGAGGAGGATGCCGGTGGGTGCGAAACCTGGTACCTCAACGGAGACGGGGACGGGTACGGGGACGGGACCCAGTTCAAGTGCCTGTGCGCGGCCACCGGGCAGTACGACGCTCAGCAGGCGGGCGACTGCGATGACGGTGATCCCACCACCTGGCCCGGCGCCCCCGAATCCTGCAACGGCGTGGACGATGACTGCGACGGTGACACCGACGAATCCTGGCCGACGAAGGGACAGGAATGCGACGGTCCCGACGACGACCTGTGTCTCGAGGGCCTGGTGGAGTGCACCCTGGACGGAACGGGCGTGAAGTGTTCGGACACCACGCTGACCGACGCGGAAAAGTGCAACAACCAGGACGACGACTGCGACGGTCAGACGGATGAGGGTTTTCCGAACAAGGGGCAGCCGTGCGACGGCTTTGATACGGACCAGTGCCAGGAAGGGACCTGGGTCTGCAACGGTACCACGTTGGAGTGTTCGGATACTTCGGGGAACTCCGTTGAATCCTGCAATAATCTGGATGACGACTGTGATGGTTCCACCGACGAGAGCCTTAACCAACCCTGTTCTTCGATCTGCGGTTCCGGAATCGAGACGTGCATCAGCGGCGGGTGGTTCAACTGCACCGCTCAGCAGCCCATCACGTGCACGAATTACCTGACCTGCAACAACGAACCCATGTGTACGGGTAATTGTCCGTCGGCGCCTCCCGAATCCTGTAACGACAAGGACGACGACTGCGACGGTCAGACGGACGAGAACTGGTGGAACTCCGATTACAGTGGAGGTGACTATCCTGACAACTGGTATGGACCGAACCTGTACAACTGCCTGTCAGAAAGCTGCCAGGGAACCACGTCCGGGAGGATCCTGCCCGAAGGCGACGAGGATTGGTTGTCCGTGTACAAGTCCGAGACGAACGACTGGAGTGTGGACCTGAAGGGAATGGTCTGGTTCAACGGTCCCGCCATTTCGAACGTGTGGTACGAGGTCTGTATCTGCTGGACCCAGAACAGCGTCTGCGATGCCTCGTCCAAGGTGTGTGGAGTTTCACAAGGCGGATCCGAAGTGATCCTTCAGGCCAACAACGGCGACTCGTGGGGGTCCGATGATGCCGCGTATCTGGACGTTCAGGTGACACCCAGCGTCGCGTCCCTGGATTTCAGTTGCACGCCATGGTCACTGACCTGGAGCGTATGGGAGTAGAGACATGTCGGTCCGCGTGAACCTGGTGGACGTCCGTTCGAAGAAGATCGATGGCGATAAACGTGAAAAGACCGCCCGGAAACCCCCGGTGAAGCCGAACATGGTCATTCGCGAGCAGGTGATGGAACCGGTGAGGAAGGAGAAGCCAAAGGCCTTCTTCATGTGCGACCTGGGCAACAGGAAATAGGGGAGGTGACGCCCCACCGACAGGGCAAACGCATCAAAATGAGTTTGCCCTGGCCCCACCGACGGTTCCTTTGACAAAAGACCAGCCCCTTCTATAATGATCTGCGAGCTATTAGGGGCGGAGGACGCCTTTCATGGATACCCGCAAGGTCGACATTACGCTGCAGGGCAAGCAATTCACGATCAGGACAGCGGAAGACCAGGAAATCATTGACGAGATCGTGGACTTTTCCAACGCCAAGCTGGGCGAAATTGCCCAGGCCGGTCCCATGTCGCGACATAACGTGGCCCTCATGGCGCTCCTGGCGGTGGTGGAAGAACTGGCCAAGGAACGGGAAACCCTGGGGGCGCTCAAGGAGCGGATCCGCATGAAGTCGGCTCTTATCCTGGATATGCTGGAAAGCGGCACGACGAACGATGACGGGGATAACCCTCCGGCGGGAGGGATAACATATAGTGACGTTCAAGATGAAAAACGTGGCTCGAACAAGGCCATTGCCGAATAGGCAGTCACTTCGCTGATACCGATCTGGGAGGTATTGCCGGAAGAGTAATCGCGGGACAGCCGAACCTGCGAACTGCTTCGGGGATGTCGTCCCACAAGCCTTCCGCCGGGTCCATGGAACCGGACACGGGTTATCCCATGACATATCTTGGTCCGCGTACGCGGGATGCGTGTGCGGCAAGCGCCCGATTTCGGCACCGGGCATGGGAGGGAGTCCCGTGGAAACGAATCTGATCCTCGGATCCCTTCTCGGATTGATCGTCGGTGGTGTGGGTGTGGGACTGTTCATTCGCGGGAGCTTTCGTCGCAGTGTCGACGATGCCCGGCGGGATGGAGACACTCGGGTCGCCGATGCCAGGAAAAGCTCCGAACAGGACCTTTCCAGGGCGCTGGCGCAGGTCAGCTCGGCCGATGGCCGGGTCCGCAATCTCGAGAAGGAACTGAAGACGGCAAAAACGGACCTGAGCAGGAAGGAGGAGCGACTCGGCAGGAAAGAGGAGGTCATCGAGAAAAAGAGCGAGTCCATGGACCAGAGGGAACGGGAGGTCACGCGACGTGAACGATCCGTTGCCGAGAACGAGAAGAACCTGGTAGAGAACGTGACCGAGCAGGAGCGCCTGGTCAAGGACGCGAGGACCCACCTGGAGAAGATCGCGGGAATGAACCAGGAAGAGGCGCGTCGGGCCATGACCGAACAGCTCATGGACGAAGTGAAGCTGCAGGCCGCACGCCAGATCAAGGAAATAGAGGAAGAGGCCCGCGACGAAGCCGAAAAGCGGGCCAAACGCATCGTAGGCATCGCCATTTCACGGTATGCGGGCGAGTACACCAGTGAACGCACGGTCTCCGTGGTTAACCTCCCCAACGAGGAGATGAAGGGACGGATCATCGGTCGGGAAGGACGGAATATCCGGGCCTTCGAGGCGGCCACGGGCATGGACGTCATCATCGACGATTCGCCCGACGCCGTGATCGTGTCCGGGTTCAATCCCGTGCGACGCGAAGTGGCCCGCCTGTCCCTGGAACGCCTGGTTTCCGACGGCCGCATACACCCTGCGCGCATCGAGGAAGTGGTCGCCAAGGTGGGCCGCGAGGTGGACGGGAAGATCAAGGAAGCGGGTGAAGACGCCCTGTTCCAGCTGGCCCTGGGGAACATGAAACCCGAACTGGTCAAGTTGCTGGGGCAGATGAAGTACCGATCGAGTTATGGCCAGAACGTGTTGAACCACAGTATCGAGGTGGGATTCCTGGCGGGACTCATGGCTTCAGAGTTGAACGTGCCCGTGAAGGAGGCCCGCCGGGCGGGTCTGCTGCACGACCTCGGCAAGGCCGTGGACCACGAGATCGAGGGGCCCCACGCACTGATCGGCGCGAACCTGGCCCGGAAGTTCGGGGAATCCGCCGAGATCGTCCATGCCATCGCCGCCCATCACGAGGAAGAAAAGCCCCTGACCCTGCTGGCCCATCTCATCGTTTCCGGCGACTCCATTTCCGGCGCCCGACCAGGTGCCCGGCGGGAAAGCCTGGAAAACTACGTGAAGAGGCTCGAGGAACTGGAGGGGATCTCCAATTCCTTCAAGGGCGTGGAGCGGTCCTTTGCCATCCAGGCCGGGCGCGAAGTCCGCGTGCTGGTTGAGAACGGCAAGGTGTCGGACGAGGAAGCCGGCAGCCTGGCACGCGAAATCGCCCGGAAGATTGAAGACTCGTTGACCTACCCGGGGCAGATCAAGGTGTGCGTCATCCGGGAAACCCGGGCGCTGGCCACGGCCAAGTGACGGGGGATGGTTGATGGGTGAGGCAGAAATCACGGGGCCGTTTTCCCGGGGGGCGGTGCACCTGGAAACCCGGGCGGACCTGGCCGCAAAACTGGCCGCCAGGGACAGCCTGGTGGTCAAGGCGGGTTTCGATCCCACCGCTCCCGACCTCCACCTGGGCCACACGGTCCTCATCAACAAGATGAAGGAGTTCCAGGACGCCGGGCATCGCGTGGTCTTCATCGTGGGGGACTTCACTGCCCTGATCGGCGATCCCACCGGCCGAAACGTGGCGCGCAAGCCCCTGGGACAGGATGCCATCCGAGCCAATGCCGAAACCTACAAAGAGCAGGTCTTCAGGATCCTGGACCCCGACCGGACCGAGATCCGGTTCAACTCGGAGTGGTTGTCGGATCTGGGTACGGAAGGGATCGTCCGGCTCGCCGCGAAGTACACTGTGAGCCGGATGCTCGAACGGGACGACTTCAAGAAGCGTTTTAAGGCCGAAACCTCCATTGCCATTCACGAGTTCCTCTATCCCCTGCTGCAGGCCTACGACAGTGTAGCCATCGAGGCCGACGTGGAACTGGGCGGCTCCGACCAGCTGTTCAATCTCCTGGTCGGCCGCGCCATCCAGCGGGACTACGGGCAGGAACCCCAGGTGGTCCTGACCATGCCCCTACTGGAAGGTACAGATGGCAAGCTGGTCAACGGCAAGCTGACCGGGGCCAAGATGTCCAAGTCCCTGGGTAATTACGTAGGAATCACACAAGAGCCCCGGACCCAGTTCCTGAAGGTTATGGGCATTTCCGACGACCTCATGTGGCGCTACTACGAACTGCTTTCCGAAGAGACGCCACAGGACGTGAAGACCCTGCGTACCAGGTGCGAATCGGGCCAGGATAACCCGCGGGACGCCAAGGAAGGGCTGGCCGTTGAGATCGTTCGGCGTTTCCACGGAGATGCCGCCGCCCAAAAGGCGCGGGAGGAAGGCAACCTCTGGCTCAGGAAGCGCACGGTGGACGAGTCGTCGATTCCCGAAATGAGACTGGCGGCCCCACCGGAGGGCGCCCCTCTCATCCAGTCCATCCGGGACCTGGGAGTGGCGGTGAGTGCTTCCGAGGTCCGGCGAAAGATCAAGGAGGGCGCCGTATGGGTCGGTGACGAGCGCCTGTCCATGGATTCCGTGCCGGCCCTGGTTCCGGGGCAGACCTACAAGGTCCGTTTCGGCCGCAAGAAGGTGGTGAAGATCGTCGTCGTCCAGGAGCCTGTAGGACATTGAGATCGTAGCGAGG
>JADHTP010000050.1 GCA_016784945.1 Deltaproteobacteria bacterium | reverse complement strand
ACCATGACCTTCAACCGTCATGGCGTGAATTACGAAATGGGTGAGCTGTCGGCCCTGTCCGTTCAGGAACTGCTGGACCGAGGCACGGTGGCCCTGCACCTGGGATTCTTCCTGGGGCAAGGCGAGCAGGAAAAGCTGGTGGCGTTTGTGAAACAGGGCGGCAGACTCGTGTGCAGCGGGGAGTTGCCCGAACTCGACGGGGACATGACGCCGTGTCGTACGCTGGCCGATTTCCTAGAGACCGGACCGGACAACGTCTGGCATCACGAGGGGAACCTGTTCGCCGACGAGGCGGCCCTCCTGGCGGCCCTGGACCAGGCGGGGTGGCAACGGCGGATAGTCTGCTCGCCGGGCCTGCGAACATTCGTCTATCGCCACGATGACGACTTCTACGTGTTCTTCTTCAACTTCGATCGCGCGGGGTCCCATGACAAGTTTGTGGAATTCAATGGCCGGCGCCTGGAACTGACCGTGGGATCCAAGACCTGTGGCGTGGTGCACGTACGGGGGCAGCACCTGATTTCCTACCTGGTCAAGGGCGAAAACGAGTTTGAGGGAGAAACGGCCGAGGTCCGGCTCGGACTGGGTGAGCAGGTGATCCGGTTCACCGGGGACCGCGCCGACTACGACCTCTGATTAATCTGAAGTCTTCTTCCAAGGACCCTTCCACCGGCGTGAGCACTCCGCCGCGTCGCATACGGAACCGCTGGTCGTCCCGTCCTACCGTGGCGCCCAGGCTCGACCACAGGAGGAGGCCCAGGCCCAGGAGATCCCTGACGGGCGACAGGATGAAGCCCAAAGAGGCGATCTGGTTTCCCAGGATGGCCCTTGACCAGGTGGCGGCCAGGGCCAGTCTGGAGGCCGTGCAGACCGCCAGGGCCATGGGGACCGCGACGTGATCCGTCAGCAGCCAGGCTGCCAATGTGGCGGGCAGTGACGCAAGCCATGCCCCTGCCAGGGCGTAGCGGACCGGGGCGTGACGGGAAAGGAACAGGGTCTGCTCCCGGAACAGGTCGGCCAGGGAACGTGTCCCCACCCTGGTGGTGCATCCTACGGGCAGGGGGAGGAGCAGGGAGGTTCCCATGGGTGCCGAAACCGCCGCGGCCGTGGACAAGCTCGGTCGGTTCAGGGCCAGTGGGTCCGCCACGGCGGCGTCCAGGGTGTCCGGGCGGGTGGCGGTGAGGGCGTGTGGAAGGCCCGGGGCGCCGGACAGGCCTTGCAGGATGGGGACGAGGTCCGCCACGAGCCGGCCCTTGAGGCGGGACCCTCCGGTGGAGGCGCCGGGAACAGGGCAGGGACAGGCGGCGACCATTCCCTGGCGACTCCCCGCGAGCGCCCGTGACAGCGGTGCCAGGTCGCGGGAGGAGGGACGGACGCAGGGGTCCATCAGGATCCACTGTGGGGGGCGTTCTTCCCCCACCGCCAGGGACGCCAGCCAGGTGTCCGGGAAGTGACGGGGCGGCGGCGATCCCGACAGGGCGCGGGCGTCCAGGTTCGGCACCGTACGGGTCTCCTCGGCCAGGGTCGGGGCCGTGGTCGTGTCCTGAGGCAGGTGGGCCAATCGGATGGATACGGGGCCATCGTGCTGGGCCACCGCTGTGGATCGGACCAGTTCCGGGGCCACGCCGCGCGCCGAGCCCGATGCCACCAGCACTGTGAATGCCGAGGGTTCATTCGCCTGTTTCAGGGCTTGACGACCCCGGTGGAAGGCCCGCAGGATCAAGGCCGTGCCCAGGAGCGACAGGGTGGCCAGGGCCGCGGCCATGAGGGCAATCAGCATGGAGGGATTCTGTCAGCCGGCGTCCCGGGGCGCAAGGCCTGCCCTGCGAAGCCTTGGCGAAGCAGGGGGGTCATAGGAGGGCGACGTTCATCGTTCAATCTTCGACCTTGTTCGGAGGCCTTTCTTTTCCAGGAACCGGATGAGGCCCTCGGGGTCGTCCGTGATGATGCCGTCCACGCCCATCTCCAGGAGGCGTTCCCATTCCCGTGGGCTGTTGGCGGTCCAGGGCCTTCAGCGCCTTCAGAATGCGGTGATCGAAGGACTGGACGATGACCAGATGAGCCATCTTTGCCTGGCGTTTCGTCGGCCGTGTCGGGGATCTCCTCCCCGGGGTCCCCCGGAAGGTCGGGCTTTATCTCGGTACCCTTGTCCTCCGGTGGGTTCGGCAGGTCCTGCCCGATGACCAGGTCCCAGGAGGGGAGGTCCGATCCCGGCTTGTTCTTTTCGCCACCCCGCAGGCGCCGGCAAAGAGCGTCAGGGGAGCGAGCATCAGGATGAGAGTCTTCATGGTGTCTCCCTGCATCGACCCTGGTCGATCAGTTCCGCGAGGCGTACCGCGTCCGGGAAGGTCCCCCCCGCGGCCAGAGCCTCTCGTCGAGCCTCCCCGCACCGTCCGGCGCAGGCGCGGGCCGCGGCCAGGAAGTAGCGGAACATTGGGATGGCCGGCCGGGACGCCACCAGGGCCTCGAGGTCCCTTGACGCCACGTCGCAGCGCGTGGGGTCGTCCGGAGTTTTCAGCGACCCTTCCGGATCGGGGGTCAGGCCGGCTTCACGCAGCCCGAGCACCCCACCCAGGAGCCGACCCAGGGTCTCGCCGCCGGGCGAGTCGAGGACCCGTCCTATCTCCCGACGGGCTGCGGGCCAGTCGGGCCGTGGCAATTCGTACAGGTACCGCGGATCGGTGCCGGGTCGGATTACCTCGAAGGTCTCCAGCCGGCCCCGGCCCATCCCCGGCGAATCGGCGGGTACGAACAGCGCGAAGTGGCTGTCCAGCCAGACCATGTGGAAATCGGGGTCCTGCCACAGGCCGGCTGTCAGACGGGGGAATGACGGGTCCAGCAGGTCCACCAGAACCCCATCGAAATCATGAACCAGATGCTGGGCACGGAAGTTCCGGTAGTCGGCCAGCGCCCCCAGATAGGTTTCGATACCGTCCAGCCCGTGCACGTAGGCACGGCCATCGATGTAGGTGCGTAGGCGGGGATGGGAGTGGAATTCGCAGAATCCCCCATGATTGAAGGGATTGAAAAGCCGTCCGGACAGGTCGGCGGCGGCGGCGTGATCCAGGGCCTCGTCGGGGTGGTCTTCGAGGTTGAAGCCCAGGGCCGGACCCTGCCACGGTGGTAGAAGCGGCGTCAGCACCCCCAGGGAGGCGACCGCCAGGGCCGAGCCCGTCAGTCGGCCGGGTCTTTGCCATTTATCGGACAGGACGGTGAGGTTGGCGGCCAGGACCGGGATGGCGCCCACGGCCAGTCCCAGCATGAACTTGGTGGAAAGCATGGCCGGTACCAGGAAGAGCACCAGGAGGGCCAGCCGGGTCAGTCGTGACCGGTTCGGGCCCGGCAGGAAGGACAACAGGGCCGTTGCCGCCAGGCCCAGGTAGAGCAGGTCCCTCGCGGGTTCGTCGCCCCAGGACAGTGGTTTCCATTCGGGGACCAGCTCGCGGTAGGTGGGTTCCAGATGGTGAAAGACCGTGGCCAGCAGTTCGTGACCCCAGGGGTTGGCCAGGCAGGAAAGGATCACCACGGGCCCGGCCCACAGGGTCCGCGCAAGTCCGCCGTCATTGTGCGATTCCCGCCGCCGCAGGCCCCGCACCACCCAGATGGCCCACAAGGCGACGGCCAGGGGAAAGGATCCATGGGAGTTGACCCACAGGACCACGACCAGGGCAAGGGCCGCCAGCCAGGCCTTGTGCCCGCGTTCCAGGCCCCAAAGGCACAGGATCGTGGCCGCGGCAAGAGCGTATCCCGCCAGGTGGGGACGGGCCTCCAGGGAATCACGAAAGAGGGGCAGGAAGACCAGCCCGGCCAGGACGAGTGGCCACGGCCCGGCCCCCAGGCGCCTGCCGACCAGCCCGACCAGGGCGAACAGCCCGGCCGCCAGGAGGGACTTGAACAGCACCACGCCTGTGTCCCCGCCGGCCGCGTAGGCGGCCCACAGAGCCACGTCGAACAACCACTCGTGGTTTACGAAGGGGCGCTCGGCCGCGGGGTAGCAGAAGGGTTCCAGGTCGGGCAGACCGCCGGACTCCACGATCTGGCGTCCTGCGGCCAGGTGGAAAAAGACGTCGGGGTCGCCCGACGGGTACAGTGCGGCCGCCGCGGCGGCGAAGGCCAGCAGGAGGACCGGCAGCAGGGTGGATTCCGGCTTGTTCACGTATCCCCAATCATTCGCGGGCTATGATAGCATTCCCCCGGTTGGAAACCGGCCCCGAGAGGGATGAATGGCAGGAAGCGGCTACCATGCCCGAGCGATACGGGCGGTCCTGGGGACAGGCGCGCTCGTCCTGTTGGCCGTGCTGGGTTTTCTCATGACCCGGGCGGGCACGGTGGACGTGAAATACGCGGCCATGAACCCCATCCGGGACTCGGCGGTGCGGGACCGCATCGTGTCCGGTTCCATGAGCCGCGATGAAGCGCTGATCCACCTGACCCGGGGCTCCGAAACCGCCGCCGAAACCCTGTACGTGCCCCCCGTCATCCTGCTGAAGGCCCTGTCCCTGGGCTATCGCACGGCCCTGGCGGACCTCCTCTTCGTGCGGGCCCATTCCTACTTCCTGACCCACTTTTTCGCGGACCGGATCTTCACCTGGCTGGACAACTACTTCGAGGCCATCGTGGGGCTCGATCCGGACAATCCCAAGGTCTATCTCTGGGCCGGACAGGTGGTCAAGTACGGTCAGCATATCGACGACAAGACCGTACAGCGGGCCGACGCGTTCCTCGAACAGGGCATCGAGCGGTTTCCCGACGACTGGCGCCTGCACATGGACCTGGGATTCAACCTGTACTTCGAATTCAGGGGCGCCAACGAGGCGGAAAAGGCGCTGGCCCGACTCAGGGCACGGGACCATTTCGCCATTGCAGCGGGACTCCCCGGGGCACCCATCGACCCGAATTTCGTGGCCGAACTGTTCGAGCGCGGGCACGAGGAGGGGCTGGCCATCGCCTATGCCCTGCAGAAGTATTACGAGGCCACCGACGACCAGAGGAAACAGCTGGTGCGCCGCATCGGGGCCATTTCAGAGGTGCTGGCGGAAGGTATTCAGGGCGAGGAAAGGCGCTGGAAAAGCGGCTTCCCGTTCATCCCCGTTGCCCTCTTTTCACTGGTGGGGGATCCGCTCAGGTCCGGGCCCAGGCCCGAGGTGATGGCGGTGGTGCAGGAGGTGAAGGCGAGTGAGTGACGGCGGTCGGATTCTCATTACGGGAGGCGCGGGCTTCATCGGTTCGTCCCTCGCGTTGCGCCTGGTGGATTCCCACCAGGTGGTGATCCTGGACAATCTCCATCGAAACGCCATCAAGGACACGGGGCTGCTGGACCACCAAAACGTCACCCTGATCCAGGGCGACGTCCTGGATCGGGATGTGGTGCGCGGCGCCCTGGAAGGTTGCAGCAACGTCATTCACATGGCCTCCATAGCCGGGGTGGACACAGTGATGGGAGCGCCGGTGCTGACCATGCGCGTGGCCCTCCAGGGGACCATGAACGTGTTGGAAACGGCCTTCGAAATGGGCGGCATCGAGCGATTCGTGGACTTTTCCACCAGCGAGGTGTTCGGCCAGTACGCCTACAAGGTGACCGAGGGCAACGTGACGCAGCTGGGCGCCGTGGGCGAGGCGCGCTGGACCTATGCCGTGAGCAAGCTCGCCACGGAACACCTGGCGCTGAGCTATCACCGGCAGCACGGGTTCCCGGCCTGCTCCATCCGGCCCTTCAACATCTTCGGGCCGCACCAGGTGGGCGAGGGCGCCATCCACCACTTCATCGTGCGGGCCCTGGCCGGCGAGACCCTGCAGGTTCACAACGACGGCAGCCAGATCCGGTCCTGGTGCTACATCGACGACATCGTGGACGGGGTGCTGCTGGCCCTGGAGAAGCCCGAAGCCGTGGGCGAGGCCTTCAACATCGGGAACCCGCGCAGCACCCTGACCATCTACAACCTCGCACGGGAGATCGTCCGCCTGTGTCGATCGGAGTCCGAGGTCCAGTCCGTGCCCTGGAACTTCGCGGACGTGGAACTGCGGATCCCCGACGTGGGCAAGGCGAGACAGTTGCTGGGATTCGAGCCCCGGATCGACCTGGAGGAGGGTCTGATCAAGACCATCGCCTGGTATCGGGACATGAAGTCGTGATGGACCAAACCCGAAAACCCATTCCCCTGGCGAGACCCAGGGTGGGCGGCGAGGAGCTTGAGGCCGTCAAAAGGGTGCTTCAGTCCCACCACCTGGCCCAGGGGCCGGAGGTCCGGGGCCTGGAAAAAGAGGCGTCTGCCCGGCTGGAAGGCCGTGAGGTGGTGGCCGTGTCCAGCGGAGGAACCGCCCTTTTCGTGGCCCTTGCGGCCTGCGACGTGGCCTGCAACGACGAGGTGGTGGTCCCGGCCTTCACCTTCCCTGCGGCGGCCCACGCGGCGGCCTTGATGGGCGCCGTTCCCGTGCCGGCGGAGGTGGATCCCGGCACCCTGGCCGTGACGGCACGGACCGTGGAGGCCGCCATGACCCCCCGGACCCGGGTGGTGGTGGTGGCCCACGCCTTCGGCATCCCGGCCGACGTGGAAGCCGTGGTCGAGGTGGCCCGCCCCCGGGGCGTCCTGGTGGTGGAGGACGCGGCCTGCGCCTTCGGCGGCCGGACTCCCGGCGGACGTCCCACCGGAACGGTGGGGGACCTGGCCTGCTTTTCGCTGCACCCGCGCAAGCTCGTGACCGGGGGTGAGGGCGGGCTGCTGGTGTGCGACGGTGATCGGGTGGATCTGGTCCGCGCCCTCAGGGACTACGGCCGGACCGGTTCGGGTTTCGGGGACGTGTTCAGCCGGATCGGATTGAACTTCCGCCTGAGCGACCTCTGCGCCTCGGTGGCGCGTGTTCAGCTCACCCGGATCGACCAGTCACTGGCCTGTCGTGCGGACCTGGTCAAACGATATCTCCTGCGCCTGAGGGACGTCCCCGGTGTATCGGTGCCCACGGGCTATTCTGGGGACGGTCAGACCTGGCAGTCCTTCGTAGTCCGTGTGCCGGGGGGCGCCGGTGACGTGGTGGAACGATTGCGGGCCAGAGGCGTGGAGGCCGGTCCGTCGGCCTACGACCTGACCGGTCAGACCTTCTTCCGTGAAAAGTGGGGGCCTGCGGCGCCCTGTCCGGTCAGCGCTGCCCTGGCCCGGGAACTGATGGCCTTGCCGCTGTTCGACGAAATGACACCGGACCAGGTAGACGCGGTGGTGGACGGTTTGCAGGATGTGCTTGAAGCCGGAAAGGCGTAGAGGAGGCGTCCAAATTGGATCATGTCATCGAGGTTGAGGGGCTGGCCAAGACCTTTCGACCCCCTTTCAGGACCCGGAAGGTCGAAGCGGTCAAGTCCGTCACCTTCGCCGTGGAGAAGGGGGAGGTCTATGGCTTCCTGGGTCCCAACGGGGCCGGCAAGACCACCACCATCAAGGTGCTGACCGGTCTCATTCGTCCCACGGCCGGGAAGGTCGCGGTGCTGGGCGGCGCCCCCCGGGACATCGGGGTCAGGCAGCGGGTGGGCTTCCTGCCGGAGCAACCCTATTTCTACGACTACCTCAAGCCCCGGGAGCTGCTGGACACCTTCGGCCGCCTCTTCGGGATGGATCGGGCGCTGCGCAAGCGGCGCATCGACGAACTGCTGGAACTGGTGGGGCTGACCCATGCCCGTGAACGCCGGCTGAGGAAGTTCTCCAAGGGCATGCTCCAGCGGGTGGGCATCGCCCAGGCCCTGCTTAACGACCCCGAGCTGATCATCCTGGACGAACCCATGTCCGGGCTGGACCCCATCGGCCGGAAGGAGGTCAGTGACCTCGTGGCCTCTCTCAAGGCCGAAGGGAAGACCATTTTCTTTTCGTCCCACATCCTGGCGGACATCGAACGGCTGTGCGATCGGGTGATGATCATCGATCAGGGCCTCATGAAGGCCGCCGGCCGGTTGGGAGAACTCCTGGCAGGCGGACGGCAGGAGAAGGAGGTCCTGGTGGGTGGCGACAAGGATGTGTCGGGTATTGCCGAAAAGCCCGGCGTGGTGCGCGTGGAGGCCATGGGCGCCGACGCCACCAAGATCGTCTGCTCCGGGGCCGGGTTCGAAGACGTGCTTCGCGGCCTCCTGGACGGGGGTTTTTCCGTGGTATCGGTCACGGACGGCCGCATGTCTCTGGAGTCCCTGATCATGGACCTGGCCGGACAAGGCGCTGAACCCCCCACGGGGGAGGTGGCCCCATGAAGAATCCCGTGACCGCTTCCCTGGGCCGCATGTACGCCATCATGCGCAACACCTTCATCGAGGCCTACCGGAACCGGGCCTTCGTGGGCCTGGGCATCGCCTCCGTGGGACTCGTGGTGTCGTCCATCGCCCTGTCGCGACTGGCCATTTCCGACCAGGCGAGCCGGGTCCTGGTGGACTTCGGCCTGTTTTCCATCGCCCTCCTCGAGGTGGTTATCGCCATCGTGATGGGGGTGATCCTGATCTTCAAGGAGGTGGACCGGAAGACCTTCTACCTGATCCTGCCCAAGCCGGTTCGCCGGTCCGAGGTGGTGGCCGGCAAGTTCGGCGGGCTGCTCCTGGTGCTGGCGGTGGCCCTGCTGCTCATGGGGCTGGCCTGGGTGCTTTCACTGTGGTCCCGTGGCATCGACCTCCAGCCGGACATGTTCAAGGCCCTGGCCCTGGTGTGGATGGAGGCGGCCCTCATCACGTCGGTGGCCCTGTTCTTTTCGTCCTTTGCCTCGCCGGTCCTGTCCGGCGTTTTCACTTTCGGCGTGTTCCTGGTGGGACGCTCGGTGATCATCCTGGATGAACTGCTCACCGCCAAGAAGGGCCTTATCGTCCAGAATCCTGTGGTCCAGACCATCGCGTCCTTCACCGTGGACGTCTTCCCGGATCTCTCGGTGTTCAACATCGGCAAGGAAATCATCGTGGGCGTGCCCGTGGGGTGGGACTACGTGGGTGGCGCCGGCCTGTATTGTGCGGGATACTGTCTGTGTTTCCTGGCACTGGCCATGCTGATCTTCCGCAGGAGGGATTTCGTGTGATGGACCGGATCCTCCGTTTCGTCTACCGTTTCCGCTGGTCCCTGATCCCCGCCTTCGTGGTCCTGGCCGCGGTCGTGTTCCGTGTCCTGTGGTCCGGATACGCGGACCTGTCAGTGGCCGAACAGAGCCGCGAGGCAGGCCTCCACGGCACGGCCATCGATTACTACGGGCGGGCGTCGCGGTGGTACTGCCCCCGGATCGGCGCCCACAACGCGGCCCGGGACGGCCTCATGAAACTATGCTGGGACCTGGAGCGCCGGGGCGACGACGAGATGGCCCTGCGCTGCTTCCGGGAAGTGCGCGGCGCCATCCTGTCCACGCGCTGGCTCTGGACCGCCAACAAGGACATGCTGGGGTCCGCCAACGGGGGAATCGCCCGGATCGTGGCCATGGAGAAGGGCCCCGACGGCGAACCCGTGCTTCCGGTGGACCGTCACATGGAGCTGCTTGAACGGGACATGACCCCGAACCCGTGGCTGTCGGCAGCGGCCGTGATCCTCTTCTTTGCGTGGGTGGGGGTCGTGGCCCTCGGGGTCTGGCGCGCCACCACCCGCGAAGGCCGGGTCCAGTGGATGTCCTTTGCAAGGTACCTGGGCCTCGCAGCCATCCCTTTCATGCTCTGGCTCGTGGCCCTGCGACTGGCTTGATTCGTTTCTATTCGGTTTCGGCGGGGGCGGACACGGGAACGGTTTCCGGTGTCTCGTCGGTGATGGAGCGTTCAGAGCCGGTCATGGCGATGGCGATGGACAGGACGAAGAACATGGCCGCGAGCACCCCGGTGGTTTTGCTCAAGAACGTGGTGGCACCCCGTCCGCCGAACACGGAACTGGATGCCCCGCCTCCGAAGGCAGCGCCCAGGCCCCCGCCGCCCTTGCCCGGTTGAAGCAGCACGGTGACGATGAGAAGCACCGACACCATGATGTGGAAGGTAATCATCAGTCCGTAGAAAACATCCATTTCTCAGTCTCCGTAGTTCACGATGCCGGCGAAGGATTCGGCCGTGAGGCTGGCGCCACCCACGAGCGCCCCGTCCACGTCCTTTTCGGCCATGAGGGTCGCGGCGTTGTCCGGCTTCACGCTGCCACCATACAGTATCCGCATTCCGTCAGCCACCGCGGCCCCGTAGAGGGAGCCCACGACGGAGCGGATGAACTCGTGCACTTCTTCGGCCTGGGCCGGTGTGGCCGTCAAACCCGTCCCGATGGCCCAGACCGGCTCGTAGGCCAGCACCACCCGGGAGATGCCGTCGCCCAGGTCCTTGAGGGCGGTGGTCACCTGGGTTTCGACCCGGTGCAGCGTCTGTCCGGCCTCGCGCTCCGCCAGCTTTTCACCCACGCAGACCACGGGGATCAGGCCGGCCTGCAGGGCCCTGGCGGTCTTGAGGTGCACCAGGCTGTCCGTCTCCAGGTGGTTCTCCCGGCGTTCCGAGTGGCCCACCAGGGTGTAGGTGCATCCCAGGCTCAGCAGCATGCGGGCGCTGACTTCCCCGGTGAATGCCCCTTCCTCTTCGGCGCTGATGTCCTGGCTCCCATAACCCACGGAGGATCCGTCCAGCACCCGGGCCACGGCGGGCAGCAGCGGGTGGGCGGGCATCACGGCCACGTCGCAGTGGTGGGCCCGGGAAACCCTGTTGGCCACTTCACGGGCCAGGGCGGCCGCCGAGGCGGCATCCAGGTGCATCTTCCAGTTGCCGGCCATGAGGGGTCGTCTCGAATCCACTCTCAATCCTCGTCCCGCAGGGCTTCCACGCCGGGCAGTTCACGTCCCTCCAGGAACTCGAGGGAGGCGCCGCCGCCGGTGGACACGTGGGAAAAGAAGGGTCTCAGGCCCAGCTTGCCTGTGGCTGCCACCGTGTCCCCCCCGCCCACGACGCTGGTGGCGCTGGAGTGTGCGATGGCTTTGCCGACGGCCTCGGTACCGAACAGGAACGGGGCCTTTTCAAAAACGCCCATGGGTCCGTTCCAGAACACGGTCTTGGCCGGCGCCAGTCGGGCGGCATAGCGGGCGCACGTCTCCGATCCGATGTCCAGGATCATGGAGCCGGCCGGCACGTTGTCGATTCCCACGGTGTCGGTGACGGCTTCGTCTTCCATGGCCGTGGCTGTCACCACGTCCGAGGGAAGCAGGATGTCCACGTTACGGGACCTTGCCTTGGACAGGAGGTTCTTGGCCACGTCGAGCTTGTCGGCCTCGATGCGGGACTTGCCCACATTGTGGCCCTGGGCCGCGAGGAAGGTATTGGCCATGGCGCCGCCGATCAGGATGGCGTCCACCTTGCCCAGGAGGTTGGTCAGCACGCCCAGCTTGTCTGACACCTTGGCCCCGCCCACCACCACCACGTAGGGGTGTTCCGGGGATCCGGTGAGCTTGCCCAGGAACGACAGCTCCTTGAGCATCAGCAGACCGGCGCCCTTGTGGCCGAAGTTCTTGGCGATGGCGGCCACCGATGCATGAGCCCGGTGGGCCGCGCCGAAGGCGTCGTTCACGTACACGTCAGCGAGGTTGGCCAGACGCTGGGCGAACACCTCGTCGTTCTTCTGTTCTTCCGGCGCCCAGCGGAGGTTCTCCAGGAGGACCACTTCGCCTTCCACGCGCTCCATGATGACCTTGCGGGGCCCGTCCCCCACGCAGTCCTCGGGCAGGAAGACTTCCTTGTTCAGGATCTCGGCGAGCCGTTCTCCGATGGGTTGCATGGACAGTTCGGGCACCCGCTTGCCCTTGGGGCGGCCGAGATGGGACGCCAGGACCAGGCGCGCGCCGTTTTCCACGGCGAACCGGATGCTGGGCAGGGCGGCCTGGATCCGGGTGTCGTCGTCGACCCGGCCTTCGGGTGTAAGCGGGCAGTTGAAATCCACCCGCATGAACACGCGGCGACCTTCCAGGGGGAGGTCATCGAGTGTCCGGATTCCCTTGGTGACCTTCACGGCTCGAACCTCTGCTGGGACCTGCTATTTCCCGGCCGGCGCACTCTACCAGAAGAGTCCCATATGTCAACGGGTTCGGACGTCCCTGGCGCCCCCTCCTACTCCTCCAGCAACCGGGCCTGGATGGCCACCACCAGGACGCCGCCGTCGTGCTTGCGGCCGGCCTGGAAGAACAGGCCGCCGTCGTGGATACGGACCTTGGTTCTGAAATCGCCGTATTCCAGGGCGATACGCAGGAGGCCCTTGTTGGGCGTGATCCCCTTGTAGATGGCGGCAAAACGTTCGCCGTCGGGCATCTTGATGCTGGTCTTTCCGAGTTTCGCCACCTGCCGAACCGTGTCCTGGAGCTTGTTGTAGTAGCCGAACTTGTCACCGAAGGTCTTCTTGAGGGTGGCCCACAGGGGTTTCAGGTCCGGGTGAAGGAACGGGGGCCCCTTCTTTGCGTGGATCACCACGATGTTGAGTGAGGCCTTGGGATCGGCCTGGACGGGTGCGGCCAGGAACAGGAGCAGCCCGAAGGCCGCCAGTGACGGAAGGAACCATCGTGCGTTCGAAGCTCCTGTCGCGAAACAACGCATCTCAGCCCTCCTCCACGTACCATATCACCGTGGGTCGCTGGGGATCATCAAAGTCCTGGTCGATGAGGACCGCGCCCGACTCCACGTCATAGGAATCCACGAAGCACTGGTTGCTGGCCACGGGGTGCTGGAGGAACCACAGGGCGCCCAGCACCATGGCCAGCAGCATGGCGCCGGCGGGCGCCAGGACCCCGATAGGGTTGCGCCCCAGCAGGGTCTGCCACCACCCTTCCCCTTCCTCGGCCAGGGGCGGCCTCGCCTGGTTCAGTTGCCGCTCCACGCCGCTCCACATGGCATCAAATGGCGGCACTTCCTGGAGGTCGGCCCGGGCCGCCGTCTTCACAAGGTCCGACATGGCCTTCACCCGTTCGACCTCGGCCCGGTCGGCGCCCTTCACCGGGGCCTCCCCGTCTGCCGCCTTCATGGCCCGTTTCAACCGTTGCTTTTCGAACATGGGACTGTCTCCCGTTCCGTTCAGGCGCTCATTCCGTGGCGCTCACGAAGCACTTCCCGCAGGTTCCTGCGGGCGGCAAACAGGCGGGACATCACCGTTCCCACCTTGATTCCGACCACCTCGGCGATTTCCTCGTAGGTCAGCTCTTCCACTTCCCGCAGGAGGATGATCTCCCGGTGGTCGGGTTTCAGTTCATCAAGGGCCTGTCTCACCTTTCCCAGGGCCTCCCGGGAGGCGACCTGTTTCAGGGGGTCCCCGGAGTAGGATGGCGACACGGGGAAATCAACCGTTCCTTCACCCCCGTGGGCCAGCTGGTCTTTGTACTCGTGGTGGATGCCCGCGGTCTTGTTGCGCCGGAACCGATCCAGGGCGGTGTTGCGACCGATCCGGAACAGCCAGGTGTAGAACGACGACGACATCTGGAAACCCTCGATGGCCTGGATCGCCTTCACGAAAGTGTCCTGTGTCAGGTCCATGGCCACGTCCTCGTCCCGCGTCATCGACAGCAGCATCCGGAACAGGCGTGGATAGTAGGTCTCGGCGAGCGTCTTGAAGGCACTCCGGTCCCCGGACTTGGCGGCCAGCACCAGATCGCGTTCAAGTCCGTCCACGCAACACCTGCTCCAGGGTCTTTGACGTCCGGAACCGGGGTCTATTCTACTCCGGGTTTGGTGCTATGCGGCGCGCAGGAACTTTCAACGCGTTCATGTCCATGGTGGAGTGTCCTTATTACAGGGCAAACGCATCTAATTCGTGATCGTTCACGTTGTCTATCGGTCGTGCGTAGCTTCTGTTTCAACATTTTGATGCGTTTGCCCTGCAGGATGAGTGATAGTACCAACTGCCCGTGATACATTCTGCAATGTTGAAACAGTTCGGAAACGCGGTGCGAAGAGTCGTCGAATGTGGTCATCTGAAATAGGTGAACCGCCGTTTCTGATCGACATGGAGCCACAATGGAACAGTCGCAACTCAGCTGGATCACCAATTACATCTGGGGTATCGCTGACGATGTCCTCCGCGACCTCTACGTCCGCGGGAAGTACCGCGACGTGATCCTGCCAATGACCGTTTTGCGGCGCCTGGACTCCGTTCTGGAAGAAAACAAGCAGGCGGTCATCGACATGAAGGCGTCACTCGATAAAGCCGGCGTGGTCGAGCAGGACCAGGCTCTTCGTGCGGCCGCCGGCGAGGCGTTCTACAACACGTCGAAGTTCACCATGCGAGACCTCAAGTCACGGGCCAGTCAGCAGCAGCTCAAGGCCGACTTCGAGGCCTACCTGGATGGCTTCTCTCCAAACGTCCAGGATATCTTAGAGAACTTCGAGTTCAGGAATCAGATCCCGCGCCTGTCCAAAGCAGATGCCCTGGGCACGCTGATCGAGAAGCTGACCTCTCCGGATATCGATCTTGGCCCGAAGGGCATCGACAACCACGGTATGGGTTCAATTTTCGAGGAGCTGGTTCGCAAGTTCAACGAAGAGAACAACGAGGAGGCGGGGGAGCACTGGACCCCGCGCGACGCGGTGCGGCTGATGACCAAGCTCATGTTCCTGCCCATCGCAGACCAGATCGAGTCAGGCACCTACCTGCTCTACGATTGCGCCTGCGGCACCGGCGGCATGCTGACCGTTGCCGAGGACACACTGCAGGAACTTGCCGTCGATCACGGCAAGCAGGTCGCCACCCATCTCTACGGCCAGGAGATCAACGCCGAGACCTACGCCATCTGTAAGTCAGACATGCTACTCAAGGGTGATGGCGACGGTGCGGACAAC
>JADHTP010000049.1 GCA_016784945.1 Deltaproteobacteria bacterium | reverse complement strand
AAACGATAAGCCGGCTTTTCCCGAGATATTCCCCTTGACTCTGATCCTCTTTCCCCCTAGATTACGCCGATCTGTTTCCAGGATGGGTCAATGAGCGATCTTCGGAAGCTGGCTGCGGCCTTGCTGATCATCGCCCTGCCGGGCTGCAATATCACCTCGAACCAACCCGATCTGGAAGGCCTGGACGTGCGGGTGACTTTTATCCACACGTCGGACATCCACTCGCGGCTGCTGCCCTACAAGCTGAAGGTTCCCTTGACGGACCAGAACCTCGGGCTCCTGGACGAAAACGCCCCCTTCGGCGGCGCCGCCAGGATGTCTCACATCATCCATCGCGAAAGGGAACATGCGGACCGTTCCCTCTACGTGGAAACCGGCGATGTGTTCCAGGGCGCCCCCATCTTCAACCTGTTTCACGGTGAAGCCGAATTCAAGGCGCTGTCGTTGATGGGCGTGGATGTCATGGCCATCGGGAATCACGAATTCGACCAGGGTGAACCCAACATCGCGGACAAGATAGCGCGGTACGCCAGCTTTCCGATCCTGGCCGCGAACTACAAGTTCACCCAGCCCCCGCCACCCCTTGCCGACCTGCTGAACGACTACGAGATTTTCAACCTGAAGGGCCTGCGGATCGGGGTCATCGGGCTGGCCAACACCAGTTCCATGAGCACCCTCATCGGAGCCGGGAACAAGCTGGGCATCACGCCCCTCCACCCGGCGGAGACCACCCAGTTCCTCATCGATTTCATCCAGCCCATGGTGGACGTGATCGTGGTGGCCTCCCACCTGGGGATGACGGGCGACGAGTGGCTCATCCGCAACACCTCCGGCATCGACGTGCTGCTGGGCGGGCACCACCACATCGTTCTCAGCCCGCCCAAGTCCACCATCCTCGACTGCCAGACCCATTTGATGGACCCACAGTGGCGTGAACGCTTCCTGTTGAATCACATGTGCACACCCCGCGAGGTGGTTCTGGTCCATTCCGGGGCCTTCGCCAAGTACGTGGGCCGGCTGGATGCGGTCTTCGCCCAGAAGGATCCGGGGGGCAGCGACTGGGAGGTCAAGTCCTACAAGTACAAGGCCATCCCCGTGGATTCCACCATTCCCGAAGATGACCGGGTCAAGGAGATGCTGGAACCCTACGTGGACAAGATGAACCAGGTCATGCAACTGGACCTGGTCCTGGGATACGCCCCCATCAAGGTGACGCGATTTGGGAGCCAGGGTGGTGATTCGGAGCTCGGCAACCTGGTGTCCGATTCCATGCGCTTGCGAAAGGGTGTTGAGACGGACTTTGCCTTGACCAACACCCTGGGGATCCGCACGGACATCAGTCCCGGGCCCGTGACCGTGGATGATATGTACAACGTGTTTCCCTTCGAAAACACCCTGACCACCATGTACCTGTCGGGCAGCGAGGTGGTGGAACTCTTCGACTACGTGGCGCGCCGGACCGCGAGCCGCGGTTGCAAGGCCCAGGCCCAGATATCCGGCGCCCGGGCCGTGCTGCAGTGTGGGCGGTGCGACCTGGACGCGAGGCCGGCCGAGTGGCAGGCACAGGGGCAGATCGCCGTAACGGAAGACGCGGAGGGTTGCGCCCTGTCCATCGAGATCCTGGGCCAGCCGGTGTCACTGGACGGTCAGTACCAGCTGGCCGCGAACAACTACATCGCCAAGGGCGGCAGCGGGTTCAACGTGCTCAAGAGGAACACCACCCAAATCGACACGGGCATCCCCCAGAGGGAGGCCCTCATGGACCACATGCGTCAGGGCGGGCCGTGCGGATCCAGGAGCGCCTGCACCCGGGACGCCGACTGTGGCAACGACGACTACGCATGCGGCTGCGAGGAACGGTCCGAATGGAATGCCGTGACCGGGACCTGCGACCGGGCCATGGAATGTCCCCTCGGTGGCGGGATGTGCGTTCTCGCATCGTGCATCGATGACGTAGGGGACCTGTTCGTCGAGGATTGCGTCGACGTGGCGTCGGAGTTCGAGCCTTATTCACGGTGCCAGTGCGAACAGCGGGCCCGTGCCATGGCCCAATGCGATATGACGGCCTGCATCGATGATACCAACGGTGCGGTGGAGGATGGTCGCCTGCAGGTGATTCCCCCATGATGAAACCGACCATCTCATGCCTGCTGGCAATGGCGCTGTGGACCCTGCCGTCCTGTGCAGAGACGGGGTACACGGACTGGTCCGCTGAGCCCACGTCCATCCGGGTCACCCTGTCCGGTGGGGACAAGGGAACGCCGGACGCCCCCCTGGACATTCCCGACGGATCGGTCCCCTACACCGTGGACCTGGAAGTGGTGTCCGCCGCCGGGGGGCAGGTGCTCACGTCCTTCGACGGCTGGGTACGGATGTCCGCCCGGCCCGGTTCCCTGACCATCGGGTCATCGGTTTCATCGGTGGTGGGTACCAGCGTCCAGGTTATTGCCGGTCGGGCTTCGGGCCTGGACGTGGGGCTGAAAGGGGCCTTCGGAACGGTCCGCCTGTGGGCCGAAGACCTGGGATACGTCCCCTGGACCTCGGGCGCGGCCGCTGCCTGTTCGGACGGCGCCGACAACGACGGGGACGGCCTGATCGACGTGGCCGACGACCCGGGGTGCCTCGACGAAACCGACAACTCCGAAGAAGTCGGGTCCTTCGCCTCGGGGATCAGCGAGCCCCTCTATTTCCGGAACCTCACCATCGCCGAGATGCAGGGCAAGGGCAAGGAATCCCCCTACCAGGGCGAAATCGTCACCCACGACAGCGGCGACATGATGGTGACCCGCGTGGCCCGGGACGGCATGTACGTGACCGACTACGATGATCCAGACGGCTACAACCACATCTTCGTCTACAACTTCAACACCCCGGCCGGCGTGCGCGTGTGTGACCGGCTGTACTCCCTGGCCGGCACCGTGGTGGAGTTCTACGGATTCACCGAGCTGGGATTTCCGTCCTGGGAGCTGAACCCCTGGTACCAGGAAAAGGGCCCGTGTCCCCTGGCGACCCCCCGGGTCGTCACGGCTGATGATCTCTACGACAACGCAATCATGGAACCCCTGGAGTCCGCCCTGGTCAGGGTGACGGACGTGACCGTGAGCGACTTCACCGTGGACTGCGACCACAACGGCGACGGCCTGGTGGACTTCCAGGATTACGACACGCAGGAGTGTTCCTCCGAGTGCGAGTGCCGGGACGCCTGCGAGAAGGACAGCCTCTGCACCGAGATGAACCAGTACCACGAGTATGGCCAGTGGGCCGTGCGGGTGGGCGGCATCGGCGGCGAGAAGCTGTGGGTGGTGACCCGCGAGACCATTCCGAATCACGATCCCTTCGGGCCCGGTCATCCCCAGAAACTGAAGAGCATCACGGGTACATTGAGAAACCTGCGTTTCCTGAGGCCGGCGTGGATCCTGGAGCCGCGCTGCCCCGACGACCTGGTGGTGGAAGGGGAACCGCCGCCCATCGGCGACACCTGCATCTTCCCGCGAACCGGAGAGGACTTGTATGAACCGAACTAGGAGCCTGCCGTCCCTGTTTCTGGTGACGGCCGTGGCAGTCTCGTGCCTGGCGAGTCCGGCATGGGCCGGTGACTTCATGGACACCCGGCTGACCTGGGTCTTTGGCGATGACGACGTGAACCAGAACGCCGGCGAGGTGGTCCCCGACAGCCCCATGCCGGGCATCGGAGATCGGCCGGGCTACGAACTGTTCATGGACAACCTGAACACCAAGACCAGCGGCCGCGAAAACCTCACCCACATCGCGCTCTACAATAAGATGGACGGCTTTCTGAAGGGCGTGGTCACGGAAGCGGGCCTGGTGGTCAAGCTGGACCTGGGCGCCCTGTACGCCGACGAGGACTTCGACGTCAAGCGCTTCCTCATGGACGACGGGAGCTTCCTGAGGCTGGCCTGGACCTGGGACGAAGAGGACGCGGAACGCAACCAGCTCGCGGTGACCTTCTTCCCCTTTGACACCGAGCGGTTCCGCCTGGGACACCTCTATGACATATCGTGGGGCGGTGGAAACATCTTCAGCACCCGGCGATCCGGCCCGGCGCCCGGTTTCAAGGTGGAAGCCAGGGCCATGCTCCACCCCGATGTCCAGGGGTACCTCTACGGGGGACTGAAGACCGCCAAGGTGAGCCAGGTCGTGCAACTGGGCGCTGCCGATGCCGAGGAAATCACGGTCAACGAAATGAACTACGGTGGCCTTGGCGGCCTGGGCCTGGACCTGTTCGACCAGTTCGCCATCGACCTGGGCGTGGGTTACTTCCAGCAGGGCACATTCAACGTGAACGGACTGATCGGGGCCAAGGTGTACTCCATCGGCCTGTCGGGCCGGCTCACCTACCACTACGGCATGCCCATCCAGACCTCCATCGACTACATGCTGTACCGCAATGACCCCAACGTGAACGTGATGGAGTGGTGGCACGAGGACTACGTGCCCGGAAAGCTGTCCGCCAGCGTTTCCCTGGAGGGTACGTACCTGTGGCAGCGCCTGGCCGACAGCCGGAAATACGCCACCACCGCGATGCAGCCGGCCTGGGCCGGGGCCCTGCAGTTCAAGATGAAGTACGACTATCTGCGCTTCCAGTTCGTGGGCCTGGTCCGCAACCTGGAGTTCATCCTCCAGAACGTGCCCAGCCTGACGCCCTTCGTGGCGTTGCCCGACGACAACGTGGACAACAAGCCCGAGGTCTTCTTTGCGGGGACCTTCGACTATTATTTCGAAAAGCTTCACATCATGCCGTTCATCACCGTGGGTGTCCAGCTGCCGGCGGCCTTCAGGACCCTGGACGACGACGGGAACCTGGTGTCGGTGCAGGTCATCCGGGACCAGACGCACCGCGACCGTCTGCCTGCCGGCTTCGACGTGAACTGGCGGGACTGGCACAGCTGGGTCTACCAGGTCCGCGTGGGCCTGCAGTGGGACCTGTCCGAGTTCATGAGCATCATTGGCAACATCCAGTACGTCCACGACGAGAACATGACCCGCCTCGTGATCGATTCCCACGGTGAACGTCGGGAGTTCCGGCGTCCCTACCATCTGGGTTTCTCGATCCTCGCCAGGGCGCGCTTCTAGCGAAGCGGCTTTCACCCCAAGCCCCGTCGCCTTCCGAACTATGGACTATTGACTATCGACTATGGACCCTGATCGGTAGACGGCAGACGGTAATCGGCAGACGCCTGCCCTACTCGGACAGGTGGCCCAGGGAATCCACGTCCAGTTCGCCGGACATGAAGTCCGTCACGATCTGGCGCTGGATGGTGGACAGTTTGAAGAACTTGATGCCCAATCCGGTGGGCCGTCCCTGGGATTCGCGGGGATTGACCCAGATGACCTTGCCGGACACGGTGAAAGAGATTTCCTCCTGCTTCACATTCACCTCCATATTCAGAATGGAGTCGATGGGCAGAAGGGATTTGGTCTTGATGAAGATCCCCCCGGTGCTCAGGCTCAACGCCAGCCCTTCATAGAACTGGACCGCGTCCCTGAACTCCACGGACACCAGGGTGACGGCATTGGGGTCCGTCTGGGCCTTCAGAAGGGTGAAACGGGGGCGACGCAGGGCCTCGGACTTCATGAAGACGTCGACGTAGGCGTCGATCTCCTTGAGCCTGATCTTCACCAGCGGGTCGTCCCTTGTCATGGGCTGGCGGGACTGCGCCTCCAGTTTCTTGCGGGTCTTCAGGGCCTCGAAGAAGCCATGGACCCTTTCCTCGGTTGGTGACGCATTTGACAGGGAAAAGTCCCCGACGCCGGTGATCGAATCATCCACGGACGCAATTCCTTCCATCGTGTTTGGCGATATAGAGATTCTTGTCGGCCGCCTTCAGCAGGTCTTCGGGCCCCTTGTGGTTGGCGAGATCGAAATCCGCCACACCGATGCTGATGGTGATCCGGATGGTCTGTCCCTCGAAATAGACCTCCAGGCCTTCCACCATCCGGCGTACGTTTTCCGCGAACTCGATGCCGCCCTTCCTGTCGGTTTCCGGAAGGACGATAACGAACTCTTCGCCGCCGTATCGGGCAAACAGTTCCTCGCGGCGGATCCGCTCGCGGATCACCTCGGCCATTTCCTTGAGCACCACGTCGCCCGTAAGATGTCCGTGCTGATCGTTCACCGCCTTGAAGTGGTCCAGGTCCATCATCAGCACGCTCAGCGGCCGCTCGTATCGCCGGGCTCGGGCCATTTCCTTTTCGAGGAAGTCGTCCAGGGCCCGCTTGTTGGCGATCTGGGTCAGGCCGTCGATGACCATCATCCGGTAGATCTCTTCGAAATAGGCCGTCTCGATGTGGTCGCCGGCCAGGTACTTGAAGATGGTGTCGCCGATCTTGATGAAGGCGCCGCTTTCGAGCTTGGCCCGGGGCTTCACCGGCGTGTCGCTCAGGTAGGTGCCGTTGGTGCTGTTCATGTCGATTATGAAACGCGCATCCATCAGCTTTTCGATGCGGGCATGACGCCTCGATACGGCGTCGGATTCCAGTACCACGGTACTGTCAGGATCTCTGCCGATGGTGCATACGTCCTCGAACAGTTCGTATTTCCTGCCAATGTTGGCGCCGTAAATCACCACGAGGCACTCACTCCCGGTTGGTGCCCCGTCGAGGACGTTTTGAACGTTCGTAACGCGGGTTGTCTGGTCTTCAATCAAGCGGTGTCCTCATCTCCACAGGTGCCCCGACGGGAAATCATTATAAACCGCCTTTGGTCCAATCGGCAGGTGAAATGCAAAACTTTAGGGGTCTTGAAAAAAAAGTTTTCAAATCGGTCGACCGCGCCTCAATAACCGCGTTCCCGCCAGACCCGGATGAATGTGGAAAGGGAACGATCGAAGGTCTTTTCCACTTCCGATGGGAACAGGCAGGCGGGCAGTTCTTTGCTTTGCCAGTGATACTGGATGCACTCGCAGCACATCCCCTTGCGGGCACAGGGTTCGTAGGTGCAGGTGCAGTTTTCCAGGTTCCGGTCCCGGGTGCAGGGGCGGTCGAACATGTTCACAACTCCGAAAGGGCCTTGACGGCGGTCGCCAGTCCCCCGTCGTCCAGGTCGAGGTGGGTGACGGCTCGCAGGGCGTCGCAGGTCATGACCCCCACGGACACGCCCCGGTCAAGCAGGGCCGCCTGGATGTCCACGGCAGGCACGCCGTCCTGCCTGGAACCGAATACCACGATGTTGGTTTCCACGGGGGACAGCAGGCGCAGCCCGTCGGACCCCTCGATGGCCTCGGCCAGGGTTCGTGCGCGGCGTTGATCCTCGGCCAGGCGGTCCACGTGATTGTCCAGGGCATACAGGCCCGCGGCGGCGATGACCCCGGCCTGACGCCAGCCGCCACCGAACATGTGGCGGAACCGGCGCGCGTCGTCGATGACCTCCCGGGTGCCGCAGAGCAGGCTCCCCACGGGCGCCCCCAGTCCCTTGGACAGGCAGAAGGAGAGGGTGTCAGCCCGCCGGGCATACTCCCTGACGGGGACGCCGGAGGCCTGTGACGCGTTGAAGACCCGCGCACCGTCCATGTGGGTGGCCAGGCCCGCTTCTTTGGCGATGGCCATGACCTCGTCCAGCAGGTCCAGGGGCCACACGGTCCCCCCGCCCCGGTTGTGGGTGTTTTCGACGGACAGCAGCTTCTGGCGGCTGAAGTGGCGGTCTTCCGGCTTCAGTTCGGCCTTAAGGGACCGCGGGTCCACCAGCCCCCGTTCCCCCTGCAGGGGCCGCACCGTCACACCGGACAGGGCCGCTGGCGATCCCCCTTCATAGTTGAACGGGTGGGACCAATGGTGCATGAGGGCTTCGTCACCCGGCTGGCAGCGGGTGCGAATGGCGAGGTTGTTGGCCATGGTTCCGGTGACCGTATAGATGGCCGCTTCCTTGCCGGTTATCTCGCAGGCCCTGTCCTGCAGCGCGTTGACCGAAGGGTCTTCGTCGTACACGTCGTCGCCCACGGGGGCACTGGACATGGCTTCCCGCATGGCTGCGGTGGGCCGGGTCAGTGTGTCGCTGCGAAGGTCGACCATGAGGGGGGTGTCCTTCCTTTTCATGGCGCGTAGTATAGGTGAGAATCCACCGGTCGGAAAGGGACGGGCTCACCATGGCCGACAAGACATTCAGGACCTTCGACGACGTGACGCCGGACGATCTCATCGGGGGCGGCGGGCGGTTGTCGAACCAGAGGGTACCCCCGGACCTGGGCGAGATCCCGGGCCTCGTTAACCCGGCGGACGACGCCCACGTGGACGGTTTCCGGCGTGAGGTCGCGGGCCGCCCCCTCATCGTGGAGGTGGGACCGGGCAAGGGTGCCTTCCTTGTGGGCCTGGCTGACCGGCGCAAGGAGGCCCTTTGCGTGGGATTCGAATCGCGCCTGACCTTCTGCCGGAACACGTTGTCGCGGGCGCGCAAGGCCGAAAGGTCCAACGTCCGTGTGGTCTGGGGCGACGCACGGGTCACCATCCCGCTCCTGGTGGAGCCGGGCACGGCCCACGAGGCCTACCTCCTGTTTCCCGACCCCTGGTGGAAGAAGAAGCACTCACGGCGGCGGCATGGGCCCCTCATGGCCGGGGTCCTGGTCAATGCCCTTGCGCCCGGCGGACTCATGGTGCTCAAGAGCGATGTGGCCCGCTACCTGGAGATCCTCAAGGACGTGTTCATCGAAACCGGCGCTTTCGAGCCGTGCGACCTGCCCGGTGGCCTGCCCCTGACCAACCGGGAAGTGAAAATCATCGAAAACAATGAAAATGTGTTTGCAGCCGCCGTGACGAAGAAGTAAAAACGGGGGCTGCGCTGCGTTGAACATCTATTTGCAACCCATGGAGGTCGACATGTTGGTCAGTCCGATCGACGCCCTCATCATGACGGTCCTTCTGGCCGTGGCCACGTTCTTCTTCGTGCAGATCATGCGCGAAAAGGTCGGGATCCTGCTCAAGGCGAAGCCCGAAGTGCGTTGGGATCGCATCCGTGAACGGATCGAGACCACCATCCGCATTGCCTTCGCCCAGAAGAAGATGTTCAAGGAGAAGTCGGCGGGCATCATGCACGCCTTCATCTTCTGGGGCTTTCTGGCCCTGCTGATCCGCAGCGTCTCCCTCATGGTCCGTGCCTACGACGGCGGGGTCTGGGAAGGCACGTGGACCCTGCTCTGGTTCTGGCCGGCCCTGGACCATCTCTACGCCTGGCTGAAGGACTGGACCGAGGTGGTGGTCCTGGCCATGGTGTTATACGCGGCCTATCGACGCCTGATCGTCAAACCGGAGCGCCTCACCTTTTCGGGTTCGGCCCTCATGATCCTGGGCTTCATCGGGGGCCTCATGGTCACCGATTTCCTTTACGACGGGGCACGATTCGCCGCCCTGGGCCTGGGCGCCTATGCCAATGTCGACGTGATTGCCGGGATCAAGGCCGAAATGGGGGCATCCCCGGTCGGTTCAGTGGTGGCCGGGTGGATGAGCGGGCTTCCCGTGGGTGTTCTCAAGGGCATCGGCGTGATCAGCTTCTGGATCCACATCGTGATCCTTCTGCTCTTCCTGAACGAACTGCCGCGGTCCAAGCACTTCCACGTGATCACCTCCATTCCCAACGTGTTCTTCAGCAAGCTCGAGGCCCGTGGCGCCATCAAGCCCATCCTGGACATCGAGGAGCAGGAGACCTTCGGCGTCAACAGCGCCACGGAATTGACCTGGAAGCAGATCATGGACGGCTACACCTGCACGGAATGTGGTCGCTGCACCGTGAACTGTCCGGCCCACCAGTCGGGCAAGCCCCTGAGCCCCAAGATGCTGATCTGCGACATGAGGGACCACGTCAAGAAGCACCAGGACGAGATCCTGGGCAGAAAGGAAGCCGAGGAAGGCCAGCCCACCCTCATCGACGACATCCAGGAAGAGGTGATCTGGTCCTGCACCACCTGTCGTTCCTGCGAAGAGAACTGCCCGGTCACCATCAACCACGTGGACAAGATCGTGGACTTCCGGCGGTACCTGATGCTCATGGAGGGCAAGGCCAACCCCGAAGTCAACACCGCCATGAAGAACCTCGAAAACAAGTCCAACCCCTGGGGACTGGCCTCGGGCGAGCGGGGCGAATGGTGCAAGGAACTGGGTGTGCCCCTCCTGTCCGAAAAGGAGGGTGGGGCCGACTACCTGCTGTTCCTGGGCTGTTTCGCCGCCTATGACGACCGGAACCAGAAGGTGGCCAAGGCCGTCATCAAGCTGCTCCAGAAGGCGGGCGTCGACTTCGCCATCATGGGGGCCGAGGAACAGTGCTGCGGCGACCCGTCACGGCGGCTGGGCAACGAGTACCTGTTCCAGATCCAGGCCCAGACCAACATCGAGATGTTCAACGCCTACGGGGTCAAGAAGATCATCACGGCCTGCCCCCACTGCATGAACGCCCTGAAGAACGAGTACCCGCAGTTCGAGGGGAACTACGAGGTGATCCACCACACCACCTTCATCATGGACCTCATCAAGGACGGCAAGCTGGACGTGCCCAAGGGCGAAAACGGCCGGAAGGTCACCTTCCACGACTCATGCTACCTGGGCCGCTACAACGACATCTATGACGAGCCCCGCGATATCCTGCACCAGATGGGCATGGAAACCGTGGAGATCGAGCGCAGCCGGGTCAACGGCATGTGCTGCGGCGCGGGCGGCGGCCTCATGTTCCGCGAGGAAGGCGAGGGTGAGCGCATGAACCAGCTGCGCCTGAAGCAGCTCAAGGAAGCCAATCCGGAACTGGTGGCCAGCGCCTGTCCCTTCTGCCTGGTGATGCTGCGCGACGGCGTGAACGAACTGGACTGGGGTGAAGAGATCCAGACCAAGGACGTGGCCGAACTGCTCGCCGAGAGAATGGGGCTGTAGGGCAGCCTATCGCCCATCGCAAACCGCTGATCGTTGATCATTCAGGAGAGAGCATCGACGGAGTCGATGCGACCAGGGGGGTCATAGGGGGGCTGCGCCCCCCTTGAGTAAGAGAAGCGCGAATCGCAGGGCGGCACGCCAGTGCCCGCCCGAGATTAGCGCCCGGAGCAGCGACGGAGTCGCCCCTACAAGGGGGGTCATAGGGGGGCGGCGCCCCCCTTGAGTAAGAGAAGCGCCAAGCGCAGGGCGGCACGCCAGTGCCCGCCCGAGATTGGCGCCTTGCCCACGTTCACGGTGGACGACAGGTTGACTGTTGTCCGTGGACGGTAGACGCTACCTCCATGGGTGGGAAGGTCTTCGTCACGGCGGTCACGTCGCTTGCGGTGGTGATCGGGATCGTCTACCTGGCCACACGGGGTGAGGGACAGGGCACCTCCCTGGCCGCCTACTCGGCCCCCGCCCCGTCCGGCAGCCTCGGGGGCGTCCTGTTCCTGGAATCCTTCGACCTGCGTCGGCACCGGACCGAACCGGTCCAGGTCACCGGACTGACGGGACGGGACGGGACGCGGGAAATCCCCGTCAGCTTCGAACAGGATGGCGACGATCCGGCGCTCCTGCACTGGGAAGCCGGGGCGTCCCTCCCGGAAACCCTCGTCGTAAAGGCCGTCAACCGACTGGGGCCCCTTCAGGCCGAGGTTCCCGTGCCGATCCCCGGATCCGCCGCGACCCGGGCCCTGGATCCCCGTCGCGCCCAGGGATGGCCCATGCAGGTGGACTGTGGCGACCGTGAATTCGTGCTCCTGTCCGATACAGGCGCTCCCCGGGTGGGACGGGAAGGAACGCTCCTGCTGCTCGCCGGGGGGGAAGGCCTGGAGCAGACCGGGATCACGCTGCAATCGGGAAAACAGGTGAGCACCGTTCCTCTGGAGCCCTGGGGAGGCGCCTTTCTGCCCTTCAAGCCCCGGTCCTTGCGCGTGAGGGCCCGTCTCAGCCTGAACCGCGTGACACAGGGCGGTGGAACCCTGTGTTCCGCCGAGTTCCTGGTGGGAGCCGCGGCCCGTCGCGCCGGTATCCTCGACAGCCGTACCACACGCCACGGTCAAGGGTACCGGACCGTAACCCGGGTAAGGACCCCCGAAAAGACCGAACGCCTCTTCGGCCTGGCCTTCACCTGGGACGGCTCGGGTGCCGGAGCCCTCGTGGATGGGGTCAGCGCCACGGTCCGGGACGGCGTTGTGGAGGTGGGCCTGGACCTGCCGGGACCGGGACTGTTCCTGGCACGTTACACGTCCACACCCCTGTCGCCGGAAGCCCGGGGCATCAGCCACCTCGTCGCGGCGGGAGACGGTTTCACGGGAGACGAGCTGCTGGGCCTTCTGGGAATCGGACCCGCCCCGACCAGCGACGCCGGGGTTCACGCCATCCCCTACGCCCTCGCCACGCTGGCGGAATCCTCCCCGGCCTGGCTGAACCGCATGGCGAACACCACGGATGCCGTGAAGGCGATGGCCCGGGCCGGCCGATCCAGCCGGGACGCCGTGCTGCTCGGGCTGCTGGGAACCTGCCTGGCCGCTCTCATCGCCTGGATGGCCGTGGTGACCATCCGCGGTCACCTTCGATCCAGGGCGCGCCTCCTGGAGGACGGCGAGGACTGGTCCGCTGAAGCGGACCGGATCAATCCCCGACGGGGTCTGCTGACTCTGGCGCTGCTGATCTTCATTCTGGCCTCGGCCATGGCCGCCCTCCTCTTCGTGCTCCAGACCATGTGACATCTCCCCTGCGGTAGACGATTTGCGATCAGCGATCAACCCCGCCCTACATTCTTGTGACCTCCGTCCTGTCAATGACGAAGCTGTAGTCCTATCATTCCTCCCGTTCCCTGGGGGCTCAACGAGGTGACGGGCCATGAGTACGAACAAGAAGAACGGTGGTTTCCTGGCCAATTCCATCCAGTTTCTCCTGGAGAATTCCCTGTTCCTGATCATCGGGGCCGCGGTGGGCCTGGTGTGGGCAAACCTGGACAACGGGTCCTACAGCCAGGTCAAAAACGTCCTGTTCTTTGCCATCAACGACATCGCCATGGCCTTCTTCTTCCTGCTGGCGGGCAAGGAGATCCGGGAATCCATGCTCCCGGGCGGCCCCCTGTCCAAGGCCCGGACCGCCGCGCTCCCCATCATGGCCACCATCGGGGGCATGGCCGGACCCGCCCTCATCTACGTGGCCGGCACCCATTTCTTCGCCGCCCCCGAACTGACGCGGGGCTGGGCCATCCCCATGGCCACGGACATCGCCTTTTCCTACATGGTGGCCCGGATGATCTTTCCCCGCGTCGGTGGTAAGACCCACCCGGCCATCGTGTTCCTGCTCCTGCTCGCCATCGCCGACGACGCAGGCGGCCTCATCGTCCTGGCCACCTTCTACCCCCAGGAAGTGCACAACCTCCTGCCCTTCCTCCATGGAATCCAGCCCATGCTGGTGTTCGGCACGGGCGTGGTGGCGTCCATCGTGCTGGCACTGGTGTTCTGGAAGGTCTTCAAGTTGCACTCGTTCTGGCCCTATATCCTGGGTCCCGGCGTGATTTCCTGGTTCGCCTTCCACGAAGGCGGCATCCACCCGGCCCTGGCCCTTGTGCCCCTGGCCTGGTGCATGCCACACGAACACTCGGACATGGGCATCTGGGAACCGGGCGAGTCCGACGGGCACGACACCCTGAACCGGATGGAACACTGGTGGAAGACGCCGGTGGAACTGTTCCTGGGCCTCTTCGGGTTCGTGAACGCCGGCGTAGAGTTCTCCGCCCTGGGCCTCGGCACCTGGCTCGTGTGCGCCGGTCTCCTCGTCGGCAAGCCTGTCGGCATCGTGGTCATGACGAAACTGGGCCAGCTGGGCGGCCTCCAGCTCCCAAGGGGCATGGGCAACCGGGAACTCCTGGTGGTGGGCATCGCCGCCGGCATCGGGTTCACGGTGGCCCTTTTCGTTTCCGTGGTGGCCTTCCCCGGCGGGGACCTCCAGGACAGCGTGAAGATGGGCGCCCTCTTCAGCTTCGTGGTGGCGCCCATCACCCTGGTGGCGGCTAAGTTGATGGGCGTGTTCAAGTCGGCCCGCGAGTTCGCTTCGAAACGTACGCCTCCCGGCGATGCTCCCAGCCCATGATTCGCTGTGCCGGGCCACTTCTTGACACACTTGATGCATTGCGACATGCTTGCCTCCGGCCCCTGCAGATGGAGGTGACTCGTGGCCCGGAAAACAGCCGACAACGGCAAGAACATCCTCGTTTCCATGAATCCCGCCACCCTGGAAACCCTGGGTGAAATCCCCCTCAAGACACCCGATGAGGTGGCCCTGGCGGTGGAGGGTGCGCAGAAGGCCTTTCCCGGCTGGGCGGCCCTGAGCCTGCAGGAGCGCGGCCGGTACCTTCTCAAGGCCCGCGACTACATCCTGGACCACATGGATGATATCTGCGAGATCGTCTCCAAGGAAAACGGAAAGCCCCGACTGGAGGCCCTGTCCGCAGAACTGTTCCCGGTCACGGACCTGATCACCTATTACGTCAAGCGGGCACCGGAGGTCCTCAAGGACAAGCCCATTCCCCTGCACAACCCCATCTTCAAGGCCACCAAGGCGTCGCGGCTAGTGCACGAACCCCTGGGCGTCATCGCCGTGGTATCGCCCTGGAACTATCCCTTCGGCATTCCCATGTCGGGGATCATCTTCGCCCTGCTGGCGGGAAATACGGTGCTGTTCAAGCCCGCGTCGGACACGGCCATGATCGGGCTGAAGATCGACGAAATCCTCCGGGAGGGCGCCGGACTGCCCGAAGGCGTATTCACCACCATCATCGCCTCCGGCAGCGCTATGGGCACGGCGCTGTTCGAGCCACCGGTCCGCAAGCTCATCTTCACAGGGAGCACGGGCGTGGGAAAGAAGCTCCAGACCGTGTGCGCGGAGCACCTCATCCCGGCGGTGATGGAACTGGGGGGCAAGGATCCCATGATCGTGTGCGAAGACGCGGACGTGGAAATGGCCGCCAGCGGAGCGGTCTGGGGCGCCTTCACCAACTGCGGGCAGGTCTGCGCATCGGTGGAGCGCGCTTACGTGGCCCGCCCCCTGTACGACCGTTTCGTGGAACTCTGTGCCGAAAAGGTCAAGGCCCTGAGGGTGGGTCA
>JADHTP010000048.1 GCA_016784945.1 Deltaproteobacteria bacterium | reverse complement strand
CCAGTCCCGCCAGGGTCACGGGCAGCAACCCCACGCGGAACCGGACCATGGCCAGTCCGGCCCCCATGGCCACGGCCATGAGTCCGAAGGCCGGAATGACGGCGCCGGGCTGGACCCCGGCAAACAGCTTGCCCACCACCTGGGCGAAGACTCCCATGGCCAGGGCCAGCAGGAAGAAGACCACCAGCAGGAAAAGCAGCCGCGCACGGGGCCCCAGCACGTCCCGGGTGATGTCGCCCACGGATCGTCCCTGGTGCCTCAGGCTCAGTGTCAGAGTGGTGAGGTCGTGGACGGCACCCATCAGGATGGACCCGAACACCACCCAGAGCAGGGCAGGCAGCCACCCCCAGACCACGGCGATGGCGGGCCCGATGATGGGCCCGAGACCGGCGATGGAGGCGAAGTGGTGCCCCATGAGGACGAACCGGTTGGCCGGGACGTAGTCCACCCCGTCCTGCAATTCAATGGCCGGAGTCCTCCGTCCCGGGTCCAGGCCCAGGATCCGGCGGGAAATGAACCGCCCGTAGGTATGGTAGGCAACCAGGTAGGCGGCCAGGGGCAACAGGACGAAGGCAAGGAGTTCCATCTGCGCGTTGCTCCGGGTCGATCACATGGGCGGGGTGAAGACGCCGTCCCCGTCCGCATCGACATACAGCGGATTGGTGTAGGCGTAGGGCGTGCCCATGCCCACGGGCGTCAGATTCTGTCCGCCACGGACCAGGAACACGTACCAGGTGTCCACCTTCGGATACAGGTGCACCATGGTGCGAAGCCGCTCCACGTCCGTGGGCGTGGTGTTGGGCAGGGGGATGGGCACCCACAAGGGGTCCGTGTCCTCGGGGATCTCGTTTTCGAGCAGAACGCCGGCCACTTCGATCAGGTGCAGCGGCCTTCCGTTGGCATAGACCTCCATCCGGGAAACGTCCACCCAGGATGCCGCCGTCACGGTCAGGTCCACGGTGACGTCGCCCCCCACGGGCTTCACCATTTCCGCGTGCCCCATCCTTTCCACGAAGGTGGGGCTGTCCGGTTCCTTCACCATGAGCCGAAGGAACGGCCCGTTGGACACCACGTTCCGCTGTGCGAAGACCGCGGCCAGCAGGTCGGCAAAGGTCACCTCCGATGGCTTGTCCGTTCCCACCCGCAGGAAATTACGCGAGTACCCCACGCCGTCGTTGCGGTTGTGGGAGTCTGAATTACCCATGGCGCACAGGTGATTCCCCATGTTGAGCATGGAAAACCAGTCCCTCAGCACCGGTATGTCGCTGGAGCCGTACTTGGCCTGGCTCTGGATCGCCGCATCGGATTCGGCGGTGAACATGTCGGGCGTTCCCAGGGAACCCTGGACCTCGATGGAATGGAAATCCCAGCCCATGGCCTCCTCCGTGGACAGGCTGGTCCCCGCCACGGGATCGTACCGGATCCAGGAAAGATAGGCGGAATAGGACCTCGGGTGGTTCATCTGGATCCACTCCACGCCGGGAATGGCCAGGAGGTCGGTGAGAAGGGCGGGAATGGACTTGCCCGAATACAGTTTGGCCCCCAGGTAGGGGTACAGCGCGTCACCCTCACCATCGGGCTGGAACATGTTGAAGTGACCCTTGCTTTCGTGGGTCACCTCGTCCCCGGTCACCGAGGTGATCCGGTCCCAGGCCCCCAGGCTGCTGATGGCCGGCTCGTAGGACGTGATGTTGTCGTGATCGGTGATGGCGGCCACTTCCACGCCTTCCGCCAGGTTCTCGATCACCTTCTCCACGTGGGTCACTTCCGCATCGATGCTGCCCAGGGTGTGCTGGTGGAAGTCACCGGACAAGTACCCGGTGGTGTCCAGGCTGCGAAGCAGTTTCTGTTCGATCCAGATGGTTTCGCCGGCCTTGACCTCCAGGTCGTCGATGGTGACCGACTCGTATTCGATGCCCCGGGACACCACCACCTTGTAGTGCCCCGGCTTCACGGGGTACTGGCCCCCACCGTTGGCCGTGAAAAGCACGTCGCACTGTCCATGGCTTTCGGATTCGTTCAATTCGGCCCAGGGCGCTTCGCCGCCATCGAGGCACTCAAAAGAGACCTTGGCGGGGATGTGACCCAGGGAGTCGCCCTGCTCATCCCGTTCCTGGATGTCCAGGCCGACCTCGCCCGCGGCATCCATCTGGAAGTTTGCGTTGAACTGGGTGATGTCCACGTTCTCCTTCATGACGCGCAGCCGGCCTTCTGCCGACGCCACCACGTCGTAGGAACCCGGGGGAAGATCCAGGGAGTAGCCGCCACCCGAGTCCGTCGCGGCCTGTGTCAGGGCCTTGCCGTCACCCGCAGGATCCGCTTCACCCGTCTTGAACACCGTGATCCAGGCACCGGCCAGCCCCCCCCCGGCCTCGTCGGTGACCGTGCCGCTGAGGGTATCTGTCTGGATGCTCCTCAGGGACTGGACCGAGTCCAGGACCGAGGCCACGTCTCCCTTTCCCACCACAAGGTACCGATCGTAGGACGCCTTCGCCTTGGCCGGCACGGCGATTCCGCCGCCAATCACGGTGATGGCCGAATTCAGTTCCTGATAGGGAACGGTGATCATGCCCGTGCCCACGGTGTACCCGTAGGAGGCCCCCCGGCCCGTGGTCACCAGGGCCGACAGGTCGATGGGCTCGCCGGTGAACCCGCCCTCGGGCCTGAACACCCGGACGGCGCCGCCGAAGGAAACGAAATCGCCTACCAGGATCGGAGGGTCGATGGGCGTGTTCTTGGTGTTTTCGATCTCGGTCCTGACCTTGAGCCAGGGCACGTCGGGCTCGAGGATGTAGTCCGTGCGGATGATGGCCCCCAGGTCGGACGCCAGGTTGTCTATGACGTCGAGGACGCCCATCTTCTTGTCATTACCGGTGACCCGGAGCACCGCCTTCTTTCCGTCCGACCCGTCGTTGACCACCTCGACGGAGGCGGCCCCGTTCACGCGGAACCCGACCAGGGGAAAGAACTCCCGGAACTGGTCGTTGCCGTCCTCGCCCGGTTCGCGGCGCCGGTCGGCGTCCAGCAGGTTCCCCCCATAAACGTTGAGATGCACCGATATGCCGGCGTCCTGGAAGACGAAGCGCACCCGGCTGTTTTCCAGCACCCAGGACTTCCCCCTGATCCCGTAGGCGTTGTCGCCGTATACCATGTCCAGGGGCACGGCCGTCTTGCGTGCGGACAGGTAGGGCAGCGGTTCTCCTGTGTCGCTCGTATCGGCCGAGGGGTTGTCCCCGGTGTCCGCGGACACGTCGGGCATGTCGTCCGCGCCCGTTTCCATGGCCGTGTCCGGGGCGACTTCCTCCAGCACATCCTTCACGTCGGCCTTGGCCGCGTCGTGTGACGTTGGAGTTTCCTCCGTATCGCAGGCCAGTGCCATCGTCATCACCGCAATGGACGCAAATCGGAGACAGGACTTATTCATGGGGCCCTCCCGTTCAAACAAGGAACGATATTCTACCACTGAACGAGCGCTAGTCGCCCATAGCCGATAGTCTATCGCAGGATCCGAGAGCCGTCGCCGGTTCATCAAATATCGCTGTGCACGCCGAAACCGTACCGGTCATCTTCCAGACATATCCCGCAGTGCATCGAGTTGCGCCTTCGTCGTTGACACAACCCTTCCCTAATCAATATCATCGGGCCTCAGGTCGAATGAGAGGGTCGCGTTATGACTTCCTGCTTCAAGCTGTCGTTTTCGTTTCTCCTGGTAGCCATACTGTCCTGTGGCGGCGGTGGCGTGACCACCGACGGCGGAGTCACCGATGGAATCGACCAGGATATCCCCGTGGGCACCGATATCGCGGATCCGGGTCCGGTCGACCTGGCCGACACGACCGATGCCGGCATGGAAACCGTCGATGCCCCCGATGTCCCCGAGGTCACCGATGAGGGCGGAACGGACGACGGACTCTCGGCGGACGAAGGCGCGGATCCCTGTCCCGGGGGAATTGGGTGTCCCTGCAAGGACAACGGCGAATGCTTCAGCGGTTTCTGCGTTGAAACCATGTACGGTGGCCAGTGCGCCTCGCCCTGCGACACGGCCGAGTCCTGCCCCCAGGGTTGGACGTGCACCCTCATCGCCATTCACCCCGACGCCCTGTACGTATGCGTGGACCCGGGCGCCAGGCTCTGCAAGCCCTGCAAGGTCGACGGTGACTGCAGCTACGACTGGGCCGCCGGCAAGTCCCTGTGCGTGGAACTGGGCCCGCTGGGCGCATTCTGCGGCATCCAGTGTGAGGACAACCAGGGCTGCCCGGACGGTTTCACCTGCGTGGAAATGGGCGACGAACGCGAGCCCCTGAAGCAGTGCCTGCCCGATGATGGCGAGTGCCCCTGCACCGACAAGTACATAGACCAGGGGGACGAAACCTACTGCTGGATCGAAAACGAACTCGGATCCTGCTTCGGCGTGAGGACCTGCGATGCTGAATGCGACGCGACGGTCCCGTCCGTGGAGGCCTGCAACACCCTGGACGACGACTGCGACGGGAAGACCGACGAAGACGTCCCGTCCCAGGAGTGTTCCCTGACCAACGAGCACGGCACCTGCACGGGATCCACCCTGTGCGTGGCCGGTGAAGAGAAGTGCGAGGGCCTCTATCCGTCCATCGAAGTATGCAACGGCAAGGACGACAACTGCGACGGTGACATCGACGAGGGCTCGTCGGACCAGGATGAAGACGGGATCGCCGACTGCGTGGACTGTGACGCCGACGGCGACAGCATCCCGAACGAGGCCCTGGGCTGCCCGGTGCCCAACCCCAAGGACAACTGCCCGCTGGTGAACAACCCGGGGCAGGAAGACAATGACGGTGACGACCAGGGCGACGTCTGCGACCCCGACGACGACAACGATGGAATCCCGGACCTGGTGGACAACTGCCCCTTCGTGCTGAGCCTCGACCTCAACGACACGGACCAGGACGGCCTGGGTGACGTGTGCGACTGCGACATCGACGGTGACGGAGTCGACAACATCAACCCGAACTGCCCCGATCCCGAACCCGCGGACAATTGCGCCTACCTCCCGAATCCCGGCCAGGAAGACGCCAACGACAACGGCATCGGCGACGTGTGTGACGGCGACATGGACGGTGACGGCATCCTGAATCCCCTGGACAACTGTCCCGAAACGCCCAACCCGGACCAGGAGGACAACGAAAACGATGCCATCGGCGACGTCTGCGACCCCGACGACGACAACGACGGTGTCCCCGACGAGGACGACAACTGTCCCTTCATCGCAAATCCGGGACAGGAAGACCTCGACGGAGACGACCTGGGCGATCTTTGCGACTCGGACAAGGACGGCGACGACATCGCCAACGACGCGGACAACTGCCCCGGCACCTACAATCCCGACCAGACCGACCTGAACAGCAACGGTGTGGGCGACGCCTGCGAATTCGACTGGGACGGGGACGGGATCCCCAACGGCGACGACAACTGTGCATGGGAAGCCAATCCCGACCAGGCTGACATGGACATCGACGGCCAGGGCGACGTGTGCGACTGCGACATCGACGGGGACGGCTTCTTCAACGACAACCCCGAGTGCCCACAGCCCGATCCCGCGGACAACTGCCCGGTCATCTCCAACCCCGACCAGGCCGACATGGACTTCGACGACATCGGCGATGTGTGCGACCTGGACATCGACGGCGACCTGGACCCGAACGACACGGACTGCGAACCCGAGAATCCCGACGTCCACAACGGCCAGGACGAGACCTGCAACGGGATCGACGACAACTGTGACGGCAAGACCGACGACAAGGACGCCCTGGAGTGCCTCGCCTTCTACCAGGACCTCGACAAGGACGGCTACGGCACATCCCAGAGCCAGTGTCTGTGTGCCGGGGTCGGTGACTACACGGCTCTGCAATCGGGCGACTGCCAGGACGAAGACCCCCAGGTGAACCCGGGTGTGGCCGAGAAGTGCAGCGAAAAGGACGACGATTGCGACGGGGCCACCGACGAAGAAGAGGCCGTGGGATGCACGGCCTATTACCGGGACGTGGATGGCGACACTTATGGCCTGACCCAGGACAAGAAGTGCCTGTGTGACCCGATGTTCCCCTACTCCACGACCCAGTTCGGCGACTGCGACGACACCGATGCCACGGCCTATCCCGGCGCCATCGAGAAGTGCAACCAAAGGGACGACAACTGCGACGGCCAGGTGGACGAAGAAAACGCCTTCGGCTGCACCACCTTCTTCCTGGACGACGACGACGGTTTCGGTCTGGCCACCATGCCCAAGTGCCTTTGCACGGGCGCCGTCCCCTACGACGCCTTCACGGCGGGCGACTGTGACGACGGGGACCCGGACGTGAACCCCCTGGCCGACGAGCAGTGCAACGGCAAGGATGACGACTGCAACGGGGCCACGGACGAGGACTTCGCCGTGGGATGCACCGTGTACTACCTGGATGCGGATCGGGACGGCTACGGGATCCCGGGTTCCTCCCAGTGCAAGTGCGGCCCGGAGGCGCCCTACGACAGCACCAATCCCGACGACTGCAACGACAAGAACGCCGACGTCCACCCGGATGCTGCGGAAATCTGCAACGACCTGGACGATGACTGCGACGGGGCTACTGACGAACAGGACGCCATGGGCTGCTCGCCGTTCTACCTGGACAACGATGGTGACGGGTTCGGACTGCAGGACGATTCCCGGTGCCTGTGCGCGGCATCGGGGCAGTATTCAGCCCCGGTGGGCGGCGATTGCAACGACCTCAACAAGAACATCTATCCCGACGCCAACGAGACCTGCAACGGCAAGGACGACGACTGCGACGGCGACGTGGACGAAGCCGGTTCCCAGGGCTGCCTCACCTTCTACCTGGACAGCGACGAAGACAGCTACGGGCTGACCCTGGACACCCAGTGCCTGTGCGCGCCCGAGGGCCAGTACACCGCCGCGACCGGTGGGGACTGCGACGACGGGGACGCCACCACCAGCCCGGGAAGCCCGGAGGGCTGTACGGGCAAGGACGACGACTGCGACGGCAAGACCGACGAGGAAGGGGCCGACGACTGCACCACGTACTACTACGACGGCGACCTGGACGACTGGGGCGTCAACGACTCCAAGTGCCTGTGCGCGGGCAAGGTGCCCTACGTGGCGCTCGTGGCGGGCGATTGCAACGACAACGACTTCCTGGTGAAACCCGGCGGCGTGGAGGCCTGCAACAGCAAGGACGACGACTGCGACGGGGCCGTGGACGAAGAGGACGCCCTCGACTGCGCCACCTACTTCTATGACAACGACAGCGACTTCTTCGGCCTGACACAGAACACCAAGTGCCTGTGCCAGTCCACGGGGAAGTTCAGCGCCGGTGTGGGTGGGGACTGCAACGACAATGACAGCACGGTCTATCCCGGCGCCACCGAGAAGTGCAACGACGCCGATGACAACTGTGACGACACGGCCGACGAGGAAGGCGCCATCGGGTGCGACACCTGGTACCTGGACAACGACACCGACACCTTCGGCGCCACCGGTCAGTGGAAATGCCTGTGCATCGCTGAAGGCCTGTACAACGCCGGCAAGGGCGGCGACTGCGACGACAACGACGGGGCGATTTACCCCGGGTCCGTGGAGGTCTGTCTGAACGGTAGCGACGATGACTGCGACGGCAAGATCGACGAAGTGGGCTGCCAGGGATGCATCGACTTCTTCCGTGACGTGGACGACGACGGATACGGCGTGGACGGCGACACCCAGTGCCTGTCCGCCCCGGAAGGCCACTACACCGCCACCGTGGGCGGCGACTGCAAGGACAACGACGGGGGCGTGAACCCGGCGGCCCAGGAAGCCTGCAACGGCAAGGACGACGACTGCGACGGCAACGTGGACGACGAGAACGCCCTGAACTGCAGCACCTACTTCATGGACAACGACACGGACGGATTCGGCGACCCCAACGATTCCAGGTGCCTCTGCACGGCGGAGGGGAAGTACACCACGGGTGTAGCCAACGATTGCAACGACTACGACCTGCTGGTGTTCCCCGGCGCGGCGGAATCCTGCAACGGCAAGGACGACGACTGCGACGGCGACATTGACGAAGAGAACGCCGTGGGCTGCAGCACCTGGTACAAGGACGCCGATGACGACACCTACGGCAAGGCCACGGACGTCAAGTGCCTGTGTGCGGCCGCGGGCGATTACACGGCGGTCCAGGGCGGGGACTGCAACGACGACGATCCGCTGGCGTTCCCCGGCTCACTGGAGGTCTGCGCCAACGGGGAAGACGAGGACTGCGACGGTCAGGTTGACGAGGAGGACTGCCAGGGCTGCACCACCTACTTCCTGGACGTGGACGTGGACACCTGGGGCGTTTCCACCAACACCCGCTGCCTGTCGGCGCCCATCGGGTCCCATACCGCCACCAAGGGCGGCGACTGCGCCGACGGCGATGCTGCGGTGAACCCCGACGCCACGGAGGCCTGCAACGGCAAGGATGACGACTGCGACGGCGACGTGGACGAAGAAGACGCGAGCGACTGCGACACCTGGTTCCGCGACAATGACGGCGACGGGCACGGCGACCCCGCCCTGTCCAAGTGCCTGTGTGCGCCCGCGGGCAAGTACACGGCCGCCCTGGGCGACGACTGCAACGACAACGACAACGCGGTGAAACCGGGGGCCGTAGAGGCCTGCAACGGCAAGGACGACGACTGTGACGGCAACGTGGACGAAGAGGACGCCACCGGGTGCGGCATCCTGTACCTCGACGTGGACGGTGACCTGTTCGGTCTGACGGCCCAGACCAGGTGCCTGTGCACCGTGGACGGTGCCTACACGGCCACCCAGGGAGGTGACTGCGACGATGGCGACGGCGCCATCAATCCCGGGGCCGACGAAGTCTGCGGCAACAGCAAGGACGACGATTGCGACGGCGGCACCGACGAGGCGGGTTGCACGGGGTGCACGACCTACTTCCTGGACGTGGACGACGACACCTGGGGCGTGTCGGGCAATACCCAATGCCTGTCGGCGCCCGGTGCGGGCGGATTCCCCGACCATACGGCCACGGTGGGCGGCGATTGCGCCGACGGTGACGGCGCCGTGAATCCCGTGGCGACCGAGGCCTGCAACGGCAAGGACGACGACTGCGACGGCAACGTGGACGAGGAGGACGCCACGGGTTGCGGCACCTATTTCTATGATAACGACATCGACACCTACGGGCTCACCGGAGACTCGAAATGCCTGTGCGCCGCCGCCGGCAAGTACACGGCCGGCCAGGGCACGGACTGCGACGACGCCGACCCCACCGTGAACCCCGCGGCGACCGAGGCCTGCAACGGCAAGGACGACGACTGCGACACCGACATCGACGAGGCCAACGCAACGGGCTGCACGGTGTTCTTCTATGACAATGACGCCGACACCTACGGCGACGTCACGGACGCCATGTGCCTGTGTGCGGCCACGGGGAAGTACACCACCGGCCAGGCCGGCGATTGCGACGATGACAACGCCGCCATCAATCCCGATGCCGCGGAGGCCTGCCTCAACGGCAAGGACGACGACTGCGACGGCGAAATCGACGAACCGGGCTGCCAGGGCTGCACCACCTTCTATCTGGACGTGGACGACGACACCTGGGGAGTGACCACCAGCACGCAATGCCTGTCGGCGGCCACGGGCGACTACACGGCCACCAAGGGCGGCGATTGCGCGGACGGCGATACCGCCGTGAATCCCGATGCCGTGGAAGACTGCAACGGCAAGGATGACGACTGCGACGGTTTCGTGGACGAAGAAGACGCCCTGAACTGCGCCACCTACTTCTTCGACAACGACACCGACGACTTCGGCGTAACCACTGATTTCAAGTGCCTGTGCGCGGCCACGGGCAAGTACACGGCGGGCGTGGGGGGCGACTGCAACGACAATGACAGCGCCACCAATCCATCAGCGTCCGAGTCCTGCAACGGAAACGACGACGACTGCGACGGTGAGGTGGACGAACTGGGTTCATCGAACTGCGCCCTGTTCTACCTCGACGGGGACGGGGACGACTACGGAGTGAACGGGGACACCCAGTGCCTGTGCGCCGCAGCGACTCCCTACCGTGCCGTGGCGGGCGGCGACTGCGACGACGGCGACGGGACCGTCTATCCGGGGGCCTCCGAGGCCTGCAACGGAGAAGACGACAACTGCAACGGCCAGACCGACGAGGCCGGGGCCGTGGGTTGCAGCATCTTCTACAAGGACCTGGACGATGATGACTACGGTGTTACGGCTGACACTCAGTGCCTGTGCGCCGAGTCGGGCCTCTACCGAGCCACGGTGGGCGGCGACTGCCAGGACGGCGACGGCAACATCCACCCGGGCGCGGAGGAGATCTGCAACAACAAGGACGACGACTGCAACAACGAGACCGACGAAGAAGGGGCCACCAACTGCAACCTGTACTACTTCGACAATGACGGTGACAGTTTCGGGACAGGCCAGTCCAAGTGCCTGTGCTCCGCCGAAGGCAAGTACTCGGCGGGCACACCGGGCGACTGCGACGACAGCGACGGCAGCGTCTTCCCGGGTGCCCTGGAGGTCTGCAACGGTCACGACGACGACTGCGACACGGTCACCGACGAGGAGAACGCCCAGGGCTGCGCACCGAAGTATTTCGACGGCGACGTGGACGGCTGGGGCGTGACCGGGAACTCCAAGTGCCTGTGCGCGGCGGACGGCAACTATTCCGCCGACGTGGCGGGGGACTGCGACGACGGCGACGGGGCCGTGAATCCAGGGGCCCAGGAAGTCTGCAACGGCAAGAACGACGACTGCGACACGGAGACCGACGAAGCCAATGCCACGGGTTGCTCGATCTTCTATTACGACTTCGACAACGACACGTGGGGAACCGCCCAGTCCGCCTGTCTGTGCGCCGCGTCGGGCTACTACCGGACCGCCCAGACCGGGGACTGCCTGGACAGCAACCCGGCGGTTCACCCGGGCGCCGTCGAGACCTGCAACGGCCTGGACGACGACTGCAACGGGTCCACCGACGGCGAAAACGCCGGTGGGTGCACGACCTACTACTACAACAACGACGGTGACAGCTTCGGGATTGCCGCCAACAAGTGCTATTGCACCCCCACGGGGAAGTACACGGCGGAACTGACCGTGGACTGCGACGACAACGATCAGAACGTGTTCCCGGGGGCCACGGAGGTCTGCAACGGTAAGGACGACGACTGCGACGGACAGACCGACGAGGAAAACGCCACCAACTGCGCCGATTACTACTACGACTACGACAACGACAACTGGGGCATCAATGCGAGCAAATGCCTGTGCGCGGCCGACGGCATGTGGCGCGCGGGCGACCCGGTCGACTGCGACGACAACGACGGCACGGTCAATCCGGCGGCCACGGAGGCCTGCAACGGCAAGGATGACGACTGCGACGGACAGACCGACGAGGAGGGGGCCACGGGTTGCACCCAGTACTACTACGACGGCGATGGGGATGGATTCGGCTCTTCCCAGTGGAAGTGCCTTTGCAGTACCAGCGGTAACTACACGGCCACGGTCAGCGGCGACTGTTGCGACCAGGACAACAAGGCCAAGCCCAACCAGACCGACTGGTACACATCCACCAACGCCTGCGGGTCCTGGGACTACAACTGCAGCAACAACACGGACTACCAGTACACGGCGTCCGGCGGCGGTTGTGACGCCTGGGGCGTCGGCAACGGGTGCGGTCTGAACACGGGCTGGTCGGGCGCGAGGGCCAACTGCGGCCAGACCAAGGCCTACGTGACCGGCGGCTGCGGCTACTGCTGCTTCCTGTGGACCTGCTGTTGCGACCCGTCGTCCCCGAACCGCACCCAGGGCTGCCACTAGAGGAGGCCCCCCTTGGACGCGAAGGAACTGGAGTCCATCCATCTATTCACGGACCTGGAACAGTCGGTGGTCGAGTCCATCGCCGGTTCCTTCACCTCCCGGACCGTGGGTGAGGGACAGGCCGTGATCGACCAGGGGGAGGCGGCGGAAGAACTGCTGATCCTGGCCGAGGGCACCCTCGAGTCCTACTGGCGCAGTTCCGAGGACGGCCTGGAATACACGGGGGCCGAACTGTCGGCCGGTGACGACGCCGGCCTGACGGAGTGCCTGCTGGCCGTTCCCCATCACCGGACCCTTCGCGCCCTGGAGCCCGCCACCCTGCATGTGCTCGCCCGGGGCGACCTGCTGGAGGCGTGCGCCGGGCAGCCGCCCCTGTCCAGGGCCCTTCTGAACGTGGTGGCCGAGAGGCTTCATACCGAACGCACCCAGCGGTCCTCCCACGTGGTGGACCTGGCCCGGCTCCGGGTGGACGAAACACTGTGGACCATCATGCCCAAAAGCGCCATCACCAAGTACAAGGCCATCCCCCTGGCCCGCAATGGCGGGGTGCTGGTGGTGGGCTTCGTGGATCCCGAGGACCTGAACGTGGTGGACGACGTCAAGCGCCTGCTTCCCGGACAGCGCGTGAGTCCCATCGCCATTGACGCGTCCAGCTTCGACCGCTTCTTCCGGCTCCGCGTGATCCCGGAACTGGACAAGCGGCCGCCCGGAAAGCGGGACAAGAACCAGTGGTTCAGGGCCGTACAGAAGAAGACCGTGAACCTCCAGCTCATCGATGGATCGACCTCCAGGCCCTCGGTGGAGGAGCAGGGAAAACAGGTCCGCGGCGAGCAGGTGGTCGCCCTCATGAACCAGCTCATCGGGGAGGCACTCGAACTGGAGGCCAGCGACATCCACATCGAGCCGGCCGAGCACGACTTCGTGATCCGGTACCGGGTGGACGGGCGTCTGAAGAAACGGCCGGAAGCCGTGGATGTCCGGTTCCAGCACCCGCTGGTTTCCCGCCTGAAGGTGCTGGCCAACATGGACATCGCCGAGCGGCGCAGGGCCCAGGACGGCCGGCTGGCGGTGATGCACGAAAACCGGCGCATCGATTTCCGCCTGGCCACGGTTCCCACGCGGTTCGGCGAAACCATCGTGCTGCGGATCCTGGACCCGGCCAGCATCCTCATCGACCTGGAACGCCTGGTGTCCTACGAACCCGCCTACCAGGACGCCCTGTGGATGATCGAACAGCCCCAGGGCATGGTGATCGTGGCGGGCCCCACCGGCAGCGGCAAGACCACCACCATCTACAGCGCCATGCTCCGGTTGAGGGAAGACGAAGTCAACATCGTCTCCATCGAAGACCCCATCGAGTACACCATACAGGGGCTCACCCAGGTCCAGGTGAACGACACGGCGGGCGTGGGATTCGCCAATTCCATCCGTCACTTCCTGCGGCAGGACCCGGACATCATCGTGGTGGGCGAAACCCGGGACCCCCTGACCGCGTCCACGTCGGTGGAGGCCGCTCTGACGGGTCACCTGGTGTTCACCTCGCTGCACGCCAACGACGCCCTGAGCACCCTGGTGCGCCTGCGGGAGATGGGCGTAGAATCCTTCCTGCTGGCCCACACGGTGATCGGCGTGATCAGCCAGCGCCTCGTGCGCAAGGTCTGCCCCCACTGCCGCGAGGCCGTGGACTACCACGCCGACCTCATCCGCCCCCTTGGCATTTTTCCAAAGGAAGACGATCGGACCACCTACCAGTTCTACAAGGGGACCGGCTGCATCCACTGCAACTACCTGGGCTACAGGGGCCGGGTGGGGGTCTTCGAGGTCCTCCGGGTGGACGAGCGCCTTCAGCCGGCCATCGCCTCGGGGAAGCCTGCCAGTGAATTGCAGCGCATCGCACTGGAGGAGGGCCTCCTGCACCCGCTGAGGGACTATTGCCGGTACCTGTTGACCAACGGCATCACCACCCCCGAAGAGACGGCGCGCATCCTCTTCGCCGAACACTGAGGCAAGCACATGAATCAAAACGACGGCGTTTTCGAACGCTGCATCTTCATCCTGTTCGACGGTGCCCGGTCCGACCTGTTCGCCGAACTCCTGGAGGCTGGCGAACTGCCGGCCATCCGGAGGCACCTGGTGGAACCGGGTTGCAGCCGGTCCGCCGTTGCGGCCTTTCCCACCGTGTCGGGACCCGGTCACCTGCCCTTCATGACGGGCTGCTTTCCCGGGACCCTGAACGTGTCCGGCGTGTACTGGTTCGACCGGGAGGCCTACGGTCGAAGCCTCACGGGACTGACCGGGTTCCGTACATACCTGGGGCCCTTCAAGGTCCGCAAGATGAACCAGGACGTGACGCCGTCCACGCCCAACCTGGCCCAGGTGTGGCCCGACGTGGAATACGTTTTCGGCTGGTACACCCGGGGATCGGCCGACCGGGCCCTCCTCACGCGCTGGACCAAGAGCGTGTCCTTCGTCCGGGGATTTATGACCAAGGACTGGCTCCAGTGCGATGCGGACGCGGAGGTCAAGCTCATGCAGTCCGTGGACGGCGGCGCGTCGTTCATCTTCGCCGTGTTCCCTGCACCGGATGAACTGGGGCACCGCTTCGGGCCCACCGGGGATGAAACCCGGACCGCCTACGCCCGTCTGGACCAGACCATCGACCGCCTGTTCAAGCGGCTCGGTGACCGGTCCGAGGCGGACTCCACCCTGGTGATGATCGGTTCCGACCACGGCCAGAGCAACACCCACACCCACTTCCCCCTGGACCGGTTCGTGGAGGAACGGGTGGGGCGGACCCTGATCTACAAGCGCTTTGCCACCCCTTTGCACGGTAACAAGGCCGCGGTCCTGCCCAACGGCAACGGCATGGCCAACGTCCACTTCCGGGGCGAAGGATGGACCAGTGGCCGGCCAGACCTGACCGCCGAGCCCTACCAGGGCCTCATCGGCGACCTCCTGGAGCAGGAACCCATGGACATCCTGGCCTGGCGGGAGGAGGACGGCTGGATCCGGATGGTGAGTCGGCGGGGCGCGGCGCGATTCAGGGAGACCGGGCCATCGATGACCGAATACGACCCGTCGGCCTCGGATCCCTTTGGCTACGAGGGCCTGGAAGGGGCCGTTTCCTTCGACCAGTGGCTGCAGGCCACCGCCGACCACGATTACCCCGACGGTCCCGTGAGCCTGGCCACCCACCTGAGGGCCCCGCGATCGGGGGACCTGATCGTGACCACCTTCCCCGGA
>JADHTP010000047.1 GCA_016784945.1 Deltaproteobacteria bacterium | reverse complement strand
CGACTCTACCTCTCAAGCCATTCCACCGGAGGCCCCAGGTAGTCCGACAGGAGGGCAGGGTGGAGGATGGCCGCCAGATACAGTGCGTGGCCCGGGCCCTGGATCCTGACCTGGTGACCGCGGACCGCTATTTCGCCGCGAAGGACCAGCAGGTCCGCCTTCTTCACGGCCTTGTCGGGTATGGGCGGCTTCCGCTCCAGTTCCACTGTGTCACGGGTGCGGGCAAAGGAGGCCACCATTTCGCTCCAGAACGACTCCACGGCCGCGCGGGCCGCTTCAGCCTTGTCGTTGCCGGCGTCAACAACCAGGATGGCCTCGCGGCCCAGGTCCGCGAAGACGGCCGTGCCCAGGCAGGTGTCGGCGGGACACCAGGGCGCCAACTCCGGTTTCAGGAAGAAGACCGCCACGTCCTTCCAGGGGTTGGCCCCGGCCAGGCTGCGCAGGCGGGCCATCTGACGCCCCATGCCCTTGGAAAGGGCCGGCCAGTCGCCCCGTTCCACCGTGGCCAGTTGACGGATCGCGGTCTCGTTCCCCACCAGGAGGCGATCTCCGATCAGACCGACGGCCACCGTGTGATTTCCCCTTTTCACGTAATGACCGGAGGCCGTTCCCTGCTTCCAGAGATCATGGCCCTTGGGCGCCTTCACGCTTTTACAGCCTTCACAGATCAGCGCGGCGCCGCCATCACGGCCGGAAAAGAAGGCACAGTAGGGCCCCAATCCCTGAAGGTCCACGCCATAGACCACCTGGAGTCGTTCCGGGAGTGCCGCCTTGCCCTCCATGAGCACCAGCTGGACGAAGGAGTCCGACAGTTCGTCCAGGGAACTCACGAGCGTCGACACGGGAAAGACAGCCAGGATGGAAGTGCCCGCCGGCAGCATGGGCGCAAAGCGTTCCAGCATGCCCAGGCCGCCCGGTGATGTGTCCGGGGCGGGCCGGGCAGTTTCGTCGGCTGTCACCACGGGTTTCACCGTAGCGGCGGGAGGCGGGCCGGCCGGACTGCAGCCCTTTCCCTTGCCGCAGGAGGTGACGAACCCCAGGCAGCAGACCAGGATCACCACAACTGACGTCTTCATTCAGTCTCCTTGACCGGGTTTATCACTTTCCCATCCACGGATGGGTGGTCGCTGAACCAGTTGGCGAACGCCACGGCGCCGACGGCCAGGAGGGAGCCGGCGATGACGTCGATGACGTAATGATACCTCAGGTAGAAGGTGGAAAATATCAGGGCGACCCCATTGATGAAGAGTATCCAGAACAGGATCCTCTTCTTCCTCAGTGTCAGGAAAAAGACAACGGCCACCGCCGTGTGGGCACTGGGAAAGGCGTTCATCTGGACCGGGTCCCAGGAATGGATGGCGTTGCGGATGGTGTCTCCGATGATCCAGCCGGTGATGGGGACCGTGTAGGAAAACTCGGCGGCGAAGTCCGGCAGGTCGGCGACCACGTAGGGTGAACGGGCGGGTACCAGGAAATAGCAGATGTAGCTGCAGAAAACGGTCATCATCACGCCCACCAGAACACGGTCGATGGTGGCCACGTCCCGTTGGACGATGAGTGGGGGCAGGGCGATGAAAGCCAGGGTGAAATAGGAAAAGTAGGCGATTGCAAAGAAATCCACGGCCACGGGATGGAGCCACCGTTCCATGTAGAGGACGGGATCCATTCCGAAGAGCCAGCGATCCAGCTCGAGGAGTTGCAGTTCGTGGGTGGTCGGATGGAGGTGGTGGATCACGGGACCCAGGTTCAAAAACGTCACGGGCAGCATGGCCATGATGGCCAGTATCCGATAGACGTATCGCCAGGTGAGGGCCACCTTCAGACGGTCCAGGATGCGCAGGCCGCCCATGTAAAGGAAGGCCCAGGTCGCATGCTGGACCAGGATGGTGCGCGATTGCAGCAGTTCGGCCTGGAGGGCGCCCACCACCACGATTACCAGGATCACCCATCCCAGGAGGATGAAGTCGATCTTTTCGAACCCGTAACGTCGGTATGTCACTCCACGGGCTCCTTGAACTTCTGAACGATGGGGAGCCTTCGTCCCGCTCCGAAGGCCTTTGGCGTCACCTTGATGGGCGGTGGGGCCTGTCGCCTCTTGAATTCGTTGGCGCCGATGAGATCCAGCACCGACGACACCACCCGGGCATCGAAGCCCCGGTCGGCGATGGCGTCGCCGTCCAGTCCGTCCTCCACGTAGGCGTTGACGATGGGATCCAGGACAGGGTAGGGCGGCAGGCTGTCCTCGTCCTTCTGGTCCGGGGCAAGCTCCGCCGACGGCGCCCGATCCAGGGTGGTCCGGGGTATGACCTCCCCCTCACGGTTCAGTTCACGGGCCACCCGGTACACCCTCTCCTTGGACAGGTCGCCGATAACGGCGAGACCGCCCACCATGTCGCCGTACAGGGTGCAATAGCCAACGGCCAGTTCGGACTTGTTGCCCGTGTTGAGCACCAGGGCGCCCGTGTCGTTGGACAGTGCCATCAGCAGGGTGCCCCGAATCCGGGCCTGCAGGTTCTCCCTGGTGATGCCCCGCGGGTCGGCGTTTAGGGCGGGGTTCAGTCCCTCGGTGAAGTCGTCGAGTATGGTGTCGATGGGTACCTCGTCGAAACGAACACCAAGGTTTTCGGCCAGACGGGAGGCGTCCTGGCGGGTTTCCGGGCTGGAATACCGTGAAGGCATGCTCAAGGCTCTTACGCGTTCACTGCCCAGAGCCCGGGCCGCGAGGCACAGGGTCACGGCGGAATCGATCCCGCCGCTGAGCCCCACCACGGCCGACTTGATGCCAAGCTTGGAAAAGAAGTCCCTGATTCCAAGGCACAGGGCCTCGATGATCCGGGAATCATCCCCGGCCCGGATAAGCTCATTCCACCGACGTGTCTCACTCCGGGACGGTTCGTGCCCGGTGTCGATGCCGAACAAATCTTCCCCAAAGGCCTTTCCCAGGTGAAGAAGTCTGGCATCGGCGGTCACGGCAAAGGATTCGCCGTCGAAGACGATGCCGTCGTTTCCACCCACCAGGTTCGCATAGACGAAAGGAATCTGGTGCTTCTTCGCGATCCGTCCCGCCAGGTCCAGGCGTGTTCCCAGCTTCTTTTCCACGAAAGGCGAAGCGGACAGGTTCACGATGACGTCCGCTCCCTGTACCACCAGGCCGTCGATGGGATTGGGCCCATAGGGCGCGCGCGTCCACACGTCCTTGTCGTTCCAGATGTCCTCGCAGATGGTGACGCCCAGGGTCCCGAAGGGCAGGCGGATCACCTGGGGCGAAGGGCCGGGGTCGAAGTGCCGGCCTTCGTCGAACACGTCGTAGGTGGGCAGGAGGACTTTCTGGTGAATCCCTCGGATGGCCTGTTCGTGCAAAACGGCCGCCGCGTTGTACAGTCCCTTGCCGCCGGATTCCTGGTGCGGCTGGACGTAGCCGAGGACCATGGCGGGCCCGGTCACGTGCCGCAGTATGCTGTCCAGGGTATTGAGGTTGGCCTCGATGAAGCTCGAACGCTCCAGGAGGTCCATGGGGGGATAGCCCGTGACCGCCATTTCGGGAAAGATGACCACGTCGGCGCCGCCGTCGGCGGCCTTCTGGTAGGCATCGAGGATACGGCGCCGGTTACCGACGAAATCCCCGACCGTGGTGTTGATCTGGGCGACCCATATCCTCATGGGAGGCCATTATAGAACAACTTGCCTCCCCGGGGGCCCCTGATAGCTAACGTCCTATAAGAGATATTATGTCAACTCATGAGTATTCGTCGACGTGGGGAGCCTTTTCAGAATCATTCCGGGAAACCCGGCACGGGAATCATCCGGCCCTGCCCCTTTCGAACGGCGGTGGCAGCAGCAAGGGATGGTGCGCGTAGGCTCCCGTTATTTAAGGTCTTTTGTGATGATTGAACATGCGCGTTGTCGTGTTCGTCGTCCCTGAATCGTCCGGTTTTCCAGGAGGCATGGAACTTCCTCGTTTTTTTTCTTGGTGACGGCCAACGGGTTTTGACAACATGAAACATCCTGGGGATCTTTTACGTGGAGGTGAGGAACATGGCCGGACTCATCGGAATCGGTTCCATCGTGGTGGCCTCTGGTCTTGGACTGGGGTTGTCAATGGGCGCCATGTGGCTGGTCCTCAACTTCGCGGGTGAAGGAAGGAGATAATCCTCATGATCACCATCGCCTGCCTGACCGTCTGGGCCATACGAAAGGTGCGAGAACAGCGTTTATCGCCAATCTGAGGCCTTTTCCCCCTTGTCACTGCCCGTCAGTGACTTCAAAACCTCTCTGGCGCGAGCCCTCACCATCCTGTTCGGGTCGTCCAGCATCCGGACAAGGTCCGGCACGGACGCCTTTGACCGTCTTTTCTTGAGAGCGCTGACCGAACGGAGTCGGACCCAGGTGTCCGGGTCATCCAATGCCTTTCTCAGGGCCTCCACGGCGCCCTTGCCCCCGGTGTGGCCCAGGGCCCTGGCGGCATTGGCCCGGGTCGGGGCGTCGGGGTCTTCCAGCAACGAACGGATGAGCGCCGGAGTGGCCGACGACTTGCGGATGGCAATGAAACTCTTGGCGGCCAGAGCGCGAACCGTGGGTTCGGGATCCAGAAGGACCGCATCGGCCAGTGCAGAAACCGTCTTAGGGGACTTGTCCTTGAGGTTGGCCAGTATCAGGCAGGACTGTTTCCTGATCTGTCGGTTCGTACTGCGCAGCGCCTTCACCACAAGGCGGCGGGCCCTGACCCCGCTTTTGCGTATCTTTCCAAGGGCCTCGACCCCCTTTTTCGGGTCCGACAGCATGGTCAGCAGCGCCTTTTCCTTGTCGGATGTCGCGATATCTTCCAGGCCGTACAGTGGGTATTCCCGTTCACCAGAGGCCGGGTGAAACCTGGATACAGGCTCTCCTGGTGGCGTTTCGACAGGATCGACCGCGGGCTTTTCAGGGGCCTTGGGCTTGCGGATGACGGTGTCGGCGGCCAGGTACGGGGACTTGTAGGTGTCACGCTCCCCGGCACCACCCGACTTCGATTGACGGCATCCCGTGGCAAAGGACAGGGAAAGGATGAAAACCACCCCCGAAACGGCCATCACGCGAATCCGGTAGTCCATTGAACCCTCCCCTCCCGGCCAGAATCGATTTCACTTTCCTGACCGGTGTCTGATCGATGACCGTAGACTGTCGACATCCTTTTGCACGGCGCGGGCCATGTTACTACAATCCGGACCGTCGGTGAGGTCGTTCGGCCGGCTGGAGGTTCGATGAACTATTCGCTGCGCGATCGGGAAGGACTCCTGAAACTGCTCCGGGACGGAACATTCGACCTGGTGGTGGTTGGCGGCGGGGTCACCGGTGCCGGCATATTGCGCGATGCCGCCCTGCGGGGGCTGAAGGTTGCCCTTGTCGAGCGCGACGATTTCGCGTCCGGTACGTCGTCCCGTTCCTCGAAACTGATACACGGCGGTCTCAGATACCTGGAACAGTACAATTTCGGGCTGGTGTTCGAAAGCACCCACGAGCGCGCTAAGCTGATGGAACTGGCCCCCCACCTGGTGGGCCCCCTGCCCTTCCTCATGCCCGTGTACGAGTCTTCCCGTCACGGCCTGTTCAAGATGAACATGGGGATGTGGCTCTACGACGTGCTGGCGTCCTTCAAAAACTACCGGAACCATCGCAAGTTGCGAAAGGACGATTTCCTGTCATTGGAACCGGGTGTCAAAAGCGACGGATTGCGCGGTGGAATGCTGTACTACGACGCCATGACCGACGATTCCCGCCTGACGCTGGAAACGGTGCTGGACGGATTCGCCTGCGGCGGCGTTCCCCTGAACCAGGTGGAGGCCCGGTCCGTGGGCTGGAAGAACGGCCATGTCCACAGCCGGGAAGTCCACGACAGGGTATCCGACCAGACGATAGAGGTGCGGACCCGGTGCATCGTGTGCGCCGCGGGCCCCTGGACCGGTGACCTGATGGATCGCCTGGGAACGGTCGAAGGCGGTCCCAGGATCCGGCCCACCAAGGGCACGCACGTGGTCCTCAAGCGCGAATCCCTCCCATTGAGCCACGCGGTGGTCATGGTTTCGCCACAGGATGGACGGGTCATGTTCGGCATCCCCTGGCGTGGGGCTACGGTGATCGGGACCACGGACACCGACCACGAAGGCAGTGCCGACGACATTTTCGCCGATCGGGAGGACGTGGACTACCTGCTGGCCTCGGTGGATCACTACTTTTCGGAGTCCGGGGTAGGCATCGAAGACGTGATCGGCACCTGGTCCGGCCTTCGCCCGCTCATCGACGAGGAGGGCCTGTCGCCTTCCCAGGTTTCCAGGGAGCACCTCATCACCACCGACGAGCGGGGCATCGTGTCCATCGCCGGCGGAAAGCTCACCACCTATCGCCTGATGGCCGCCGAAACCGTGCGCGAGGTCCTGAAACTCCTGGGAACCAGGCCCGGGGCAACGCCCACGCAGCAGCGCCCCCTGCCCTACTCCGCCGGGTTGACATCTCAACCGGACGTATTGTCCTTGGTAGAGTCCATTGTGTCCGACCACCCCGTTGACCGGGAATGCGCCGTCCAGATGGTTTCGGCCTACGGGGGTCGGGTCGGCGACATCCTGACCGAGGCATCGTCACGGGACCGCACCCTGCTGGATCCCATCCATCCGTCGCTCCCCTTCCTGAGGCTCCAGGCGGAGCACGCGGCCCGTCACGAAATGGCCCTGGACCTGGAAAGCTTCCTCTGCCGAAGGACGCCGTTGTTCTTCCTGGACGGTGATCAGGGTCTCGGGGTGGCCCCTGACGTGGCCGATCTCATGGGCGGTGTTCTGGGATGGGACGGAACAAGGAAGGACCGGGAGTTGGAAAAGCTTACGGATCTGGCGGGCCGCCATATGGCGTTTGCGAAGACCGAATGAGCCGCATATCCACGGGTTTCACACTGACAGCCCTCGAATAGAAGGTACCCGAACCGGGCAGACGCAGGTCCAGTTCACGACCGCCGATGAAGGGCACCGACCAGTTCAACACGGAATACTGCGGATCCAGCAATGAAGATTGAAGCACGAATCCGGTCAGGTCGAATCGAACCCGGCCCCGCGCCGCTAGAGCCGCCAGGGGCAGCGCGGTGGCCATTTCCCACACCCGCGGCCAGGGAACCTCCATCACCAGGCCGCCCGGGTTGAAGGGCAGGTCGTACAGCCCGTCCAGGAACTCGCGGAAAGCACCGAACATGTCATCGCGTGTGGCGGTGGACCGCCAGGGCGCCCGCAGGTACAGAATCGGTGAAAGGCGTCCGATGGGCGCCAGGGCGTCCGATCCCAGGAACTCGAGTGCCTCTTTTACGGGTGTCACGAGTACGCCCACGGGCGCAGTGTGTCCCCTGGGCAGATCGCTGACGCTGTCCGCCACCTTCGCCAGGAAACCGGCGTTTCCCGAGTGCCCCAGAATGCGGTCGGACGATCGCCGGTCGCGGAGATGATGGACGAGCACCAGTTCCGAAGCCCCCCCTTCCACGGCTGCCCGAAGACCCGCCAGCCCCCCAAGACTGGACCCACCGAAGGTAACCTTCACGTCGGAGTAGCCTTCCATGCGTGCCTTTCGTACGGCACTGTAGAGACTGCGCGGACGCAGGAGGTCCGTTCCGGCAAGCCACAACCTCTGGCGATTGGACGGATTCTGGCTCGTGATGGCTTCCTCTACCTGGACAACCAGGTCCTTCTGGGGAAGCAGGGTCACGTGCAGGCCCGGACAGGAGCGCAGGAAGACGCAGCGGACACAACTTGTGAGACGAACGAAGCCGGCTTCGTCACCCAGGCTGCGTGAGCCTGGTGAGTAGTCATCGTTTTCACGGAACGTGACGCGTTCGTAATGATCCAGGTCGATGCCCTTCAGGACGTCGCGGAAAAGGCAGGGAGGCAGATTGAACAGCTTGGTGCGGAATCCCTTTTCGACACCCGCGGCTGCGACGCCGCGGACGGCGGCCACCACGTCCTGCAGGCCCAGGGACAGGTCCCCAGCAGCGTCAAAATTGGACTTGGACAGTATCACGGGCTGGAAAATCATGAGACGGACGCCGATCCCGTGGAGCATTTCGGCCATGGCCGTGAGGTGATCGTGGTTGAGACGGTTGACCAGGGTAAAGGTGTTCAGGCGTACGAGGTGGTAGGTCCCGGCCGTCCTGACGGCGTTCCTGACGGCCTGGATGGCCTTTCTGAAGGAACCCCTGTGACCGGTGAGGGCTTCGTGGGTGGCCGCGTCGAGCCCATGGATGGATACGCCCATGGAGGTAAGCCCCGCGTCCACGGCCTCGCGAAAGAATCCCGGTCGTGACAGCTTCCATCCATTGGTGGTCACGGCGACGCGGCGGTAACCCAGTTGTCGCGCTTCACGCACCAGTTGCAGGAAGTCGGGACGGGCGGTGGGTTCACCACCGGTAAGCGACAGTTCGTCGTAACCGTTCTCCAGTCCCCACAGCAGTTTCTGCCGTATCTCGTCCTGGGGGACCATCTGCGGGTAGTCCCGTATGGAACGGTAGCCCTGCTGATAGCAGAAGACGCACCGGTTGTTGCACAGGATCCCTGTTTCAACGGCCAGCGTCTTGTGATGGCGGGCGCCCTTCATGAGGGGAATTATAGGGGACGTTGTGCCGTTTAACGATAGGCGGTACTGCTGGTCCTTGGGAAAACGACGGCAGATTCGCCGGTTGGAGGGTGAAAAAGGGCCCGGGAATCTCTGAAATCGGGACCTGCCTCGTGATATCATCCACTCTGCCGACAAGTGCTTCATTCCGGAGGTGATCTTCTTGAAGGGCTTTGCGACCAGAATCCAGCTACAGGGTCACTGGCTGGTGGCGCTGACCATCTTCCTGGCGATGGGTTGCGCCCACCAGGATTCAGCGGTCAAGGTGTCACCCGGCGGACGTTTCGAATTCCACAACAATACGTCGGAGACCATGGAGGTCTTCGTGGATGGAACCCGGGTGGCCCCGGCCGTGGAACCGGGCGAAAGCGTCAGCCTGGACCGTCTTCCCCTGGGCAGCGGGACAGCCGTTGCGGTGGGTAAACTGACCGGGTTCAGGGCTTCGCGGGACATCACGCTGTCCCTGAATGAAGCCACCCGTTGGCGTCTTTCGGCGAACGAGGAGCACGCAAGACTCCTGTCGAAGCTGCCGGCAGGCGGCCTGCGTGCCGTCAACCGGGCCGACGAACCCATCAGGGTGACCATTGACGGGGAACCGCGGGAGATGATCTGGCCCGGTGGTGAAGCCGAGTACAGCGGCGTCCGCATGGGCGTCCACCGGCTCCAGGCGGTGGGTGTCAAATCCGGTTTCACCATGGACGAGGAAGTGTCCGTGCAGGCCGGCATAAGCCCGGTGTTCATGGTGACGCCGCCGAGGGGCGGCCTCCACGTCGTGAATCGATCGGGGGTGTCACTGGTCCTGTCCCTTGGCGAAATCACCACCGTGCGACTGGACCCCGACGGTTTCAGTGTCATCAAGGGACTGGCGCCCGGCGGGGTTCCAGTTGCGGCCATGGACCTCATGGGACGTGTGGTCTGGACCGGCGACGTGGAGCTGAAGGCCGGTGAAGTGGTCCGTCTGACCGTCCCGCTTCCCGGGGGGGTGCTGGCCGTGGTGTCCGACGTGGACGAAGAAGTGTCCGTGCTGGCCGACGGCCGTCGCCTGGGGGAATGCCAGGCCTCCGGTGCCGCCGAGTTCAAGGGACTGGTCCCCGGGACCACCCGCGTACAGGCCATCCGGACCGACGGTTCGGTGGCGGCACGCGCCCGACTCCGGATCCCGGAACAGGGACAGGGCGTGTGGATGATCAAGACGGGATTCGGAGCCGAGACCACGGGAGACGAGGGCAGCCTGCTGGTGCTGAACAAACGGGACGAGCCCATCCGGATCCGGGTGGACGGATGGGACCGTGGCGAACTGGCCCCCTCCGGACGACGACTGATTCCCGCCCTGGTGCCCGGAGTTCACGCGGCCGAGGCCATCGGCCTGGAATCCGGCGAGTTGTTCCGTTCGGACGTGGAAATCGGTATCGGCGGAACGGTGACCTGGGAAACTCGTCCCTCACTGGCCACCCTCGTATTGAAGAACCTGCGCGAGGAAGAGGTCAGGGTTCTGGTCGATGACCGGGATCTGACCATCCTGGCACCGGGTCAGGAAACCGAACTGAAGGTCCAGGCCGGCCGTCATTTCCTCCAGGCCCGGGGGCTGTCCACCCAGCAATCCACGGACCACGCAGTGGAATTGCCGGCCTCCATGAGAACCCGCATGGACCTGCCGTCACCCAGCGGTCAATTGACGGTGACCAATCGTTTCAGCGAGGCCCTGTCCATTTCCTACGGCAATCGCGACCTCGGCGTGGTGCTGCCCGGAGACCGCGTGGTGTTCCGTGACGTTCTGCCGGGAACACATCGCCTGGAGGCGCGGTCCGTCAAGCGGCCGTTGTCGTGGTCGGTGTCCATCACCCTGGCGGCGGGCGAATCCTTCCAATGGGACCTGGATAACTGACAGCCGGGGGCCGGATGTCCATGAAAGCCCTTGAGTTCAAGACCCTTCATCTCTTCATTGCCGTGTTCATCGTTCTGTGGGCCTTGTCGGCGAGGGAAAGACCGGTGCAGGACGGCGCCGTCATGGCCGCCGTCGCAGCCAACCTGGCGATACAGGGTCAAGTTTACTACGACTACCGCGCCCTGGGATACACTGTCCAGGGGCCCGATGGTCGCCACTACGGAAAATATCCCCTGGCCTGGAGCCTGCTGCTTGTCCCGGGACAGTTCCTGGAGAGACTGGCATCCACTTCGGGACTGTCCCCGTCGGACAAGGAACTGACCATCCGCCTCCTCCGGGGGCTGGTTCCCGCCGCAACGGGCGCCCTGGCCGTGGTCTTCCTGTTCCAGGCGCTCTTCCTGATGGGATTCTCCATGGTCACGAGCCTCGTGGTGACCCTGGCCTTCCACTTTGCCACGAGCACCCTGCCCTACCTGCGCTCTTTCTATTCGGAGGTGTTCCAGGTAGCCGCCGTCAATCTTGCCCTGCTGACCTTCGTACGATTCAGGCTCCGAAGCGATGCCGTTTCGGGATTCTGGCTGGGCGCATCCCTGGGGCTCCTGGTGCTGGCGAAGGTGGTGCTGGGGCTGCTGGCCATTGTCATGGGCACCGCGACACTGGTGGCCATTGCCTGCGTGCCGGCGCGCCGAAGCCGCATCATCCTGTCCGCCGCGGCCGGTGCGGTGCCCTTTCTGGCCCTGTTCTTCTGGTACAACTGGTTGCGTTACGGCGTCCTGATCACGTCCCACTACGGTTTCTACCTCGTACCCGAGGAACTGGGGCACCCGATTGCCGATGGCCTGTACGGTCTGCTGCTGTCCTCCGGTCGGGGACTCCTTTGGTATGCTCCGCTGGTGCTTCTGGCCCTCCCGGCTTTTCGTCATCCCTTCAGGGAAGGTCCGGGACGGACGGTGGTCCCGGTGGCCCTGACCGGTTTCGTTCTGACCCTGCTCTTCTATTCCTCGTGGACCATCTGGCACGGGGCGGAACAATGGGGACCGCGTTTCCTGGTTCCCATGACCGGCCTGTTGGCCGTGGCCGGCGCGTCCACGGTGGACGGTCTGCTGAAGCGTCGCTGGGTGGGACGTGGACTGCTGGCCTCACTCGTGGCGGCGGGCCTCCTGGTGAACGTCCCGGGCGCACTGATCCATCACATGACCTTTTACGAGGCCGTTCCCTACAAGCCCTATTCTTCCGTTCGACTGGACGTTGAAGGCAAGCCCCTGTCCCCCGTGGAGTCGGACAACCTGCACCGTGTCAACTTCGTGCCGTCCTTCTCGCCCATTCGGGGCCACTGGTGGCTGCTGAACCACGCACTATGGGGCGGATCGCTCGAGTCGGATTGCCCCTGGCGTGGTCAGCAGTCGGAGCCACGCCTGATCCGGACCGAAGACATCGAGCCCAGGGTGAACCTGTGGTTCCTGCCCGAGGAATCCTGGCCGCCCGGCACTCGGAAACAGGCCTGGGCCACCCTGGCCATCCTACTGCTGGCCCTGGCTGGTATGGGCTTTGAAATCCAGCGGCGGTTGCCTAGAAATAGAAGCTGAGTTCGGGCAGGTAGAACCAGAAGAAACCGAAGGGCGCGACGAACAGAAAGGCGTCGATCCGATCCAGGAGCCCGCCATGGCCCGGCAGGATGGTGCCGGAATCCTTGATCCCGTAACTCCTCTTGAACACGGATTCCACCAGGTCGCCCACCTGCCCCAGCGCACCGCCCAACAACGCGAATCCCACCAGGTGTGCGAGGGACAGTCTCCCCTGGAATTCGGGGTCGTCCACCAGGCCGATGAATATCCACTTGACCACGAAGGCACCCAGGACGCTCCCCATCAGACCGGCAATGGACCCTTCCCACGTCTTCTTGGGGCTGACGGTGGGATACAGCTTGTGGCGGCCCAGGAGCTTTCCGCCGAAGAAGGCCATGCTGTCGTTGAGCCAGGTGACCACGGCCACCAGGAGGAGCACGAAACGCCCCTCCCTTCCCGTTTCCGGTCGTGCAATCATGAGGGCAAAGGAACCCAGGAGCGCCACGTAGAACAATCCCGTAAGAAGGGCCGCGGCCCGGGGCCCGGCCTGTTCGATGGGGTGTGGCGTGAACAGCACGAGGAGGAGCAGACCCACGGTGAGGCCGGCCAGGGTCAGCACCATCATGGGCATCACCGCTTCGTGGTGGCAGAGCGCGGCGACCGACAGCAGCGAGGCACCCGCCACGAGCCCGGCCACCCGATCGATGACCTTCAGAGTGTCGCCGGGAAGACGCAGGAATTCGTAGAGCGCCGCAAGAACCGCCAGGGAAAGCAGGGGGGCAAGGACCCAGAACGGGCCAAAGCCCACGGCGCCCGCCATCACGACAGTGAGAATGAGCCCCGTGACGATGCGTTTTGTCATTGGCCGCCCTCCCCTTCTCCTTTCATCACGAACACGGACTGGGGCTTTATCTTGAGCTTTTGCTTGAATTCGGTCCAGGTTACCACGCAATTCCTGCCCGTCTTCTTGGCAAAGTACATGGCTTCGTCCGCCCGCCGTACAATCTCCGCCGTGGACGGCACATCCTGGCCTTCACAGGCGGACACGCCGATGTTGGTGGTCACCTTCAGGACCTGGGCCGGTGAAATTTCCATGCGGATGTCTTCCACCGCGCGACGCAGCCTGTCGGCCAGTTGTCGGGTTCCGTCCTCGATGATTGCCGTGATGACCCGCACGGACTCCTCTTCGTCGTCCACCACGACCACCACGGGCCTTTCGACTTTACCGTTCTCGTTCGCCATTCAATGGGCCTCGCGGTTCGTTTCCCCGGACAGAACATTCCATCGTGAAAGGGCACTGTGGCCCGGTTTTTCGAGTGGTTCCAGCACGAAAGCCCTCCGGTAGGATTCCCGGGCGGCCGCCTTCCGGCCCAGCGCTTCCTGGATCCTTCCCAGGTGATAGAAGGACTCGGCCAGGCCTCCGCCCTGGTCAATCGACCACAGACGTCTTGACGCCTGCTGAAGCTCCAGCGCCCGCGTGGTGTCGTGACGGGCGAATTCGGTCCAGGCCTCGGTTTCAAGATAGAACGAACTGCTGCGGCTGGCCAGGACCCGGGCGATCCTGACCTCGCTGACGGCCCGGTCCAGGTCCCCACCCCGGATCGACAGAAGGTAGGCCAGGTTGTTCCGGAGCCCGGCATGGGCGGGGGAGGATGCGATGAGCTTTTCGTACACCCCCGCTCCATGGTCCGCCTTTCCGGTCAGATCCACGACGTGCGCCCGGTAGGGGGCCATGTGGATGGAATGGGAGTCCATCGTCCGGTTTTCGAGGATGGATAGGCCCAGGTGTCCGAACCGGGCCGCCAGGTCGGGCTTCATGTTTCGGGCGGGCCAGGCAACGGACACGATGATATCCAGGATGCGTCGGCCCACGCTGAAGGTGCCGTCCGTGTCGGCCGCGCTTTCCAGGAGGTGGAATGCCACCTCCGGACGATCGGTCAGCAGGGCCTTCCGGGCCGATCCCAGGATGATGGACAGCCCCAGGTATCGTTGCTCGTCCAGAATGACGCCGGCACATCGCTGTACATCCCGTTTCGTCTGGACCGTGTCCATGCAGCGGGCCGCTATGACCAGGGGAAGGGCGTGCGCCATCTCCAGGGCGTCGGAATTGCGCCCCAGGAGTCCTCTCAGGAGCGACACCGGCGCATCGGGATCCACCAACGTGGCATAGGCAAGGGTCGACAGGAATTCCCTGCGGTCCCGGGCGATCCCATAGCCCTTTCTGACCCACTCGAAGCCGTCCTGCTCGCGGCCCACCCGCAGGAAGAGAAGCCCGGCCTGCAGCATGGCCCGCGCACCCGGCTCGGAGGGGGGCTCCAACTGCAGCTTTTCAAGGTACTCGTCCACCAGTGGGACGGCCAGTTGGCCGGCCGCTGCACCGACAAGGTCGGCCAGGGTCTTTGCGGAGGAACCGAAACGATCCGTGTAGGTCGAGGCGAGGGCCCGGGACCTGGGCAGGTTGCCGCTCATCAAGGCCGCTTCCAGGCGACGCCAGGCAATGACGTGATCGCCGGGAAAGATCGTTCCCACCGGTTCGAGAACCGACTCTTCCAGGTCTTCCCGCAGGCTTCTTCGATAGAGCCCGGCCACGGCCAGTGCCGTGTCGCGATGGATTTCAGCATGCTTCAGGGCCTGGATCCGGGTCTGCTCCAGCACCTCGGCGTCGCCATCCCAGATTGCCCCCTCCACCGCCGCCAGCTGACGGCCGGGATCCATGGGATTGAGATGGGACATCTCGACGAACAGGCGGGAAAGTCCCTGGTAGTCACCGTGAACCATCCTGGAAACGCCTTCCAGGTGTCGCTGCAGGACCTGGTCCTGCGTGGTGTGGGACAGCGTTTCCATCACCTCTTTCACCACATCGCTCTTTCCGGACAGAAGGGCCGACACGGTGCCTATTTCCACCAGGGATTCCATGACCGGAAGGGGCTGCAGGTGGCCGAGCGACCTCCGTGCAAGCTTGTAGGCCCGATCCCATCGTCCACATCGAAAGGCAGACCGCGACAGGGCCGACAGGTCGGCCGGGAACGGATCCGGGCCCGGGTCCCTTTCCTGCCACAGCCCCCGATGGATGGACTCCAGGCAGGACAGGGACTCAGCGGCTTCCAGCACGGCCGGCGTTGACTTCAGTCCCTTCAGGGCATCCA
>JADHTP010000046.1 GCA_016784945.1 Deltaproteobacteria bacterium | reverse complement strand
TAGTCACCCACCTTCTCCAGAACCGTGAATCCCGCCACCATGCCTCGCACCACCACGGTGCCGCCGGGTTTGTCGCCCGGGCACACCAGCGCCCCCAGGGTTCCGGCCGCAATACCGTCCTTGACCCGGATGGTGATCTGTCGCTTGCGGGTCGACACCACAGGGTGTCGGGGTTCGGTGGCCGGTGCTGGTGCGGCGTTCTTCCCCGTTCCCATCGGGGACGCGGAACGGCCCCGGACGTCCACGAAGGGCAGGGCGGCCAGCCGATCGTCCTTCTTGCTGTAGTCCGCCAGGAGGGCTTCCTGGCGGAGTCCTTCGGGGACGATGGCGTCCAGCACCCACGGGTGCCAGCCGCAGGGCCGACATCCCCCGAAGGTGCAGGGGCTTCGGCCCACGCCGTCCTCCCAGATGTTGCACAGGCCCGCGTTGGGCCCGACCTCGCGGATGTAGGGATCGCCTGCCTCGGGCCGCGGGGTTTCGCCGTCAGCCATGAGGAAACGGCCCAGACCGGCGCCTGGTCCCAGTCCCGACACCAGCACCAGGAACAGGGACTTTGACAGGTCCGCGGGCAGGCAGCGCCCGGGTACGAAGACCCGCAGGTTACGTCCCACCACGCGGGCGCCCAGTGGAAAGCAGGTGTCGGCCGCCAAATCGGGTGCCACCCGGGCATAGTGGGTCCTGAGACGGTCGGGCGTGGCGCTGATCACCACCGCCTGGTCCCAGCCGTACCCACCCGACGGGCGCACCCGGCGTCCCGGCAGCAGGTCCCGGTGTCCCGTCCCCGGGGCCGGCCCGGCGGCCACGTAGATGTCCACCATGGGCATGAACGCATCCTGGCCGGGGTCGTCCCGGTTGGACCGGATCCGCACGGCCTGGGGGGATGCGGCAAAGGTCGCCGTGACCGTTACCCCCCGGCCGGTTCTTTCGAGGGTGAGCCGAGTCAGGTCGAAGGTGCCGGGACGGAACCCGTCCGTGGCGGGGTGGATGTAGGTGCCGGGGCCATGGTCGTCCCCCCTGGGGTCGTTCAATACAACCGTTTCCGCGCGCGCCGGCGACGAAGCGGCCACGCACAGGGCCAGCGTCACGAAACCGTGGATCGCAGACTTCATGGCGTCGGGCACTCCTCGTTCAGGCTGCCTGGTGTGCCATGGTCCCCCATGGGCAGCGGATTCCCGTCCCCCGTGGGGCACCAGTCGGCGCCGTTGTCATTGGAAACGGCGTCCAGGGACCAGCGGTCCAGGTTCAGGGACCGGCCCTTGGCATCGGGGAAGGTCACGCCGGGGTCGTAGTCCACCCGGTCGATGACGGTCCCGTTCCATTCCAGGATGATCCGGTCGGCCGACTGTCCCAGGGTGAAGCCCGTGTACCGGTAATCCAGGTCCACGCCGCCGTTTTCCTCCCATGAGGCATTCCGGCCCATCACCAGCAGGCCCCCGGCCGGGATCACCAGGCTGCCGCCTTCGGGCTCTATCAACGCATCGTCGTTTGCGTCGTCCCTCAGCCGCCATCCGGCCAGGTCGATGGCCAGCGCCGTTGTGTTGTGGAACTCCAGGTATTCCCCCTTGGCGTCGGTGACGGCTGCGGGGTCGTACATGAATTCGGTGACGATGACCCATCCGGCCTCGAAATGCTCCTCCTGGCAGGCGGCGGAACAGCCGTCCCCGCTCATGCCGTTATGGTCTTCACAGGACTCCCAGGCCTGCTGGAAGGTGTCGCCGCAAGTGGCGGTGCCGCAGGACAGGTTGACGACGCCCGGGCTGCCCAGGTCGCCGGCCCCGTAGGGTTGGAAGCCGGGACACCACCAGGCGGCGCTGTCGTTTCGTGCGGGGTCGAAACCGCCGGGATCCAGTTGCAGGGCCTGTCCCTTCAGCACGGTCCAGTCCCCGGCCGTGTCCCAGGCCACGGCGTCGACCAGGTTTCCCCCGCACCACAGGGAAAGGTCATCGGCACCGTTGGACAGGTTGATCTTGGTATACACATGGTCCGGCGTCAGGCCCCCGTTGGACCCGAAGTCGCCTGATTTCGCCGCCAGGAACACTCCCTTTGCCGGCACGTTGACGGGCCCGCCCGCGGGTATTTCGTGGGATTCCGTGTCCCCACTGCGGATCAACCAGCCCGACAGGTCCAGGGGTCCGTTCGTCAGGTTGCAGATTTCCAGGTATTCGCCGTCGGCGTCGTTGACCGCCCCGGGATTGGGCATGATCTCGCACAGGATCGCGGCGCCGAAGGGGGGACATGGGCTTGGGTTGGTCACGTCTTCCAGGGGCAGATCCCCCGGCAGGGCGTCCGCGTCCGTCGAGGGCCCCACCGGTTCCTTGCCCGGGTCAAGGTGGATGCCGAAGTCCCGGTTCCACCCGTACTCGGCGGCATAGGGCGTGTCTTTCGGGTCGGCGAGGTCAATTCCGCCGGTGTTCGTCGGGTCGTTGCCACAAGCCTGAACGCAGGTCAGCCCCAGGACGAGTCCCCAGGCGGGCCATCGCGTCGGGTCCATCGGTCGCGCCTTCACTAGAGTGCGTCCTTGATGGTGAGACGGGTTGATTCTAGTCCGGGGGAGGTCCAGCGTCTACCGGCCACCGGCAAAGCCGATCGCTCATCGCCCATCGATCAGGGCACAATTCCTTGCAACAGGCGATCGGCGATTGGCGATTGGCGATTGGCCGTGCACTTCTCCTACCCGCTCGCGGCTTTCTTCACGGGCTGAAAGTCCGTCTGCCCGTCCCGGGCGGCCAGGGACTTTCGCATGTGCCGGCGGGCGCGGAAAAGTCGGGACATGACGGTCCCGGCGGGGATGTTCAACTCTTTCGCGATCTGGGCGTAGGTCAGGTCCATGAGGTCCGCCATGACCAGCACGGACCGGAACCGCTCGGGCAGGGCGTCCAGGGCGTCTTCCACGTCCTGCGAGAAGTTCGAGTGCAGGTACCTCACGTGGGGATCGGACCACTTCTTCTGGCTTTCCGACGAATACAGGCTGCCGTCCAGCATACCCAGCCTCGCCATGTCGTTCACGTTGCGAACGATTTTCCTGTGCCGGTAACGATTGATGAAGATATTGGTGAGGACCCGGAACAGGTAGGCCCGCATGTTGCCGTTGGGATCGATGCGGGGGTAGGCGGCAAAGGTCCTCACGAGGGTTTCCTGGACCAGGTCCTCGGCATCGTGGAACGATCGGGTGAGCCGCAGGGCCGTGGCGAACAGCCGGTCCATGTTTTCAATGGCCACTTTCTCGAAGTCCGCCGCATCGTCTCGATCGGGCCGTCGGTGGTGTTTCATCATCCGTCCTCCACCTCACTCATCAGCGTAGACGGGCTGAAAACGGGAAAGGTTTGGAAAACGGGAATGATTTGTAAAAAATTGTGTGTCCCGATTTCGCAGGGAGGGTGACTGGAGCGAGTATCGGTACTAGAATCGCCAGACCGCAGGAGGACGGATGCCGGCCATCCAGTCACAGGCGCTCGCGCAACTGGCTAAGCTGAACTTCAAGGCGAAGGCTATCCAGTTACCCATGAATTTCAATGGGTTCACCGACCAGGCCCCGTTCACAGCCAAGGACCAGAAGGCGCCCGATCCCGCGACCCTCTTCGTGCCGTCCTCCACCCTGAACTACCACGTGGACACGTCGGACGTCATCGGCGGCAACGTGGAGGAACTGATCGACGCCTGCAGCAACGCCATCGGCAACGGCATGACCCAGTGGCAGTCCGGGGCGAAGTTCGTGGGCGTGATGATCAACGGGCCGGTGGGGATGGCCATGCCCGGCTCGCTGGTCGCCCCCCCCTCCATGATGGGACCCATGCTTTTTTCCCAGGTCAGCATGGCCGGCAAGCAGCCGGAGTTCATCAAGTACGCGCGGTCCATCACCTTCGCCATCGGGACCGCCTTCCAGGTGTGGCAGACGGGTTACATGGCCATCCTGACCTTCCCCGGGGGCTCGGCCTGTTCCGTCACCATGGTGCCGTCACCCAGCGTGCCTCTGCCCATCATCGCCGGTTTCAGCCCGGGGGACGCCATGATGTCGGCCGCCGCGCTTAATGGCCTCATGCTGGCGAACCACGGCCTGCCGGGGTACCACGCCATGGCGGTTTTCGATGCCTTTGCACAGGCCTTTTCCACCCTGTTCATGGCGTGGAAGGGATCCACGATCATCACGGCGGTGATGGGGGCCGGTGGTGTGGCGCCGCCCCCGCCCCTGCCCCCGGCGCCGGTGGTTATGGCCGTTGGAAACATGGGGTCCCTGCCCTGAAGGAGTGATCTTGCCTGCAGCAGCGAGAGTGGGAGACAAGTCCCAGTGCCCCTCGGACGGCCACGGATGTCCCGGGTGCGCGCACAACGTGATCGGACCGGCCGTGGCCGGTTCACCGGACGTTCAGATCAACGGCATGCCCGCGGTGCGGGTGGGCGACCCGGGCATTCACGCGGCCTGTTGCGGCCCTAACACCTGGACCGCGACGGCCGGATCGGCCACGGTGTTCATCAACGGCAAGGCCGCCCATCGCCAGAATGATGTGGACGCCCATTGCGGCGGTGTGGGCAAGATGATCGAGGGCAGTCCCGACGTCACCATCGGAGGCTAGACTGACCATGGCGGATCCCCTGGACCATGAACTTCTGGAAACCCAGGCGAGGTTGGCGGGCCTGGGCGTGCTCGCGGCCGGGATCGCCCACGAACTGTCCAACCCCCTCGGTTTCCTCAAATCCAACACGGACTTCGTCCTGGCACGGCTCAAACAGCTGGTGGGGAACCTGGGTGACGACCTGGCCCCCGAGGTCCGTCAATCCCTCCAGGAATTCGCGGACATCCTGGGCGAAAACGTTGACGGCATCCGCAGAATGACCGCCATTTCGTCGGAACTTCGCCTGGTGGCCCGCTCCATGAGCGAGGCGCGCCCCTGTGACGTGGAGGAGGCCCTGGACAGGGCCTTGGTGCTGACCCACAACCTCCTGAAGTACAAGGCGGAGGTGGAGCGCGATTTTTCCCATCCGCCGGCCGTCCTGGCCGACGAAGGGCGCCTGGCGCAGGTCTTCGTGAACCTCCTCGGCAACGCGGCCCAGGCCATCGAGGACCGGGGGCGGGTGACCATCCGGACCCGGCAGCAGGACCAGGTGATCGAAGTGGCCATCGCGGACACCGGATGCGGGATTGCCCACGGGAACCTGGAACGGATTTTCAAGCCGTTCTTCACCACCAAGCCCGCGGGCGTGGGTACGGGGCTGGGACTCTGGATGGTGAGAAAGCACGTGGAAGAAATCGGGGGCACCATCGACGTGGCCTCCGAGGAGGGCGTGGGCACGACCTTCACGGTCCGGCTGCCCGTCCCGGAGGGAGGGCCCGGATGATGGCCGGATTTTCATCGAAGGATCTCACGGAAGGCAAGAAGGCCGCCGCGCCGGAGGCACCCGTGTCCGGGGCCCGTGCCGAGCGTTCGTCCCTGCCCGAGGAGAACCTGGGTCTGCTTCCCCAGGGGTACGACGAAGACCGGCTCGTGGTGGTCCCCCGGGATCCCCGGTGGCTCTTCCTGGTGTGGGACCTGAAACGCATAACCCTGGAAGAATCCCGCCGCGAGGCGCCCGACGGCCGGATGGTCCTGCGTCTTTACGTGACCGACGAATCCGGGGTCACCCGATCCTCGGACTTCGACGCGCCGGAAGGCGACGGTCGTCTCTATGCCCGCGTCCCCGTTCCCGGCGTGTCCGTGTTCGCCGAACTGGGGCTCTCGGGACCGGGAGACGGGTGGCGCCCGATGGTGCGTTCGGAACGGACGGCCCTGGCCGTGGACCGGGTGCGGTCCGGCCCGCCCCGTTTTGCGACCTTGCCCCTGGATGTACCTTTGCCTTCGACGGAAATGGCGGATGGCCAGTCCATCGACGGCGTCGTGGAACTTCGGCTCCTGACCGCCGAGGAGGTCCGGCGCCTGTTCGGCGAGGGCGTGGCGGGTTCCACTACCACCCGAAAGGGGGAATGAACGTGTCCAAGGGTACCCTGGCAATGGTGCTGCACGCCCATCTCCCCTTCGTCAAACATCCCGAATACGAAGACTTCCTGGAGGAAGACTGGTATTTCGAGGCTGTGGCCGAGACCTACCTGCCGCTCCTGGACATGATGGAGGGCCTCTACGACGATCACGTCCCCTTTTCCCTGAACATGGACGTGTCGCCGACCCTCGCCGCCATGATGGAGGATCCCCACCACGCGGCCCGGATGACCCGCTACCTGGACCGGAGCCTGGACCTGGCGCAGCGTGAGACCCGTCGTCTCCAGGCTGACGATGAGCTGGGCCCCGTGGCCGACTTCTACCTTCAGAGACTGGGCCATTTGAGACACCTGTACGTGGAACGTTACGGGTGCGACCTGCTGGGGGCCTTCCGTCGGATGATGGAAAGGGGAGGGCTGGAACTCATGACCTGCGGGGCCACCCATGGCCTTCTGCCGGCCCTCAGGCGAAATCCCGAGGCCGTGAGGGCACAGGTCCGGGTGGCCGCCGCCGACCACGAAAGGCATTTCGGACGAAGGCCCCTGGGCATCTGGCTTCCCGAGTGCGGCTACTATGAAGGGGTCGAGCGGTTCCTGGCCGACGAGGGAATCCGCTGGTTCATCGTGGACTCACACTGTCTGCGCTATGCGGAGCCCACGCCCGCCCACGGCGTGTTCGCACCGGTATTCACCCCCAGCGGGGTGGCCGCCTTCGGGCGGGACGGCGAATCTTCCAAGCAGGTGTGGAGTTCGAAGGAGGGCTACCCCGGCGACGCCTATTACCGCGAGTTCTACCGGGACCAGGGTTACGATCTGCCCTTCGACCTGGTCCGGGACTTCGTCCAGCCCACGGGATACCGCAAGCCCACGGGTCTCAAGTACTACCGGATCACGGGTGACGTGAAACTGGATCAGAAGGCGCCCTACATCCCCGGGGCGGCCCGGGACCGCGCCGCGGAGCACGCCGGGAATTTCATGTTCAACCGTGAGCGCCAGATCGAGAACCTCGCGGACTCCCTGGGCCGGGCGCCCATCGTGGTGGCGCCCTATGACGCCGAGCTGTTCGGACACTGGTGGTACGAGGGGCCGGACTTCCTGGGATTCCTGTTCCGCAAGGCCGCCTATGACCAGGATGTGTTTCGGTTCACCCGTCTTTCCGACTACCTGCGGGACAACCCGACCCAGCAGGTGGCCCGGCCTGCCACGGGCTCCTGGGGCGACAAGGGATATTTCGAGGTCTGGATCAACGAGGCCAACGACTATGTCTACCGGCACCTGTTCCACCTGGCCGACGACATGACGCGCCTGTGCGATGAGTATCCCGAGGCGGAAGGCGTCCGGCGCCGGGCATTGAACCAGTGCGCCCGCGAGCTGCTCCTGGCCCAGGCCTCCGACTGGCCCTTCATCATCACCACGGACACCATGGTCGATTACGCCCACCGTCGGGTGCGCGAACACGTGCTGCGCTTTACGCGCCTGGCGGACCAGGTGCGCCGGGATGTCGTGGACGAATCCTGGCTGGGCACCCTGGAATTCCGGGACAGCGTGTTCCCCGGGATCGACTACCGGGTCTACCGCGGGCATCCATGAAACTGAGGCCCCACCACCTGTTCTGTGTCCAGGGTTTCCAGGGCAAGGGCTACGCCGACGACTACACGGACAACCTGCAGCGCATCGCGGACGCCGTGGCCGCAAACCCCCGTCTGGAAGTGGATGTGGTGGACGGTCCCGATGACGTGTGTGCTCGCTGCCCCTACCTGGAAGACGGAGTGTGCCACTGGGAGGAGGCCGGCGAGGAGGCCGTGAGGGCACACGACGCGGCGCTCCTGGCCGTGCTGGGCCTGAGGGACGGACAGGTGACGTCCATCGACGAGGTGCGCCATCGCTTCCGTGGGGAGCCGGCCGTGGCCGCCGAGGTCCGGCGTCAGTGCAGCACCTGCGCCTGGCTGAAGGACTGTGCCTTCATGGGCAGTCAATCGTCGATCAACGTCCCTACTTCACCGCAAACTCGTCGCTGAAGACTTCCAGATCCTTGATGGAACCGTCGGCCGTGGCGTACTGGCCCGTTAAGCGCAGCCGGTAGGTTCCTTCCGTCAGAGGCGTGACCTGGTCGGCCACGCGCGTGACCGGGAGCTTCATGGTCCACGTGAAGGTCCGCGCGGCGGCCTTGGGCGCATCGAAGTAGTTGGGATCCTCGCTGAAGAGCATGCTGAATTCGTAGCCGTGCGAGTCCACCTGGGTTCCGTTCTTCCTCAGGAACGGTCCGAAGTCCCCACCGGTCTTGACCTCCAGATACGTCCGTGGTGCGATGAGCCACGGGTCGCCTCCCGACACGGCGAACTCCACCACGTCGGTCATGCCGTATTCCGCCAGCACCTGGGTGGAAACGGCGCCCGGGTCCGTGGACGCTGTGGCCTTCCAGGGGTCCGTGCCTTCCACCCTGGGGGGAACCATGGGGTCCGGGGGCGTCCAGGACAGTTCAACGGAATCGTCGAACAGCTTGCCGGCCGCCTCCAGGATGCGGGCCTTCAGGTAGTCGCCCTGCTTGGGGCCCCAGATGGCCCCGCTGGCCTCGTATCCCCCCTGGTAGAAGTCCCATTCGGGGGTGGCATAGCCGATGTAGTCCTGGGCGTATCCGAAGAAGGCCACGTCCAGCCCACCGGCCAGTTCGGAGATCGCGTCCCGCAGATCGATGCCGATCTGTGTCACGGCCTCGCCCGGGAAGGTGGCGAAGACCAGGTCGCCAAGCCGTCCCACCGTGACCAGCGTCCGGTCCGGCGCCGGCAGTTCCTCGGGGAATAAAAGGCACCCCTTGTCGATGTCCGGGATGGGTTTCGCCTCGCCGGACCAGCATTCCCCGTCACCGCCACCACCGCAGTAGACGGCGCCCCATTCGAAGGGGAACTCGCCGTCCTCGTAGCCCAGTGCGTCACGGTTCAGGGGAAGCCACACGGTCAGGGAGGACAGGTCGACCTCGTCCTTCAACTCGATGGAATCCCAGGCGGCCGCGATGGTCTGGGCGGCCCGGTTCCCGATGCCCTCACAGGTCGTGTAGGCCCCCAGCAGGTCGGAATAGGGACCGGGTTTCGTGGGCTTCAGGGGCGTGCCCGGCGACATGTCAGCGCCCCAGCTGTTGAACATGAGAACGGGCACGTAGTGGTCAAATAGTTCCTGGACCTTGCGCTCGATCCCGCCGGACACGTCCTGGCTCAGGTGATGCAGTTCCGCATCCAGCACGGTTCCGTGGATGGCGTAGGTCATGATCAGGGCCTTGGTGTTCCCTTCCAGGTCGTCGAACCGGAGCAGGGGCATGTCCGGTTCCTCCAGCAGTGGATTTTCGCACCGCCGATCGTCGTGCATCAGGCTGTCGAAGGCGATGGCGTATCCGAACCGCGCCGGCTCCAGGTCGGCATAGGCGGCCAGGATCGTGTCCACCAGCGTGTTCACGATCCGGTCGAAGAGCTGGGGGAAGAAGCTGTCGGCCAGCACTTCCATGGCCCCCACGATGAGACGGCCGGGCCCCGAATGGGTATGGGTAGCCCCAACCACGAGCTGGTCCGAAAAATCCAGGCCGGTGCGTGCCTGGAGGCGTTCCACCAGTGCCTGCCAGACCGGCGAGGCAAAGCCCACGGTATCCGACCGCACGAAGATCAGGCGACCCATGCCGCCCTCCACGAACACCACCTTGAAGTCGGGGTGTTCCCACACCTTGGTGGTGCCGAGGAAGTTCTCCACGAAGGGGGACTTCACGCCCGACGTCCCGCCGAACCCGGCGGTGTTGATGCCCACGGGAACCGGCATGGTGGCTTCCGACACGCCCACCCTCAGGGCCAGGGGATCGGTGATGGGCAAGATGGGGTCGGGGAACACGGGACCGGTGTCATTGCCCGCGTCCATGCCGGCTTCCGACATCTGGTCTCCCACTGGATTGTCCGCCACTGGCACGTCCCCCGGACCGCTGTCCGAGCTGGAGCACGCCAGGCACAGGCTCAGCGCCAATACCGCCGGGAAAACCTTGATGGTCCGGATCATGGAAACCTCCCGACAGGATACGTCCATTGAATGTGGCTATAGGATTAAGAACCTTTCTCCTGGTCGTCTTCAAAGGAACTCTACCGGATTCAACGTGGAGGTTTCCGGATCCTGGCCTTCCTCGGAGGACATGAGCACCTCCAGGCGGGCCTGGGCTTTGTCCAGCACGCCCTGGGCCGATTTGAGCAGCCCGGCGCCCCGGGAATAGAGGGTGATCGCCTCTTCCAGCGGCAGGTTGCCTTTTTCCAGCTTCTCCACCACGCCGTTGAGTTCCGTCAGTATGTCTTCGAATCCCTTGTCCGGCTTGTCGGCCATGACACCCTCCCTTTACCTATCCGCCGCAGTGGAGGTATTCGCAATCCAGGAACCGTTCCTCGCCGATGTCCGTGGCGAGGTCCGTGATGCCCTGGTGCCACTGCTTGTGGGCATAGCCCCAGTTCCTCAGACCCAGCAGCCTGGCGGCTTCGTCCAGGTGGGTCCGTATCTCGTCCAGGGCCTCGTCGCCCTCCACCTCCCACAGCGCCTGCGACAGGAAGATGTGGTTCAGCGGGTGCTCGGGATACTGCCAAGCCACCTTGGCCAGGAGCTGCACGGCCTTGTCGCCGTCGCCGATGCCCTTGGGCCAGCTGGGTGCCTGAAGGTAGAGCATGCCCAGGACCCGCTCCGGGCCACCGCCATCCACTTCCGGGGCGTGCTGGACCGCCGCCTTGAGTTCCTCCTCGAGCCGGGGCAGGTTCTTGATGGCCACCACCACCGTGTCCTGCACGGCCAGGCCCAGGTTCACCGCAAAGTAGTAGTGGACCTCGCCGTCGAGCCAGGCCCCCAGGTGGACGGCGATCTCCGCCCAGCGAACTCCTTCGGCGGCGAGCATGCGTCTGCGGTTGGAGTCGGTTTCGGAATCGGCCAGGAGAAAGCAGACGCGTGAAGCCAGGGTGCTCTTGGAGATGGATCGGAACGCTTCCTCGCGGATGATGGAAAGCGAACACTCCAGGATCCGGCGGGGCGTGGTGCGGTCATAGGCCCGACCCAGCCGTGTGACCGTGCCCGTGTCCCAGGCGGAACATCCCTTGACCTCGTCCAGGGAAGCCAGGTCCCTGGGCAGGGACATGGAACAGCCTGTCAGGACGATGAGCGCCGCCAGGACCAGGGGGGCGGCCCTGCGTGTTGGAACAAGGTCTGGCATGGATCCTCGTATCCGCTGACGAATGATAGATTGGATACCGGGCCGAGGGCAAGGGGGCAGGTCTACTTATTCCACAGTGCCCGGACTTCGCTGAACGCCGACGGGTCAACGGGTTCGAAGCCGTCGATCCCGAACAGTTCACAGAAGGATTTGCCTTCCGGGTGGCCGCAGAACGCGACCATGGCCTTGCCGAAACGACCCCGGTCCCGTTTGCTGCTGCGGGTGGTGTCCGCGAAGACGCCGGGCAGGGGCAGGGGTTTCGACGTGAAGACCGCCTCCAGGTCCTTGCCGAAGGGCAGGGAACCGAGGGCCTGGAACTGCTGATCGTTGACCAATACGGCGTCGAGCCGCCCGGCTGCCAGGTCACGCAGGGGCCTCAAGGCCCGCTTCGAATGCCGAAGCTTGAAGTGTTCCTCGGGCTTCACGGCCCCCCGGAAGACCACTTTTTCCAGGAAAAGGGGCTCCGACACCAGCGTGCCTCCCAGTTTCCCGCCCTTGAGGCTGTCCAGCGAGTCGTGGGTCCCCTTGCGGACCATCACCCGCCAGGTGTCCGTTGAGGCCCCCTTCACCCGGGGCTGGGCCAGTGGAACCAGCCGGTCCCTGCCGCCATGCTGGAGGTAGAAACCCAGCGACGGGATGATGAAATGGGGCTTCTCGTTGTTGAAGACCCTTTCACATGCCTTCACGCCGGTGACGAAGTGGCTCGTGAATGTCCCTTCCGACCATTTTCCGATGGTCTCCAGGACCCGGAGCATGGATTCGGTGGCCTTCTTCGCCTCTCGCACGTTCACGCTGCCCGTGGTGTAACAGATCACCAGGGAAGGGCTGTCTGGGGCGGCCATCGCGGGTGCGGTCGTACCAACGCCCAGCCCCAGTGTAACCATGGCCATGAAGGCCGACCTGACAATCGATTTCATGCTCTTTTGCCTCCCAAGACCTGGGCGACCGCCGGTGAAACGAACCGGGCCGCCACCACGCAACACAGCAGACCGATGGTAATGCAAACCCCCATCATGGACACGCCGCGATACTCCGCAAAAGTGATGGCCCCAAGGCCCGCGAAGGTCGTGCCGGCGGCCAGCATGATGGCCTTCGAAGCCACTGCCGATGCACCCCATGCGGAATAATCCGACAGTTCCTTGAACCGATGGGCGAACCAGATGCCGTAGTCCACGGCCAGGGCCATGACCATGGGAACGCCGATGATGTTGGCATATCCGAACCGGATGTCGAACACGGCCAGCATGCCCAGGAGCCACCCCTCACCCACCATGAGAGGCAGTGCCGCCACAAGGAACCCCCGCAGGCTCCGGACCACGATCAGGATCCATATCAACGCCACGGCCGCGGCCAGGATCGTTCCCTGGAGGAAGCTGCGGATGGCCATTCGTGAAAAGACCTGGTGGGTGGTGGGGAAGCCCGTGGCATCGGGAGATACGGAGTAGACGTCCTTCATGAATACGTCCAACAGTTCCATGACGTAGATGGACAGTCTGGGATAGGCATAGACCGCCCAGGATCCGTCGCTCGCGATGAACCGGTTCCTGATGGACGGGGGCAGGCGCTCCGGTGTCAACGGTTCGGCCGATTTCCACCCCGACAGCACCGACACCGTCTGGCGGGTCGACGCCAGCAGCAGGTTGAAGAAGCCGTTTGTGCGCGCAGCGACCCTGTCCGGTGCGTCGCGGGTTCTCTTTTCCAGGTCCTCCAGGCGGGATCGGGCTTTTTCCAGCACCTCCACGATACCACCGTGACCGGCCGAGAAGGCCTGTTCCTGGATCTCGTCCAGGAGGTCGATGGACTTCAGCGCGCTGTCGCCGAGGCTTGCCACGTTGGCGGGGGTGAGGCGCACGTCTTCCTGCTCCTTGAGGACCCGCGCCGTGGGCGAGTCCGATATGGCGGTCCCGATTCTCCGGGCCAACTGGACCCGCTCCTCCATGTCGTCGGGGAACAGGTCCACGATGGATTGGACGCGGGTGACCGTAGGAAGATTCGATGCTTGTTTCGTCATACGCCTCGCTTCGGCCAGCGTGGGCGCCGTGAAGATCACGATTTCCGGTTGGAAGTCACTGTATTCAACCAGCTTCTTCTGGTAGGTGGCGGCCTCCGAATCCTCCGGGAGCAGGTCCATGGCGTTGTAGTTGAAGGGAATGGTGGTCCCGATGGCAATTCCCAGGCCGGCGGACACGAAGGCGAACACCATGACCAGCACCGATGCGGAACGTCCGAGTGACAGGCGTGGGTTTCGTGCCTCCTCATCGGAAACGGTACGGCCGGGGCCATTCATGGGGACCGGCGGACGCAGCAGCGAGAAAAGGGCCGGGAGCGCTACGAACGTGCTTAGCAGAACGGCCAGGACGCCCGTCGCGGCTACCGTGCCGAGTTCGGAGAATCCCTTGAAGGGAACGGTCATGAGGGCGCCGAATATCAGTATGGTGCACCCACCGGCCGTGAAAAGCGGCTTGGCCGACGCGGCCGTTCCCCGGGCGATGGCCCCGGCCATGGGGGCGCCCGTGCGCACTTCTTCCAGTATGCGGGAACTCATGAAAATGCCGTAGTCCACGCCCAGGCCGAAAAGGATGGCGCTGAAGCCGGCGGTGACCATGGTCAGGTGCCCCACCGTCAGGTAGGTGATGCCCGCGTTCCAGATGGTTCCGATGCCCATGGGAAGGAAGATGACCAGCGCGCGGCGCCACGACCTGAGCCAGAACAGAATCAGGATTATCACCAGGATCCCGGCGGTGGCGACAATGAAGAGGATGTCGGACTGGATGTAGGCGAACTCTTCGTGAACCGTAGCGGGGAGTCCGGTAAAGCCGACCACGGGCACGGGTTTTCCCGCCCGGGCGTATTCTTCCCGCAACTGGTTGGCCGTTTCGCGCACACCCCGGATGAACGGATCGAGGACCGCGAACTCCTCGGAGGAGTCGGCCCGGCTGACCAGGACAATCAGGAATCTTCCATCGCGGGAGGCGAAATAACCGTTTCCCTCGAGGAACGCGTCGGCCTCCGGGTGGTTGGCCACCCGTGGCCAGTCGATGGCAGTGGGCTCATCCTCGGAGTCCAGCCATCGAATCCATTCTTCCAGGAGGAAGTCCAGGACCTTGAGCATCTCCCGAGCCGTCTTGATGTTCACATCCGTGTCCCCGAGAGGGGGCGGATCGTCCAGCCATGCGGATACGTTTTCCAGTGCTTCGTCCGTGGTAACCGGCCGGTCGACGAGGGTCTTTCCCTGGAATTCGTCCAGTATCGCCCGGATCTGTTCCAGGCTGGCCGGGGGCAACATGACGAAGGCATGCCGGTAGAAGAATTCAGTGTCGAGCCGCTCGGAGGCATCCCGGACGTCCGGTCTTTCCTTGACCCGGGTGGCGAACTCCGTGGCGAACCGTTCCAGGGTCGCGCGCGGCGCGTCCTCCACCACCACCATGAGGTCGGAGCCCGCCCCGAATCGTTCGAGGAACGAGTCCAGTCTCTGGAGGACCGGTTCGTCCTGGGGGAAAAGCGCCTTTCTGGAGGTCTGGATGGGAAGATTGACCGCCCCGGACAGGGCCACACCGGTCAGGATCGCGACCAGCAGAAGGATGCGAACAGGTCTGCGTGCGATGCCTTCCTCGAAGCGCTCGATCAATCGAGGCCCTCCAGTGGGATTGCGGCCGATTCTGCTGGCCTGCGTGCCCGTTGTCAAGACGGTTCTGGACTGCCTGTGCCCCTTGAACCCATGCGCCGTGACACGCTGGCGACCAGGGCGGAGCAGGCGAGACCCAGTGCCATGGCCGCCCCGATCCGCATGATCGGCATGACCCCGGTGATCAGCAGGCTCAGTGAGGCCGCCGCGAGCCCCAGGGCGAAGGCCACGGGGAAACGCCGTGCCTCCGTGTCACCCGTCCGATGGAGGGAGGGGGACAGGTAGAAGGTGACCATGACCGGCAGCAGGTAGAGGGTGGCCGAGCCGGAATCCACGTGGATCCGGGTGATCCAGCCCATGGCGAAAGTCAGCAGTGTTGCCAGGACGGCCTCTCCGGCTGCTGCTGGGGCCAACCGGCGGTTGGGGACCCCCGCCAAGGAAAAGAGGAAG
>JADHTP010000045.1 GCA_016784945.1 Deltaproteobacteria bacterium | reverse complement strand
ATCCGAAGGATGCGAAGGGGGACGGTCAACGAGCAGATTTTCGAAAGCAAACGAAAAGACGGCACGGTCGTAATCAGAGGGCCTTACTACCTTTACAGCCGCACAGAGAAAGACAAGTCATTCAGCCAGCGTCTTACGGAAGAGAAGGTTGAGCGCTACCAGGAGGAGACGGAAAACTGTCGCCGTTTCAAGGAATTTGGATGTGGCAGACGTCCATTATGGCCCCACATTCCATAGTTGACCTTGAGGCTAACAGGAAGAAGCGCCTGGGGTCCATCTCGCCTGATCTGCCCACTCCCATCTGCGACATTCAATGGAATGGAAAGGGCCGCACGACGAAGTTGGTCGGCCAGAACATGGTTGCCCTTGGGAAAGTGATTGATGGCACGGGCCCAAAGGGCGAACAGTTCTATCGAACTTCTGTACACATCGAGCCGTTCGTAAGCCAACATGTCAGGCACCTTTCGTCCACGTCCACGTCCACGTTCACGTTCACGTTATCTATCGGTCGTGCGTAGCTTCTGTTTCAACATTTTGATGCGTTTGCCTGGGATTGACCACCGGTCTGCTTGACTTTGCCATGGGCCGATTGCATCCTTGGGATTGGCCGTGGGGAACCGAGAAGGCGGAATGCGGAAATTCCTGGCGACAGTGAGCGTCGTTCTCTTGGCGGCGTGGACCGTTACAGCCACCCACTGTCTGGAGGAAGACCGGCACGATCACCAGCAGGTCGCCTCAGACCACGGCCACGACCACTCCCATCCCCATCCCCACCGGGACGGCGGAAAACACGAGCACGCCTGCTCCTGTTTCCATCACATGCCGGGCGACGCCTGCCGGCCGAGTGCCGAGCCTCGGCGGATCCAGCCGTCACACCAGCAACTGGCCGATGCGGCGGACTGGCTCCTCACCGGCTTCCCCGAGGATCTGCTCCGCCCGCCAAGAGCCTGACCCAGCCCCCACAATACTGACGAGTCCAGTAGCGGGTGTCGTGTATCCGAGTGCGGGAGGTTCCTGTGCGTGGAGTCCATGCGTGGTGCGTACTGTTGTTGATCGGTTCGGTCCGTTGGGCCGAGGCAGCCCCCCTGTCCGAACAGGAGGCGGTCCGGCTGGCCCTGGGCCGTCCGGCGGTCCGGGACGTCCTGGAAGGGGAGGCCGGGATCGCCGAGGGGAAGGCCCGGGGTGCCGGGCTGTGGAACAACCCGGTGCTGTCCTGGACCCGGGAACAGACCTTCGAAAAAACGGCCGGTGTGTCCGAGGACGTGGTGGCCCTTTCCCAGACCTTCGACCTGTCGGGCCGCCGTGGACTCCGGTCCGACGCCGCCCGGTGGAAGGCCCGGTCCGCCGGCAGTCGCATGGCTTCCTGGACCCGGGATCTTCGAACGGAGGTCCGACGCCGGTTCTACGCGGTCCTGCTGGGCCAGAGGCGGGTCGAAGCGGCACGGGACCTGACCCGGCGCCTCGCGGACCTGTCGGGGGTGGTGGCGCAAAGGGAGGCGGCGGGCGACATCTCGTCCTATGACAGGAAACGGGTCCAGCGCGAGCACGCCGGGGCCCGTTCCCTCCTGGACGCCGAGATGACGACCCTGTCCGAGGACACGGCCAGGCTGTCCGCCCTGGTGGGATCGGGCATACAGGACGGTCAGGAAGAACCCATGGTGGCCGGCGAGTTGCTGCCCGTCTACCCGCCCGAACCGCTGGAGCCGTTCCTCGATTCACTCAAGGAAACGCCGGCCATCCAGGCCCTCGAGCAGGAGGCCCGCGCCTACGACCTGGAGACCCGGGCCGCCGGTCGGGGCTGGGTGCCGGACCTGACCATCACCGCGGGCTACAAGACCGCGGCACCGGCGAACGGACGGTTCCACGGGTACGTGGTGGGAGCATCCTTTCCCCTGCCCTTCGTGGACAGCGACCAGGGTGCGGCATTGTCCGGCGAGGCCCGTGCACGAACGATCCGGGGTCGGCTCGAACTGGAAAAGATGGAGGCGGCCGGGGAGGTCACCGGTCTGTGGCGCCGGTCGTCCCGCCTGGTGGAAGCCGCCCGCAGGTACCGGACGGACGCCGTGGATCTGGCTGCGGACCTCGTCAGCATCGCCGAAACGGCCTATGCGGGAGGTGAACTGGGCGTGCTGGAACTGCTGGACGCCCACATGGGCCTTTTCGAGGCGCGGAGCCGCACCCTGGACCTTGAATGGAAAGCCCGTCAGGCCCGGATTGCACTGGACCGGTTGGCAGGAGGTGACCGATGAAGACGATTTCATACGCAGGCACGGTGCTGGCGCTTCTGTATACGGTTGGTGGATGCCACGACCATTCCCACCACGAAGGGCACGCCCACGGTGAGGAACACCACGGGCACGAGGGGCACGGAGGACACGATCACGGATCCGTGGCCGTCACCCACTTCACGGACGGGACCGAACTGTTCGTGGAGTTCGACACCCTGGTGGTTGCTGAGGAGTCCGCGTTCGCCGCCCACCTGACCCGGCTCACGGATTTCAGACCCGTGGGCCGGGGCCGGGTGTCGGTGGTCCTGTCGGGCGGTGGACAACCCGACGAAAGATTCGTGGTCCAGGGGCCTTCCAGACCCGGCATTTTCCGGCCGGTAGCCGTACCGAAGCACGCCGGCGAACGGCAACTGGCCCTGGTCCTGGAGGTGGACGACGCCATGGACCGCCACGACCTGGGGAACGTCACCGTCCACGCGGACCACGGATCGGTCGAGCGCACGGAGGACGAAGAGTGCGAAGGGGGGATTCCGTTCCTGAAGGAGCAGCAGTGGCGGGTCGACTTCGCCACGGCGCCGGTCAGGGTGCGGTCGCTCAAGGCTTCGGTGTCCGTCAACGGCACCATCCGGCCGCGGCCCGACGGGGAGGCGCGGATCATCGTGCCCATCCCGGGCCGTCTGTTGCCCGTGGGCGGTGAAGTCCCTCACATGGGAATGAGGGTGCAGCGGGACCAGGTCCTGCTGGAGATCGCGCCCCGCCTGGGCGTGGACTCGGCCGCCCTGGAGGCCTCCCTTGCAAAGGCCCGGGTCGAGGTCGAGCGGACGGTCCGCGAGAGGAAACGTCTGGAAGGCCTGCTGAAAGGCGGGGCCGTTCCCGAACGGCGAGTAATCGAGGCCCGTCTGGCCGAGAAGGCCGCCCGGGCCGACGGAAAGGCGGCGCAGCGACAGGTCCGCCAGTTTCGTGGCGCCCAGCAGGCCGGAGGTGGCGGCAAGGCGGGACGTTTCGCGGTCACCTCCCCCATGGACGGCGTGCTGGTCCACGTGAACGTCATGCCGGGCACCTTCGTGGAGGCGGGCCGCGAACTGTTCCACGTGGTGGACCCGGATCGGCTATGGCTCGAGGCCCAGATCCCCGAAACCCTCGTGGGGCGGGTCCGGGACACGCCCGGTGCCTGGTTCCGGGTGGACGGTTTCGAAACGCCCTTCACCGTGTCGTCGGAAACGGGAGGGCGCGTGGTGGCCCTCGGTTCCATGGTGGAACCCAAAACCCGCACGGTGCCCCTGGTGTACGAGTTCGACAACCCGGGAGGCCGGCTCCCCGTGGGGGCCTTCGCCAGGGTCCGGGCCTGGACGGGCGACGCGGACCAGGGTTCGACCGTCCCCGTGTCGTCCGTGGTGGAGGAAGGAGGCCTGGACGTGGTCTATGTCCAGATCACCGGCGAATCGTTCGAACGCCGGGTGGTACGCCTCGGTATCCGTGACCGGGAATTCGTCCGGATCCTGGAAGGCCTGGAACCCGACGAGAGGGTGGTGACCCGGGGGGCCTACCTGGTCCGCCTGGCCGCCTCGTCCTCGGCCATTCCCGCCCACGGGCACGCACATTGAGGTCACCATGATCGATCGCATCATCCACTGGTCCCTCCAGAACCGTTTCGCGGTGATCGTGGCCGCCGCCGCGCTGCTCGCCTGGGGCGCCTGGGAGGCGGTCCGCCTGCCCGTGGACGTGTTCCCCGAGTTGACGGCGCCCACGGTCACGCTGCTGGCCGAGGCCCACGGCATGCCGCCCGTCGAGGTGGAGAACCAAATCGCCTTTCCCATCGAAACCGCGCTCAACGGCGCCCCCGGCGTGCGCCGGATCCGATCATCCACGGCCGCGGGCATGTCCATCATCTGGGTCGAGTTCGACTGGGGCACTGACATCTACCGGGCCCGGCAGGTGGTCAGCGAACGACTCCAGGTGGTGGACCTCGACCTCCCACCCGACGTGGAACCTCCGGTGATGGCACCTGTTTCCTCCATCATGGGCGAAATCCTGTTCCTGGCCGTAACCTCGGACCGCCACGACCTCATGGCCGTTAAAACCCTGGCGGACTGGACCGTGCGCCGGCGCCTGCTCGCGGTGCCCGGCGTGTCCAAGGTTAGCGTGACCGGGGGTGACACAAAGCAGTACCAGGTACTCGTGGATCCCGGACGGCTCGCCGCCTACGGCCTGACCCTGGACCGGGTGGCGGAATCCCTGGAAGAGACCAACGAGAACACCTCCGCCGGATTCTTCGTGGAGCGGGGCCAGGAATACCTGATCCACGGCATCGGACGGGTGAGGCGCCTTTCGGACATCGAAGAAACGGTGATGGAGGTGCGCGGGAACCAGCCCGTCCGGATCAGGGACGTGGCCGAGGTCCGCCTGGGTCCGGCCATCAAGAGGGGGGAAGGTTCCCACGACGGACATCCCGCGGTCATCCTGGGTGTCCAGAAACAGCCGGACGCCAACACCCTCGAACTGACCCGTCGCCTGGACAGGGTCCTGGACGAAATCCAGACGGACCTGCCCGAAGGGGTGGAGATCGATCGGCACATCTTCCGGCAGGCGGACTTCATCGAAACGGCCGTGGACAACGTGTTGATGGCCCTCGGTGAAGGCGCTGTCCTGGTGGTGGTGATCGTGTTCCTGTTCCTGGCCGGCCTCAAGCCCACGGGAATCACGGTCCTGGCCATGCCCCTGTCCCTGGTGGCGGCCGTGGCGGCCCTGAAGGCCTTCGGAATCACCATCAACACCATGACGCTGGGCGGCATGGCCATCGCCGTGGGCGCCCTGGTGGACGACGCCATCATCGACGTGGAAAACGTGGTCCGCCGGCTCGGCGAAAACCGGGCCCTGCCGAAGGATCGGCAAAGGAGCCTGCATGCCGTGGTCTATGACGCCAGCCGGGAAATCCGGAAGTCCATCGTGTACGCGACCCTGGTCATCGTCCTGGTGTTCCTGCCACTGTTCTTCCTGTCGGGCTTCGAGGGACGCCTCATGACGCCCCTGGGTCTCGCGTACATCGTGTCCCTGGGGGCCTCCCTCCTGGTGGCGCTTACGGTGACGCCGGCCCTGTGCCTCCTCCTGCTGCCCCGTTCCCACGCGGTGACACGGGAAACCGAATGGCTGGTCACGCGTCAGCTGAAGGCGCTGTACCGGCCCCTGCTCCGGGCAGTGCTGCCCCACTGGCGGGCCGCGGCCATCACATCGCTCGGTCTGGTGCTGGCGGCCTCCGCTTTCCTGTCCCTGGCGGGCCGGTCGTTCCTGCCGGAATTCAACGAGGGCACCCTCACATTAAGCGCGGTCACCCTGCCGGGGACGTCCCTGGAGGTGTCCGACAAGCTCGGGACCCTGGTGGAGGACGTCATGCTCGGCCACCCCGAGGTGACGGCCACGGCCCGGCGGACCGGCCGCGCCGAACTGGACGAGCATGCCCTGGGGGTCAACTCGGCCGAAATCGACGTGGGTCTGACGGCAAGTGACCGATCCAAGGACGAATTCCTGGCGGCATTGAGGCGGGACCTGTCCGCCATTCCCGGCATGAACGTGGTCATCGGTCAGCCCATCTCCCACCGCATCGACCACATGCTGTCCGGGACCCGGGCGAACATCGCGGTCAAGGTCTTTGGCGAGGACCTGTACGAACTGAGGCGCCTGGCCGAGCAGGTCCGGGGCCTCATGGAAGACATCGAGGGAGTGGTGGACCTCACCATCGAGGAACAGCCCGACATCCCCCTGCTCACCATCCGGTACGACCGGGAGGCCCTGGCCAGCCACGGCCTGACCGTCCACGACGTGGCCGAGGCCGTGGAGATCGGTTTTCACGGCCATGCCGTCTCTCGTGTCCTGGAAGGACGGGCATCCTTCGACCTGGTGGTGCGACTCGCCGACCAGGCCTTCGCCGACCTGGACTCGGTGCGCGGGACCCGGATCGCCACGCCCACGGGCACCCAGGTGCCCCTGGAGGCCCTGGCCGCCATCCGGCTCGACAGGGGGCCCAGTTCCATCAGCCGCGAAAACGTTCAGCGTAAGATGGTGGTCCAGTGCAACGTGGCGGGCCGGGACCTGGGTGGCGTGGTGGACGAGATACGGCAACGGGTGGAAACCGGGGTGAGCCTGGATACGGGTTACCGGATCGAATACGGCGGGCAGTTCGAAAGCGCCCGGCGGGCCTCGGATACCCTCATGCTGCTGGGCATCGCCGTGATCATCGGGATCTTCGCCATCCTGTTCATGGCGCTGGGTTCGTCGAGGGACGCCCTCCTGGTCATGGTGAACCTGCCCCTGGCCCTGGTGGGCGGAGTGGCCGGCGTGTACCTGGCCGGCGGCGTCCTGTCCGTGGCCTCCACCATCGGCTTCATCACCTTGTTCGGGATCGCCACCCGCAACGGGCTCATGATGATCCTGCACATCCACCACCTCCAGGACGTGGAGGGCGTGACGGACTTCGCCACAGCGGTCCGGCAGGGGGCCGAGGAACGCCTGGCTCCCATCCTCATGACCGCCCTGGCCGCGGGTCTCGCCCTGATCCCCCTGGCCCTCAGCCACGGCGAGGCAGGCAGCGAAATCGAGGCTCCCATGGCCGTGGTCATCCTGTGCGGACTCCTGACATCCACGGCCCTGAACATGTTCGTGGTTCCGTCCCTGTACCTGCGCTTCGGCTCGCGGCGGGTCAGGGCATGAACCGGGGATGGACATGGTTCGGAGCGGTCTGGTAAGCTGCCTGACTTGGCGGCCCCGGCCCTGTCGACTGGAGGATCATCGTGTATCGCGTACTCGGTTTCGTGTTCCTGACGACCTGCCTGACGGCACCCTCTGTTGGGCTGCGGGCGGACCCGATCTGGACCCTGGACGCCCTTCGCGGCGCCGGTGTGCTGCCCCCCAAGCCCACGGTTTTCGCCCACCCCATGAAGGACGCCAGCGTGGATTACACAGTGGGTGACAAGCGAGATCTGTGGACCTACGACCTGTCGGTGATGCCGCCCAAGAACGTGTCCATCGCCTCCACCTGCCAGGGAGTGGGCGACACCGTGGTGGTCTTCGTGGCCGACAGCGAGTGGGACACCAAGGTCATCCAGGCGGACGTGGACGCCATCATTCATGCCTTCGACGTGGACACGCCCAACCAGTCCGGCGCCGGCATCATGGCCACCAACACGGCCCTTTTCGGCGCCATGTCCGACGTGGACGGGGATCCCCATCTCCTGGTGTTCATCTACGCCATTCCCGGTTACCAGGGGCAGGCCTTCGACGGTTTCTTCCGCCCCGAAGACCTGGCGCCCTTCAAACCCGGGTGCGAGTCCAATCCCATGGACTATTGCTCCAACGAGGCCGAAATAGTCCACGTGAACAGCCACAACGCCGGATCGGACTACATGATCGGCGTCATGGCCCACGAGTTCCAGCACCTCATCCACCACGCCTTTGACGTCAACGAGGAAAGCTGGATCAACGAATCCATGAGCGAACTGGCCATGTCCGCCAACGGATACGAAGACGCGGGCCACCTCGGCGCCTACCTGGCCAGTCACACCAAGCCGCTGGTGACCTCCGAGTTCGTCCACTACGGGGCGGTCATGCTTTTCGGCACCTTCCTGTACGAACGTTTCGGCGACGGCTTCATCCAGGCCCTGGTCAAGGCCTCGCAAAACGGCATCCAGGGACTGGAGGCCGCCTGGCAGGCCAACGGCATCGATGTCGGTTTCAACGATGCCTTTGCCGACTGGGCCCTGGCCAACGCGACCAGCGACTACGACCTGCTGGATTGGCCCGACGTGAAGCCCGACGGGACGCTCCCCGCTCTCCAGGGCGGGCAGGCCACCGGCGACTTCACGGTCCAGCCCTATACCTACCACTGGCTGGCCGGCCCGGTCGCGGGCGCCGGGGCGCAGCAGGACCTCGTGGTACGCTTCAAGGCCCCTTCCAAGGCCACCTTGAGGGTTGCCGGCTTTTCAGGCGACGAACTGGTCCTCGCGACACCGGCTGTGGACGGCGGGTGGCGCGTCGCGGCGAACCTCGACGAGGTGATCGTGGCCCTGGGCAATCCCACCGGCAATGCCGTCACGTCGGCCATCGACTTCGCACTGGATTCGCAGGACACGCCGGTTCCCGAAGAAATCGCCCCGGATGCAGGCGTTCCCGACGTCCCGGCGACCGATGCCACAACGGCGGATTCAACGCCACCGGACACCGGTTCCGGCGAGGTAGCGGCGCCCGATGCCACAACGGCGGATTCAACGCCACCGGACACCGGTTCCGGCGAGGTAGCGGCGCCCGACGACGGCTCGGGCTGCGCCATGTCCATCAGGCCGACCACCGGCAGTCCGGCCCTGCTGCTCCTGGCACTGACGTTCCTGGTAATGAGGCGACGGTTCGGCTGAGTCCAATATCAGGGCACGTCCGCGGGGGTTCCGAGGCAACGCACCGGCGCCTGACGCTGACACCGCTCATCCGGGGAAAGGGGCGTCTGCCTCGCGATGGTCGGAACCTTCTTCTTCTCGTGGGTGGAAATGCGCATGGGGCAAAGACTGGCACACATGCCGTCCTTTTCGCATTTTCCTTCGTCAATGGAGATGGATTTGTCCAGCATGTCATTCCTTTGAGTCAGGCGATCCTCGCTATCCGATAATCAGCAGGGCCGGCCAGGGCACCACGTGAAGAACGACGTGAGTGTCTGAGTATCCATGATCATCCCCCTTTGCTTCCTGCCCCGGACCGGGTACAAACGCACTGTATTGCCTTGACGGGTGTCAGACCATGTCAGGGTCTTGGATTCAAATGACGAGTGCCGGCCTGTTCCGAGCGCCCCCGACTACGGAGTCACCATGACCGGGTCCAGCAAAAAGACCTATCGACCTTCCGAATTCTTCCGCGACCTTTTCGGGGTGGTGAAGGGCCTTCCGTCCCTGGCGGGCGCGGTGACCCACAGAAGGGTCGGCGGGGCCCTGCGGGAAAAGGTGATGCTGGCCGTCACCGGTGTCAACGAATGCCGGTACTGCGCGGCCATCCATTCCAGTCTGGCCCGCAAACTGAACGTGTCCGAAGAGGACATCGGCCGAATCATGGAGTCAGGCACCGGCGCCGACCCGGACAATGACGATCAGCCCGCCATCCATTTCGCGGCTCACTACGCCCAGACCAACCAACATCCGGATCCGGACATGGTTTCCATGATCCGGGAAACCTACGGGCCCGAACGGGCAGCCGAACTGCTCCATTACATGCGCATGATCTATTTCGCCAACCTGACCGGCAACACCTTCGACGCCCTTCTCGGACGGCTGAAAGCCCACTGAACGGCCCGCGGTCAATGGGACCCAACCGGTTGCGGCCAGCACTTCGATGAGTTTCGAGCAGCCTCCGTCGCGCAGGTAGCCGGCGTGGTCCGCCACGCTTTCGAACCTGCGCCCCACGATTTCGGAGCACTCGAACGGTAGTCGGAGCACTTCATGAATCTGTCAATGGCGTCCTTGGCTTCGGTGCTCTTGTATTCAATCTTGTCGCCTTCTGCCTTGAGGCTGTTCAGTCCAATGAGCCATATGGCGGCCCCAGTGCCCCGCAGGCCCTACCGCACAATCCGATTCCGCCCAGCCAGTCCCGCCGCCATGATCGCGGCCGTTTCGGCCTGCGGGCCCGGGCCATGAAGACGATGCGCCTCGGCCCCCGCGGCCAACGCCGCGCCCCAGATCATGCCGCACTGGTAGCCGCGCTGCATGATGCCGCCCGCGAAAGGCATTGCGGCCTTTTCTTCGGGCTTCATTGGGATGGTCGTATGCCCTGGCGACCACGTGGAAAAGCGTGTCGGAGCAGGCCGTCCCACTGAGGAACGTGCCCACCGTTGTAAGCGATGTAATCCGTTTCTTTGGTCTGCCCATCACATCTTCGCGCAGATCGCTCACACCCGATCGAGAACATCCCGCACCTGCCGCAGCAAGGTCTGGGGCGAAAAGGGCTTTCGCAGCAGGTCGACCCCGTCCACCAGGGCGCCCCCGCTCATGAGCGCGTTGTTCGTGTACCCCGAGGTGAACAGCACTTTCAGGTCCGGGCGTGACAGCCGCAGCGTCTTCGCCAGCTCCGGGCCGCCCATATGGGGCATCACCACATCGGTCAGCAGCAGGTCGAACTCCAGATCGCGAGAGTCCACCAATTCCATGGCTTCCTCGCCGTTCCTGACGCGAAAGACCGTGTATCCCTCGCCGGCCATCACGGTCTCTATCAGGCTGCCCACGGCGGCCTCGTCCTCCACCACCAGCACGGTCTCGGTCACGCGGCGAGGAATCTGGTCAGGTAAAGGTGATGGGTCCGGTTCCGGCCCGGGTTTCTCTGACGTGACAGGCAGATAGACCTTGAAAAGGGCTCCCTTGCCCGGCTCGCTGAGCACCGTGATGTCACCGCCGCTCTGCCTGGCCAGGCCGTACACCGTGGACAAGCCCAGTCCCGTGCCCTCGCCCTGTTCCTTGGTGGTGAAGAAAGGCTCGAAGATTCTGTCGACGACTGGCTGCGGTATGCCAACGCCGGTATCGGCCACCGCCAACACCGCGTAGCGGCCCACTGGAAGATGGGACACGTCACCGTCACTATGTTCGCTGACCACGATCTCGCTGGTCTCGAAGGTCAATGTGCCACCCTCCGGCATGGCGTCGCGCGCGTTGGTGGCAAGGTTCATGATCATCTGCTCGATCTGCCCGGGATCGGCCATGACGCAGAGCGACTGGTCGGTGGTGTGGGTCTCGATGCGGATGTGTTCGCCCAGCAAGCGACCGAGCAAGCTTCCCTGTTCCACCAGGACCGCGTTCAGATCCAGCACCTTGGGCTGCAGAACCAGCTTGCGGCTGAACGCGAGCAGTTGAGCCACCAGGGATGCCGCCCGCTCACTGGCACGAAGGATCTCCTTGACATACTGACGCAATGCCTCCGGTCCCTTCAGCTCCGTTTCCAGCAGATCGGCATAGCCCAGGATCGATACCAGCAGGTTGTTGAAATCGTGGGCGATGCCACCGGTGAGCTTGCCGATGGCCTCCATCTTCTGGGAATGTCGGAGTTCGACCTCGAGGCGTTTACGTTCGGTGATGTCCCGCCAGACGCAGTGCAGGATATGACCATCGCCCCGGGCCACCGGGGTCAACAGCACCTCCACTGGAAAGACCTCCCCGTCGGCCCGCATGTGATCCCACTCGAAGCGGTGATTGCCCTGTTCGAAGGCGATGTCCATCATCTCGTTGGCCTTTTCGAAGGACGCCCTGCCGTCGGACTGGAACTGTGGCGACAACTGGGATGGGTGGGTCTGCAGGAGATCGGCCTTGTCCTTGTAACGCAACATCTCCACAGTGGCCTGGTTGCAGTCCACGAAGGTTTCGCCATCGATTATCAGGATGGCATCGGCCGATCGCTCGAACAACTCCCGGTACGGGTCGATTCCCGGGCTGCCGGGCCCCGATGGATTGTCGTCCCTGGTCATGGGCGGTTCCCTTGATTCCACGCAACGCCGATACCCGTTCCATGGCCGGCGCATAGGAACCCGCAACAGCGTTCTATTTCACGCTTTTTCAGTATCCGTCCTGACCAGCCGGCTGTCAATCGGCGCTGTCCGGGCATTATTCTCCGTCGTCGGCCCATTCGCGGATCTTCTTCTTGAGCTTTAGCTCGGCCTTTTCTTCGACCACGTTCCAGTCTTCGTCGGGCTCCGCTTTGGCCCACTGCCGGATCTTGCGACAGAAACTGACGCCGCGGCACTGCCCCATCGGGTCGATTATCGAACAAGACCCCGCTGTGGTCATACGGCGAAAAGGGAAAAGGGGAAATGGCCGTTTACCACCTGTATCCTCCCCGTAGTTGAAGGTTCTTTCTCGCCAGGCCGGGCGAATCCGTTTCAAGGACTATTGCATTCCTGCCTGCGAAATGGTGATCTCGTCGAAGACTTCGCCCTGCAGGCTGACGGCGCGCACGTGGGCCTCGTCGTCGCCCAGATCCACGGTCAGATGGTGATGCGCGGAATACAGTTCGACGATTTCGGGCAGGTCGAAGTTGCACAGCGTCGTGTCTTCCAGTTCGGCGCCGCCGCCGCCGCTGACGATGACCGGAAATCCGTCCCAGTCCTGCCTCTCGTAGTCGTGCACGTGGCCCGCGAACAGGGCGTGGAAACCGTTGGCGCGCAGCAGCGGGATTACGTGGTCGCGCGTGGCGGCCATGTTCATCCAGTCCTCGTGGCACGGGGAAGCGGGCGGGTAGTGCATGAAAGCGAAGCGCCATTTCGCCTTTTTGGCCTCGTCCGATTCGGCCTGCTCCCGCAGCCACTTCGCCAGCGGCATTTCGGCATCGCCCAGCGGGAAGAAGATGTCGGCGCCGTCGATAGTGTTGTCCAGGGCGATGAAGAACGCATCGCCGAAGGTGAAGCTGTAGCTGAGTTCACCGATGCGATGTTCGGGAACAACGGGGAACGCCAGGTATTCACGGAAGTTGGGTACGTCCAGTTCGCCCAGCGCTTCGGCTTCCTTCCATTCGTGGTTCCCGATGGACACATAGATGGGGACGTGGTGCCCGAGTTGCCGGCTCGGGTCGAAGTGCTGTTCCTTGTACTGCGGGCGCTCGCCGTTGCCGACGATGTCGCCCATGTTGAGCACCAGGGCCGGCTCGCTCTGGATGATGCTCTGAGCCACGGCCCCGTGGGAAACCGGGTCCGAGCGTGAGTCGCCATACACCGCAAACCTGAACTTCTGACCCGGTACCGGCGCCGTGGCGAAGGTCAGATCGGCAGTGCAGAGTTCGTCGGCGCAGGCGCGGTAGTGATAGACGGTCGCGGGTTTCAGTTCCGTGACGACCACCTCGTGCATGGTTCCCGCAGCGCCCTCCACCTGGCTCCCGTAACCGTCGTCCACCCCGTATTCGACGCGGGTCCCACCGGCCTCTTCGGTCTCCCAGACGATGGCCACGCTGGCCTGTGTCGTATGCATCACGTGGGGACCCACGTGAAAGGTCGGGTCCTCGGCGCCGATGGGGACCTTGTGTTCGGCGGGAGGCGGTGTGTACACATCGATGGGCACATCCGGCACGTCCTCCAGGACATCCACGGGCGGGATCTTGCCGTTGTCCACGTCGATGGAGCCCGCGTCAACCGCGCCGCCGCCTCCGCCACACGAAACAGCCAGCAGCAACGCTGCCGGAACGACCCCTTTCATGACCACTCGGACCAGCATGTCACCATCTCCCCGCTCCTGACTAGCGCGGACATTGTACACAGATGCCGGGCGTCATGTCGGATCCCGATGACCAACCAACCGGGAATACAGGCGACCGTTCATCCGGGCCGACGGGCCGACCGCGGACGGCGCCGGTTCGGCCGTTTACGCCTCACCGGGATGGTGCTATACGACGGAAGGCCGGTAACGCGGAAAGAAGGTCATGACCACCCCGGCTCCACGTGCCTGCGACGCGCTGGTGATCACCTGCATGGACTGGAGACTGCACCCGCACCTTTCCACCCTGCTGTCCGGCCACCTGCCCGGTCGCTTCGACCTGATATCCGTTTGTGGAGCCACCCGGTCCCTGCTCGATCCCTCCGAGGCGTCCGCCGCACAGTTCCTGCTTACCTGCGTAGGAACATCCCGCCGGCTGCACTCGGTGTCCAGGGTCGTCATCGTCCATCACACCGACTGTGGGGCGTCCGGGGGAGCCGAGGCCTTCGACAACGAAGCCATGGAAAGGGCCCGACATAGCGATGACATGAAAGCGGCAGCCGAGTTGATTGCAAGGTCAAATCCGATGGACTACTACTGAAGCAAGAACATGCGAGCCAGTTCATGAGCGAACAAACCTGTCGGCATTGCGTCCACTTCATCGACGATCCGGCTTCCATCGAAGCGGAATTTCCCTACCTTACCGTCTTCGGCTCCGCCTACTCGTCGGCCCGGGGCGAGGCCGGGATCTGCCACAGGCTTGATCGATTCGTGGATCCTCTTCCGGCGCAGGAGTGTCCCTCGTTCACGCCTCGCGGAGAGTCGGAGGGACGGGGGTGGGTCAGGTCATGACAAACGAAAAGAAACGCAATCCGCTGATCGCCGAGGAGGACTGGTGGACCGTATGGTTCGGGTTGACCATCCTCCTGGTCGCCACGGTGCTGGGCATCCTGACCTTGTCCGACAGCCTGTCCGCCAGGAAGGTGCCCAAGCTGGGCAAGTGGATCTCCAGCCCGATGGACGTTTTCTACCAGGCCAGGAAAACCACCATCGGCCTCGATGAGGCCGCGACACTGGCCGGGCTGGTCGAACGGATCAACGGCAAAGAACCGGGGGCGACCGCCAGCGTCGTGCCCGTGGATGGGGGGGTGCAGCTGCGTGTGGCCTCCTCGCGTACCGGGGACGGGAAAACCATCTCGATCGGGACCCTCCTGGCCGGCGCCGACAGGGCACTGGAATTCACCCCGGAAGGTCCGGATGCCGCCGGCATGGGAGCGCGGGCGTACGTATCGCAAACCTTCCCGTCCGCCGGGGTCGTCATCGGACAGGGCAAAGTGACCGTGACCGCCGAGCGTTCGAGGCTGATTGTCATCCCGCTCCTCGTCACCCTCTTCGCCATCATGCTCCTGACCTCCATCGGGGTCTGGAGCATGGGACAGAACGTGGGCCGATACGCCTTGGCGTTCGGGGCCATCTTCATCCTGGCCGTCATCTCCTTCACCATCGCCAACCACAGCGTCACAAAGACCTACGGCCTGAGCTATGCGGCCTGGGCGCTGGCCATCGGCCTGCTCATCTCCAACACCATCGGCACGCCCGAATGGCTCAAACGCGGCGTCCGGACAGAGATGTACATCAAGACGGGCCTGGTGTTGCTGGGCGCCGAGATCCTGTTCGGCAAGATCCTCAGCATCGGCGTGCCGGGGCTGATGGTCGCCTGGCTGGTGACGCCCACGGTGATCGTCTTCATGTGGTTTTTCGGCACCCGGATCCTGAAGATGGCCAGCAAGTCACTGGTGATCATCATCGCCGCGGCCACATCGGTCTGCGGCGTGTCGGCGGCCATCGCGGTGGCGGCTGCGGCACGCGCAAAAAAGGAAGAACTGACACTCGGGGTAGGGATGACCCTCATCTTCACGGTGTTGATGATGATCTTCATGCCCATGTTCATTCGTGCCATAGACATCGGCGAGGTCCTGGGCGGGGCCTGGATGGGAGGCACCATCGACTCCACCGGTGCCGTGGTGGCCGCGGGCGCCTT
>JADHTP010000044.1 GCA_016784945.1 Deltaproteobacteria bacterium | reverse complement strand
TGCTGGCCCGGGCCTTGAGGCGTCCATTGTTCAGCGGAACGGTATCGGACGGCTCGTCGGGTGCGGTATTCCTGGCCGCCGTGCGAGGTGAGGTAGATGGGCAAGCGCGTCTATGAGTTGGCGAAGGACCTCGGTGTGGAATCGAGGCAAATCGTGTTGCGCCTCAAGGAGGCCGGCATCGATGTCAAGGACCATCTCGCCACACTCACAGGGGAGCAGGAAGAGAGGGCTCGCAAGCTCTTTGCGCAACCTCGTGCCGGCGAAGTCGTGGTCAAGAGACTCGGCGGCGGACGGGTGGTTCGCCGGCGCGTCAGTACGGGACTCAGGAAAGCGGCGGCTGCACCACCACCCGGACCGGTAGAGGAAGCAACATCGACCGTCGAGGCGGCCGAACCGGTCGAAGCAACGCCCGAGGTCGTGGCCGAGGCCCCGCCCGCCGTGGTCGAGGCGCCGTCCGGCGAAAAACCCGTCGAGGAAACTGCCGGCGAGGCCGAACTCGCACCGGAAAAAAAGAAAGCAGTTGAAGCCCCGGGGGCGAAGAAGAAGCAGGATGCCCCGAAAACGGCGGCGAAGTCCGGGCCCGGGGAACAGACCAAGTCCAAGGGCGCCGAGCAGCCGGCCCAGCCCGAAGGCCAGGACAAGAAGGGCGCCAAGGCGAAGCGTCTTGTGTACGACCGCAGGCGCGACGTGATCTCCCTCCGTGACCTGATGATCAGCCCCGAAGAGGAGCCGGACCGGTTCCGTCGTCGGCGCCGTCCGCCCATGCGCCGACGGAAGAACATGGGTCGGGGACGCAAGCCGAAGCAGCAAACCGCCGTGACCCTGCCCAGCGAACAGAAGCGGAACATCCGCATCGAGGGCGAGGCCATCCAGGTCGGCGAACTGGCGCGCAGCATGGGACTGAAGGCCAACGTCCTGGTGAAGAAGCTCATGGAAATGGGGGTCATGGCCTCCATTACCCAGGCCATCGACCTGGACACGGCGAGCATCGTCGCCTCGGAGTTCGGGTTCACGGTGGAGAAGGTGGGCTTCGACCCCGCGGCGCACCTTGAAGAGGCACAGGACGACGAGCAGACCCTGACGGGTCGACCTCCCGTGGTGACCATCATGGGGCACGTCGACCACGGGAAGACCACCCTGCTGGACCGGATCCGGAAGGCCCACGTGGCCGACGGGGAAGCCGGCGGCATCACGCAGCACATCGGCGCCTACAAGGTGAACCTCCCCGCCGGGGACATCGTCTTCCTCGACACGCCCGGCCACGAGGCCTTTACCGCCATGCGTGCCCGTGGCGCGGAAGTTACGGATATCGTCATCCTCATCGTGGCGGCGGACGACGGCGTCAAGGCCCAGACCAAGGAAGCCATCGCCCACGCCAGGGATTCCGGGGCCCCGATCATCGTGGCCATCAACAAGATCGACAAACCCGAGGCCAACCTGGACCGGGTCCGCAACGACCTGGCCGAGTTCGAACTGGTATCGGAGGACTGGGGCGGCCAGAACATCTTCTGCGAGATCTCGGCCAAGAAGGGCGACGGGATCGACAACCTGCTGGAGATGATTCTCCTGCAGGCCCAGGTCCTCGAACTGCAGGCCAACGCCGAAAAGGCCGGTCGGGGTTTCGTACTGGAGGCGAAGCTGGACACGCAGACCGGTCCCCTGGCCACGGTGCTGGTGCGGTCCGGAACGTTGAAGGTGGGTGACGTGGTGGTGGCAGGACTGGCCCACGGCCGGGTCCGGATGATGTTCGATGATGCCGGCAACGCCATGCAGGAGGCCGCGCCGGTGACACCGGTGCTGGTGGCGGGGCTCAACATGGTCCCCAACGCCGGTGACCAGTTCGTTGTGCTGCCTGACGAAAAGAAGGCCAAGGAGGTGGCCGACTGGCAGGTGAACGAGTTGAAAAAGGCCCGGACCACGCGCGTCGGCATGCGCGTGTCCCTGGAGGACTTCTACGAAATGGTCCAGGCCGGGGCCACCAAGGATCTGAAGGTCATCCTGCGCACCGACGTCCAGGGTTCTCTGGAAGCGCTCCAGGAGAACCTGACCAAGCTGAAGCACCCCGAGATCAACCTCAACGTGATCCACAGTGCCGTGGGTAACATCACGGAAAGCGACGTGAACCTGGCCATGGCGGCCAATGCCGTCATCGTGGGTTTCAACGTGAATATCGATCCCAAGGCTTCGACCATGGGTGAGCAGGAATCCGTGGATGTCCGTCGCTATTCGGTGATCTACGAGGTGATCGACGATCTGCGCAAGGCCATGGAGGGCCTCCTGGAGCCCAAGAAGGTGGCGAAGCTGGCTGGAAAGGCCGACGTGCGACAGGTCTTCAGCGTATCGAAGGTCGGCAAAGTGGCCGGTGTGATGGTGACTTCGGGGCGGGTCCAGAGGAGCCACGAAGTCCACGTGATCCGGGGAAGCGAAACGGTCTACGAGGGGAAGCTGTCCTCTTTGAAGCACTTCAAGGACGACGTCAAGGAAGTCAAACAGGGCCTGGAGTGCGGTCTTGCGGTCGAAGGCTACGAGGACATCGAAGTGGGCGACCAGCTGGAATTCTACGAATTCGAGACCGTCCACGAGACCATCACCCTGTCCGTGTGACGGGATCATCATCATGGTTGTAGGTGTCTGCCGCCTCAGGCTGGCGATCCCGGAAAACGCATCCCTCAAGGGAAAGAGGAAAGTGATAAAGCGGGTCATATCCCGTGTTCGTTCCACCTTCAACGTGGCCATGGCCGAGGTCGAGGACAACGACTTTCACTACACTGCGGTGCTGGGATTCGTGGTGGTGGGCAATGAACATCGATTCATCAATTCCACCATCGACAAGGTCATGAACTTCATCCAGGATCTCTACTTGGCGGAAGTGGAGGACCATACGTACGAAATCATTCACTTCTGACGGGCGCTCATGAAAGATTTCAAACGCACGGACCGGATTGCCAGCCTGTTGCAGCAGGCCCTCTCCGAGACCCTGATCCGCAAGGTCAGGGACCCCCGGATCCAGAAGGCCATGGTGACTGGTGTGAAGGTGACGGCGGACATGGGCCTTGCCCGGGTGTACGTGAGAACCCTGGATCCCGACAGGAGCGCCGATGACCTGCTGGAGGGTTTCAGGGCCTGCGAGGGCTTCTTCAAGAGGGAAATCGGCAAGCATGTCCACCTGTTGCGGATCCCCCGCCTGGAGTTCTTCTACGACGAGCTTCCCGATCAGGCCGCGGCCGTGGAGGCCCTCCTGGACAAAATGAGGCGGGAGGAATAGCACCGCGGTGGAACCCCTGACCGAACCCGTGGGAGCCGGCCTGCTCCTGGTGGACAAACCCGTGGGCATGAGTTCGGCCCGGGTGGTGTCCGTGATCAAACGCCTGTCCGGCGCCTCCAAGGTGGGACACGGCGGAACCCTCGACCCCTTTGCCTCCGGCCTGCTGCCCGTGCTCATCGGCCGCCAGTTCACCCGGGAAGCGGGGACCCTCCTGGAGGGTGACAAGGAATACGAATTCACCCTGCGCCTGGGCTCGGAAACCGATACGGGAGACCTGACTGGGAGGGTCGCGGAGGTTCATCGAGGGCCTCTCCCGGAACTGGGCGACCTGGAATCGATCCTTGGCGGGTTCACCGGCCGGATCACACAGGAACCGCCGGCCTTTTCGGCCTTGAAGCTGGATGGCCGCCCCCTCTACTGGTACGCTCGGCGCGGAATGGACGTGAAGAAGCCCGCCAGGGACGTGGTGATTCATCGCCTGGAACTGGTGGAGTACCTGCCACCCGACGCCCGGTTCGTGGTGGCCTGCGGCAAGGGAACCTATATCCGATCGCTGGGGTGCGACCTGGGTCGGTCCCTGGGCTGTCCCGGTCACCTGGTGGCCCTGCGTCGCACCGCGGTCGGCCCCTACCGGGTGGAACAGGCCCATCCGCTCTGGCGTCTGGCCAGGTTTTGAGGGAGGCCGGCGTGCTGAGCATCCAGACCCTGGCCAGCGGCTCTTCGGGCAACATGACGGTGATCCGTTCCGCGCACAGCACCCTGGTCCTGGACCTGGGCATCCGTTCCATGAAGGGGACCGTGGCCGCCCTGGAGACCGCGGGCATCGCCATCGAGTCACTGGAAGCGGCCCTCGTGAGCCACCGACATTCCGATCACCTGGGGTCCTCGGGCCTGAAACTCTGCCTGCGGGCCGGCATCCCCGTGCTGGCCGGTCCGGAGACCATTGGCGAGGCGGAGCGGCTGTACCGATGGAAGAAACCGGCCCACGACCCCGAGGGCAGTCTCGTGCCCATACGGCCCCAGACCACTTACCTGGTGGGAGATATCGAGGTCACGCCCTTTTCCGTTTCCCACGACGTGCCCACCTACGGGTTCGAATTCGCAGTGGCGGGTGGCGGTGGTCGCAAGGTGACGGTGGCCACGGACCTGGGGTTCGCACCCGATGATCTTCTGCCGCACTTCGCCGACGCTGACGCCATCCTCCTGGAGGCCAACTACGATGAGGACCTGCTGCGCCTGAGCCCGCGCCACGTGAAGGACAAGACCCGGGTAGCCAGCGATCACGGCCACCTTTCCAACATGCAGGCCGGACGTTTCATTGCCAGGGTGATGGAGACCAGTCGGGCCCTCCCCCAGGCCATCGTGCTGGTTCATCTCAGCCGGGATCACAACCGGCCGGAGATGGCGGTGGACGACGTGAGCACCTACCTGGGACCCGGTCGCCAGGACGGGCCCAGGGTCGTGGCGGCGCCCAGGGATCGGCCGGGACCGGAAATAGTCATCTGAACGAATCCCAATCTGGGTTACAATATTTCGCCATTCGTGAGGGAGGAAACGGATGCCAGGCCAACTGGTGCTTGCATCGGCGTCATCGAGACGCAAGGAACTGCTGGAACACGCGGGTTTTTCGGTCAAGCCCATGCCTGCGGCCGTGGACGAAACCCCGTTGATAGACGAAGTTCCCGATATCTTTGTCAAACGCATGGCTCGCCTCAAGGTGCTGACCGTGGTGGAACGGATCCAGCAGACCCTGTACCCCGATGCCGAGATGGCCCGTGCCCAGGGCAGCGTGGTGCTCCGGGACTCCCCCTTGAGGTGGGTTCTAGGCGCCGACACGGTGGTGGTCCTGGACGGGCTGATCCTGGGAAAGCCGCAGGACCATGAAATGGCGGTGGAGATGCTCATGTCACTCCAGGCCAAGGAGCACATGGTCACCACCGGCTTCTGTCTGTACGACATGAAGAAGAGCAAGGAGGGCATCCAGGCCGTCCATACCCTGGTCCGGTTCAAGAAGATGACGCGAACCGAGGCGGAAAAGTACCTGGGGGTGGGCGAGTCCATGGACAAGGCCGGCGCCTATGCCATCCAGGGCGTGGGGGCCTACCTGGTGGATGCCGTTACCGGCTCCTACACCAACGTGGTGGGTCTGCCCATCTGCCAGGTGGTCGAAATGATGGAGGAAATGGGCGCCCAGGACATCATTCCGTTCCTCTAGACAAATCCCTCGACGTTTTTTCAGGTCGAACAGGAGAAGGCGCCTTGGACCTCGAGCAGACCATTCGCCGCAATATCGAGGACGTGAGGGCGCGGATCGGTCGAGCCTGCGACAAGGTCGGACGCGATCCAGCCGGCGTCCGGCTCATGGGCGTCACCAAGCGCAAGCCCGTGGAGGTGGTCATGGCTGCCTGCCGGGCCGGACTCGTGGACCTCGGCGAAAACTACGCTCAGGAACTGGCGACCAAGGCGGGGCAGGTGGACGAAGCGGGGTTGTCACCCCGGTGGCATTTCATCGGCGCCCTCCAGACCAACAAGGTCCGTTCCATCGCGGGCCTGGTGACCAGCATCCACTCCGTGGACCGTCCGTCCCTGGTCAAGGAGCTGGCAAAGCGGGTCACCCCGGAACGTCCCGTGGACGTGTTTGTGGAAGTGGGCATCGCCGGTGAGGAGCAGAAATCGGGGGTGAACCCGTCCCGGGCCGAAGCGCTCTGTATCGGCGTCATGGAGGCGCCCTGTCTGCGGCTGGCCGGACTCATGGCCGTGCCACCCTTTGGACGGGATCCCGAGGAGTCCCGGCCCTGGTTCAGGGCCCTCAGGGACCTGCGTGATCGGCTGACAGATACGTTGGAACCGGGACCCGGCGTCCTGGATCAGCTTTCCATGGGAATGACCGGGGATCTCGAAGTGGCCGTGGAGGAAGGGGCCACCGTGGTGAGAGTGGGCACGGCCCTGTTCGGCCCGAGGGACTGACTTTCGTGGAATATCGAGCCTCAAGACCGGCGGCGCTCATCCTGGAGACCGTGTTTCTCGGGGTGTTCTTCTCGCTGCTGGCCATCTACACGTTCCGCGCGAACTGGGACATCGACATCTACTGGCACATCCGCGCCGGCGAGTGGATGGTGCAGAACCTGGCCATTCCGCACACCGACATCTTTTCCGCCACGGACCCCGCCCGGTCCTGGACGACCTTCCAGTGGCTTTACGAGATCATCGTGTACGAGGTCGAGGCCCGCTGCGGCTTCTTCTGGGTGAGGGCGCTGCACGCCGGGCTGTTCCTGTCCGCCTTCATGATGATGTACCGGCTCTTCCGCCGGGAAGCGCCGGGACGGATTGCCGCGATATTCCTGCTGGTCCTGGCCCTGGCCCTGACGGAGGACCGACTGCGCGTGCGGCCCGGCGCCTTCAACCTCTTCTTCTTCATGTTGCTTCTACCCGACCTGCTGCGTCCCCGGCTTGGGCGGATTGCCGTGGTCAGGCTGGTGCTGGTGTCGGGCCTGTGGGCCAACATCCACGCGGGAGGCGCACTGCTGCTGCCCCTGTGCTCCATGGCCCTTGCCGGCGGTCGATTCCTGACGTGGCTGGCGGACCGGTCCGATGCGGAGGCGAGGGCCCGGCTGAAGACGGACCTGGTGCGCGTGGCCGCCACGGCCCTGCCCATGTGCCCCATGCCCGGGTTCCTGCGCGGTGTCTACACCGCCTTCGCCATGTACAAGGACAGCATGGTCCTGATCCCCGAGTGGCATCCCCCCGCCGTGTACTTCATGCGTGAAATGGCGGGCCGGCTCACGGCTCACCACGTGGTCTGCGGCGGCTTCCCTTACCTGATCTTCTTCGGCATCGGGGGGCTGTTCATCGTGGAAATCCGTCGTGGCGGCTGGAAACGGTTCGTCAGGGAGCGGGACGCGGGGGCCCTGGCCCTGGCCTTCATGCTGGTCCTGCTGGGCGCCAAGACTGCGCGTTTCATCTACCTGGATGCCTTTGCCCTGTTCCTCCTGGTTCGGACCTACCACAAAGAGATCGGGGCCTTCCTGAGTTCCATGGGGCCCAAGCTGGCCGTCATCGCCCTGGGAGGCGTCCTGATGGGCATTTCCTTCGAGTACTCCATCCTCATCCAGAGGGGCGGCCTCGTGCGGGCCGTGGAAATGCTGGAACTGGACCACGAGCCAGGGCACTATCCCGAGGCAGCCAGCGACGCCATCACGGGCATGGGACTCGAGGGGCGCATCTTCCACAAGACGTCCTGGGGCGGTTACCTGATCTACCGTCACTATCCCGCCTGCTCCATCTTCACCGACGGGCGGGGGAACTTCACCGTGGAGGAAAGGGATGCCCTGGTCGCTTCCCATGTTCCCTTCAAGAGGACGCAGGCTCTCGAAGAGGCCTGGGAGAAATTCCACTTCGACATCGTGGTCTTCCCCCAGCCCGTGTTCCCCCTGCTGACCTGGGACCGGTCCCGGTGGATGCTGGCTTACCACGACGACCTGACTGAGGTGTTCTTGCGCGTGGACCCGTCCAACCAGCAGAACCTGGACCGGGTCCTGGCCTACTGGGCCCGGATGGGCATCGACACCTCCGGCGGCGTGGACGGTTTCCAGGATGAGTATCTGCGGGTGCTGGGCACGGAGTTTCTGGCCAGCCGAACGGCCAGGAAGCGGTTGGCGTCCACCACCCGAAAGATCAACGGGAAGAACCCGCGTTCACGGGCCGACGGCCTGTTCGATCGGGCCCTGGTGCTGTTTGTGGCCCACCGGTACGCGCTGGCGGTCGACGACCTGCGGGCCCTGTTGGCCACGGGAGACCGCCACAGCCAGGCCAGCCTCTACCTGGCCTGGAGTCTCTATCTTATGGGAGACGTGGATGGCGCCCGGGATACCCTGGGCAGCCTGCTGTTCGATCCGCGGGTCCGGAGTCGCCCGGACCGGGGGGCGCTGAAATGGGGCGGAAAGCGGATCCTCGGACTCCTGTCACGGAAAGTGGGGCTGCTTACCAAAGATCCCCTTGACGATCCCTGACGTTCAGTAGACCATCGACCTTTGTCGAAAAAGACCAAGAGGTGACCATGGCTGACATCATCGACACATTGCTTCTTCTTGCCCTGCCGGCCTCCGGCAAGTCCGAGGTCCGCCGGTACCTGGACCTCATGAACCCCGAAGAGTGCCGTCGGGACTTTCACATGGGCGAAACCGTGCAACTGGACGACTTTCCCTATGTCCACCTCATGAGGCGGGTGGACGAGGAACTGGTCAAGACGGGCCAGCCACGAGTGTACTTCAAGGGCCCCGACCGGTCGTTTTTGGACACATGGGACTGGGGCACCCTGGTGGAACTGCTGAACGAGGACTTCGACGACCTCCTCGCGAAGGACATGGGCCGGCCCGCGTCCGCTGCCCGCCAGCTGTTCCAGCGCCTGGACGCCGCGGCGCGCAGAGCGGGCGCCGCAGAAAGGTTGGGCGGGTTGCCCGACGACGTGACGTCCATGCTGGCCGAGGCCCTGGAAACCGAAGCGCTGGAGCACCTCGTGGATAAGCAGGCCGAGTACCCCGACACCCTGGACGGCAAGACCGTGGTCATGGAATTCGCCCGTGGGGGGGCGGACGGTTCGGACATGCCCCTGGCCTCGCCCTTCGGATACGGCCATTCCCTCAGACAATTGTCCCCGGCAATTCTGGAGCGGGCCGGCATCCTGTATATCTGGGTGACACCGGAGGAATCCAGGCGCAAGAACGACGATCGCACGGATCCCGATGACCCGGGCTCCATCCTCAATCACGGTGTTCCCATCGAAGTCATGATGGGCGACTACGGGTGCGACGACATGGCCTGGCTGGTGGAGAACTCGGACCGTGAGGGCACAGTGCGTATCGAAGCACATGGACGTGTGTTCCACCTGCCCGTGGGGCGGTTCGACAATCGCGTGGACAAGACGACCTTCATCCGCAAGGATCGCGCTGATTGGACCGGGTCCGAGGTCGAGGCAGTGCACGCCGGACTGAAGTCCGCCATGGACCAGCTGGCGGGAGACTAGGGACGTTGATCGTTTATCGTCGATCGCAGGGCAGAAACTCACCCCTCGGTTCACCCACGGGTTCCATCACGCCTTCCGGGTTCCTCGAAGCAGTGAGCCTTCCTTTCAGGTAAACGGACCTCAGCGCCCCCTTGAGGTCCAGGCCCTCGTAGGGTGAGTAATCCGTGTCCGAGTGCAGGTTCGCAGCGGTGATTCGCGTGGACCCGTTGGGGTCCAGGAGAACAAAGTCCCCATCCAGGCCGACCCTGATGGCGCCCTTGCGGTGGGCCAGCCCGAAGAGTCGGGCTGGATTGTGGGCCGTGAGGCCCGCCAGTCGCCCAGGGTCCAGGGTCCCGTTCAGGGCCAGGTGGTAACCGAGAGGAAGCAGGGTCTCCACACCGGGCAGGCCGCCCGGGATCCGTCGGAAGTCGCCCCCGTGGGCCTGTTTCTGGGCCAGGGTATAGGGACAGTGATCGGTGGCCAGCACGTCCAGGTCCCCCCGGGCCAGTGCCACAGCGAGCGATTCGCGGTTCAGGTCATCCCGCAGCGGGGGGGCGCACACCAGGCTTTCGAGTCCCCGGGAATCCCCGTGCCCCCGGGTCAGGAACAGGTACTGTGGGCAGGTTTCCAGGTACATATTGGCGCCGGCCCTTCGCGCATCCAGGGCCGCATCGAGTCCCGCCGCGGATGACAGGTGGACCACGTAGATCGGGTGGCCCGTTGCCAGGGCCAGGTTTCCCAGTGTCCTGATGGCCGTCGCTTCGGCCCGAGGGGGTCGGGAATCGAAGAAGTGTCGGGGCGTGGTCCTTCCCCGGGCCACCAGTTCCGCCACGGCCCGGTCGATCAGGCCCTGGTCCTCCGCGTGGACCATGACCAGTCCGCCGGCATCGTCCACCCGGTGGAGCACTGCCTCCAGTGTGTCGGCGTCCACCCGGATTTCCGGGTAGGCCAGGAACAGCTTGAAGGAGGCGATGCCCGTTTCCACGAGGCCCGGGATCTGGTCCAGGGCTTCGGGCGACGGTGAAGTGAGGTTGGCGTGCAGAAACCAGTCGCAGGCCGTATGGCCGGCGCCGGTGATCCGGCGTTCGACCGATGTCTTCAGGTCTTCCTCCGGGTCCTGCACGCTGAAGTCGCCCACGGTGGTGACGCCGCCGCAGATGGCCGCCAGCGTGCCCGTCCCGTGGTCGTCCTTTGATCGGGCCCCCGTGTTGACCACGCCGAGGTGGACGTGAGCGTCCACCGCGCCCGGCAGCACGTGCAGACCCCTGGCGTCCACCGTGTCGTCCGCCGGTCCCTCCAGGGGGCCCACATGGGCGAACCGGCCCTTCCGGATGCCCACATCCGTGCGCAGGATCCCCTCGGGGGTCACCACTTCCCCGCCGCATATGGCGAGGTCGTACCGCTCACTCACGAGACCTCCGGGATGGCGTGACCATCAGTCGGTTTCGGCCACGCAGTTGGTGATTGCGTCGGAACCACGGTCGGTGGACACGCCCAGGACCCAGCGGCCGTCGTCCATTTTCCAACCCCTGGTGACGATGAGATCCCCGGGAAACACCACGGCGGAGAAACGGGCGGTCAGGGACTTGAGACGCGCCGGATCGGCGTCGAGAGCCCCGTTCAGAAGGGCCCGCGCCACGAAACCCAGGGTGCATAATCCGTGCAGTATGGGCTTTTCGAAACCGGCCTTTTCGGCGAAGGGAGGCGAGGCGTGCAGGGGATTCAGATCCCCGTTCAACCGGTAGATGAGGGCCTGTCGTTCCTGGGTGCGTTCTTCCACGCAGAAATCCGGATCACGGTCCACCGGGGGCTCCAGGCGGGGTGTGGCGGGGCCACGATCGCCACCGAATCCGCCTTCCCCGCGAACGAACATGGAACATGTGTTTTCGAAGATCGGTTGTCCGTCGGGGGTCGTGGTGGTGGCGGTCACGACGGCCAGAGCGCCCGATCCCTTGTCATAGATGTGGGTGACCTCCCAGTTCGTCATCACCGTTCCGGACGTGGGGATCGGGGCGAACCAGCGGATGGCCTGCTCCCCATGCACCAGTTTCGTCAGGTCCGCGCCCATCTCGTGGATGGCCTGGAACACCCCCCGGTTGGGCGGGATCACGGCGAACGTGGGGAGAGTGGCGAACCGACGGTCACCCTCGAACAGGTAGTGGAGCTCCCGTTCGTCGGCCCCCACGCCCAGGGCATAGAGCATCACGTTGCGTTCACGGATCTCGAAAGGATAGGGCGTCTGCTTCCTGCCCACGCAGTCCAGGTTCAATGACATGGGGATCTCCTCGGCCCGGGTCGGCCCTACAGTTCGATCACGTTGCAGGTGATGGTGCGCAGCACCCCGTCGATCAACTGGATTTCCTGGAGTCCCAGGCGACCCAGGGCGTTGGCGTCATCCGCCTTGACCAGGGCGATGATGTCGAATTGACCGGTCACCGAGTCGCAGGTCACCACGCTGTCGATCTGCTTCAGTTCCTCGAGGATCCTGTGGATCCTTCCGGCCGCTCCCTCGATCAGGATGTACGCGGATGCCGACATGCTGTCCTCCAGTTGCGTCGTGGGCTTTCAACGGGTCATTTCCTGCGTCTGAACCGGCCCACGAGTTTATCCACCACCGATTCGGACGTTTTCTTCTGGAAGGACATCTTAGATGGCTTCGGCTGCGCCTTCAAGAGTTCCTTGAGGCGTCGGGCTTCTTCGTTGTCGGGATCGAGCCGCAGGACATTGCGCACGTGTTCCATGGCCTTGTCGCCATCCTTTCGCAATCGGCAGAGCGTGGCCACGGCGAGGTGGGCATCCACCATCCTGTCGTTGGTTTCCAGCGCCTCGTGCAGCAGGGACTCGGCCCTTTCCAGCGCGTCTCCATCGGGTTGCATCGTCAGCATCGCGTTGGCGATGGACACCTTGAACGTCGGTTCCTCGGGGTCCTGCCGCAGGGCTTCCTCGAACCGGAGCAGGGCCTCTTTTCCCTTGCGTTCCTGCAACAGGGCCATGCCCGACCGCCAGACGTCACGGGCGTCGAACATCTGGGCCAGCCGGGCCTCGAGGCTAGGGGACGAGGACTCGATCGAACGGTTGTAGGCCATGCGCCGATCCCGATCGGTCAGGATGGCCCGAGCCTGGTCGAGCTTCGAATGGATGGCGTTCAGGTGATCATCGACCTCGGCGCTCCGCAACTCCTCGAACCGGGCGCGGCCGAAGCGTCGCCGGAGGTTCGCCCAGGCCGTGTCCACCGTCGAAACCCGGGAATCGATGTCGACCCTCAGGACTTCGTAATGATTGTGGTGCTCGAAATCCTTCACCTTGTCGCGCAACTCCCGCAGCACCTCGCCGTTCCCTTCGCCCACGGCTCGGGGCGCCGAACCGGACACCGCTTCCCGGGTCAGCACACCCGCCACGGTGAGGCCGAACAGGATGCGGAGATTGTTTTCGTCGGACAGGATGTCCTCGTCCAGGTCCCGGCACCGGCCCTGACGGACCAGAAACAGGATCCGGGATTCCCCCACGTGGGTCTTGGCGTGGGTGAGCATGGATTCCCCGCCCTTCGCCAGGAAGAAGGGGCCGCCGGAAAGGAAACGCTTCACCATGGGCAGCATGGTGTCGGGCCGGGGAAACTGGCCCACTGCCCGCATCAGTTCCGGTCCCGGATCCACGCCTTCACAGCCGCAGTCGGGGTCGCAGGATTCGTCGGAAGCGAAGGACCAGTCGCTGATGGGCGCGGACAGCATCACCGCCAGCACGCTGCGAAGGTGGGACTCGTTGAACTGTCTGACCTGTTCGGGGGAAGTCCGGCCGTTCTGCAGCAGCCTCAGGCAGGCAGGCGAGCCCGGCAGGCTGCCGGCAGACTCGATCTCCGCCACGGCATCGTCGGGAATGAGCTTGGCATTGGCCAGGTAGGCGCCGAAGGTCATGTGGAGAATGTCCGTGGACGCATAGAGGGGGCGGCCGGATCTCAGACCGATGGACAACTGGCCCCCGGACACCTGCAGGTCCAGACGGCGGTTGCCCTCCTTCCCTTCCATGGCCTTGAAAAGCCTGTACAACCCCCATGCGGGAACCTGTCCCACGAATTCCCCCTCCCGTTCAGTCACTACTGTATAGCATTTTGCTTGCCATTTTTCCACACTGCTGTCCAAAACAATCCTGAGATGACGCACTCATCGGCGTAACCCTCCGAAATATAAAGGGCGAGATTTCCCAATTTCGGGTTCTGAGGATTAGGTTACCGCTTTGCACCTCCTATCGGCTGTCCAATACCCGGCAGAGCCAAGGAGAGTTGGTTTGGTGAAGGTGTAATGGGCGGAGTCCCGAAAGGATTGTGTAGCCAGTGCATTAAGTCACGGTATGTAAAGAGATTCAGGCGGACCATGGACGCCAGATTGGACAGTGACCACGCGGCCCGCGACAGATAGTGAAGCCACCTCAGGAGCAGCAGAGCGATGAGGGCTGTCCAAATCTGGATTCGCAATGCGTTCTCGCTGGTCCCGACGAAGGTTTTGACCTTCAGGTTCTGCTTCAGCGATTTGAAGAACAGTTCGATTTCCCATCGGTCCTTATAGATGGCCGCGATGGTGGTGGCTCCGAATTCCAGGTGGTTGGTCAGCAGGACGATCTCCCGTTCGTTGTCGGCATCCCACACCACGACTCGGCGCAGACGGAACGGGCATTTCTCGAGGGCCCCGGTCCCGGTCAACCGGACCAGTTCGTCGGACAGGATGGGGCGATTTTGAGGAGTGTCGCGTTTTTCGATCACTTCGTACTTGGCGTTGTTCTTGAGGCGTGTAACGAAGAACACCCGGTTCGCCGTCCACTGAAAGAACAGGCTGTAGTCGTTGTAGGCCCGGTCCATTGCAACGATGGAACCGGGATTCAGATTCAGAAGCCGGGCCGCGTTGATATCGTGCTTCCTGGCCTCGGTCAGCAACACCCAGGACGGCATGTAATCGTCATGATCGAGCAATACGTGTGCCTTGACGCCTCCCTTGGCACGGCGGTACTCGGCCCAGGGAAACAGCTTCAGGCACAATGAAATGGTCGTGGAGTCCAACGACAACAACTTGTTCTTGAAACGGAATCGGCTCTTGCGTGCTCCAAGCACACCCTGTCCTCGAAATCGGTCCAATGCGGTGAAGAAAACGTCTTCGTACAACTCTGCCGGTCGATGCTCGTTGGCATAGGCCAGCGTCGACTTGTTCGGTCCCTTGCTGATTCCGAGATGGACCAATTTCCCCATACAGCACGCCAATCCGTTGCAGATCTCCCGAAGCGAATCCGCCCGCGCCAACTGGCAGAACAGCATGGCAACGAACTGTGTCCAGCACGTAAACCCCTTCGCGTGCCGCTCGGCCTGGTGTTTCGCAACCAGCATCGCGAATTCGTGCCTGGGAATCTGTTGAAGCAGTTGACTGAAAAGACTTGCCACCCGTAACATCTTCTTGCCCTCCTTGTCTGACGTTGCAGTTTTGGCTCTCTTGTTCGAGGCTCATTCTGCCACGTCGCAAGGGGGGCTTCTTTGTTCGGGGGAACTTACTTCAGGCTATTTTGGACAAGGGTGCTATGGACTATTGACTATGGACTATTGACTATGGACCATTGACTATGGACCATTGACTATGGACCATTGACTATGGACCATTGACTATCGACCCGGCCCTTCCCGCGGGGACTTGACCTTTCCCGCCATATCTCCACAATGCGGGGGTGGACCACGGGAGGTTCCCGACGCCATGCGCATGATCAGGGGATTCAGGCAGATACCCGACAGCGTTGGACCCGCGGTGGTCACCATGGGCAACTTCGATGGCGTCCACCATGGGCACCAGGCCCTCATGGCGCAGGTGGTGTATGCGGCCCGTTCCAGGGGCTTTCCGTCCTGTGCCGTGACCTTCTTTCCCCACCCGCTCAAGGTCCTTCATCCGGAGCGCGCTCCCACCATGATCCAGAGCCTGGAAGACCGCCAGGCCGAAATCGAACGACAGGGCCTCGACTACCTGGTGGTGGTGCCTTTCACCCTGGACCTGGCGTCGGTGGAGGCCGACGATTTCGTGCAGGACCACCTGGTGACTCGGCTTCATTGCCGCGTGCTGTTCGTGGGGGGTGACGCCCGGTTCGGCCGGGGACGGAAGGGGGACGTGAACCTGCTCGGCCGCTATGCCGACCAGGGCGCCTTCGAGTTGCACCGGGTTCCCGCCGTGGAGA
>JADHTP010000043.1 GCA_016784945.1 Deltaproteobacteria bacterium | reverse complement strand
CAAGCAGTGGTACGAGAACCGCCACGAATACGCGAAAGAATGGAAGGAAAAGACCGGGGGCAAGGTCCTGGGCTACTTCTGCACCTACGTCCCCGAAGAGATCCTGTACGCCGCCGGCGTGCTGCCCGTGCGGATCCTGGGAAGCCACGAATCCCAGAACGTCACCGAGCCCCACATCTTCGCCATGTACTGCCCTTTCTGTCGGGACTGCCTGGCCCAGGGGCTCCAGGGCCGGTACGACTACCTGGACGGCATCATGATCTCCCAGAGCTGCCTGCACATTCGCCAGGCCTATACCTCCTGGGACCTGCACATTCCCACGGAGTTCAGCTATTACCTGCCCATGCCCCACCACGTCCAGAGCGAGCACGCCGTCCCCTTCCTGAAGGGCGAACTGGAAACATTCCAGAAGAAGGTGGAGGAATGGACGGGCAAGACCATCACCGATGACGACCTGGAACGGGGCATCGAAATCGTGAACCGGGACCGGGCGGCCATGAAGGCCGTGTACGAGGCCCGCAAAAAGGACGACACCCCGGTCACCGGCCTGGAATCCATGTACATGGTGGTTTCCAGCCAGATGACCGACAAGAACGAACATGCCGCCGCCACCACGGACGTGCTGGGCCTGCTGGAGACCCGCTCCGTGGGCAAGTCGGACGACACCCGCGTCATGGTCCTCGGGTCCGAAAACGACGACGTGGAATTCGTGGAGATGGTGGAGGAGGTGGGCGCGGTCATCGTCCAGGACGATCACTGCACCGGAACCCGCTATTTCTGGGACAAGGTGGAGGCCGGCGACGACCCCCTCACGCGCATTGCGTCACGGTACGTCAACCGCCTGCCCTGCCCCACCAAGGACTGGCCCGAGCGCCGCCGCATCGAACGGATCATCCAGTTCGCCAAGGACTGGAACGTGGCGGGCGCCATCATCATCCAGCAGAAGTTCTGCGACCCCCACGAAATCGACATCCCCGTCATCCGCAAGGCCCTGGAGGCCGAGGACGTGGCGGTGCTCTTCCTGGAGCTTGACGTCACGGTGCCCGTGGGCCAGTTCAAGATCCGGGTGGAAGCCTTCCTGGAAATGCTCTCCGACGACGACCTTTTCTAGATGTGAAGGAGGCGGGGCCGATGGGCGATCTGTATCCGACCGAACCGTTGAAACTGTGGGGCAAGGCGAAAGAACTGCGCATGGCCTTTTACGAAAACTATGCCAGGGCCCACGAAAAGGGCGGGCTGCGCTGGGCCGGCGGGGCCTGGACCCTGGACGCCATCCCCCGGGGCCTGGGCGAAGACGTCTGGAGCATCACGTCGGAGCCCTATTCGGCCTCCATCGCGTTCAACAAGGAATTCTCCGTCCGCTGCATGGAAGCCACCGAAAAGTACGGCCTGGCCCGTGACCTGTGCAGCTACATGCGGAATTACTGGGGCGGCGTCATCCTGGACGAGTACTGCTTCCCAGAGTATTCGAAGAAATGGCCCGAGCCCGATTTCATCTTCCAGGACCACATCTGCTGCTCCCACGCCAAGTGGTACCAGGTGGTGAAGGACCTGGAGCCCAAGGTCCCCCTGTTCTGCGTGGACGTGGGGTGCGCACCGGCCATGAAGGCCGAGGGTGAAGACTTCGAATACGTGGACATTCCGGACCATGCCGTGAAGTACGTGGTGAACCAGTGCCTGGACGGCATCGAGTTCCTGGAAAAGGCCACGGGCCGCCCCTACCAGGACGAATTGCTGCGCAAGGCCATCCACAACCACATGCGGTCCACGTCGTGGTGGGCGAAGACCTGCGAACTGCAGCGCGCCCGGCCGGCGCCCCTGGACGAAAAGTCCATGTATTCGTTGTACGTCCACGGCACCCTGGGCAAGGCCAGCCAGTGGTGCGCGGACTTCTATGAAGAGTTGTACCAGGAGGTCAAGGACCGGGTGGACCGGGGCATCGCGGCCGTGCCCAACGAACGGGTGCGGGTGATCAGCGACACCCAACCGCCCTGGGCCTTCCTGAAGGTGTTCCGGTACCTGGAGGAGTTCGGCTGCGTTTCCGTCGGTTCCCTGTACACCTTCGGTCTGTGCGGCCAGTGGGAAAAGAAGGCCGACGGCAGTTGGGGCGCGCGGTCCTTCCCGGCGTCGGTGGACGACCTTCCCAGGGACCGCGAAGCCATGCTGGCCGAATACGTAAGATATGAAATGAACAAGCCCGAGTGGCAGCATTTCTACCACCCGAAACTGAAGTCGGCCATGATGACGAAGATCGCCCGGGACTGGAGCGTGGACGGCATCATGCTGCACTACAACCGGGGCTGCGAGGGACTGTCGCTGGGGATCGCCGAGAACCGCCTGGCCCTTCAGAAGGCGGGTTACCCGGTGATGACCTTCGAGGGCAACATGGGCGACGAGCGGGAGTTCGACGAAGCCCGCACCAACGCGCGCATCGACGCCTTCATGGAGACGCTGGGACTCAAGAAGACCGGCTGACACTCATTCGACGAGGAGAGACATGATCACGGCAGGAGTGGATTGCGGTGCCAAGAACGTGAAGGTGGTGATCCTCAAGAACGGTGAGGTGGCGGGCAAGGCCATGGTCCAGGCGGGCATGGACGCGGCCGAATCCGCCGAAACGGCCTATGCGGCCGCCCTGAAGGAAGCGGGCCTGGTGCCCGAAGACGTGCAGAAGGTGGTCGCCACCGGCGCCGGAAAGAACGAACCCGGTTTCAAGGACGATACGGTGACCGAGGTGGGCGCCGACGCCCGGGGCATGCACCTGCTTCACCCCGACGTGCGCACGGTCATCGACATTGGTTGCGAGGAAGGCCGGGCCATCAAGATCGACGCTGCGGGCAAAGTGGTGGACTTCGCCATTAACGAAAAATGCGCGGCGGGTGCGGGGGCCTTCACGGAGGCCATGGCCCGGGCCCTGGAGGTCCCCCTGGAGGAATTCGGCAAGCTGTCGCTGGAAAGCACGCAGGCCATTCCCATGAACGCCCAGTGCGCGGTGTTCGCGGAAAGCGAGGTGGTGACGCTGGTGCATCGCAAGACCCCGAAACCCGACATGGCGAGAGCCATCCATGACGCCATCGCCGACCGCATCACCTCCATGGTGCGGCGGGTGGGCATCGAAGAAAAGATCGCACTGACCGGGGGCGTGGCCAAGAACGTGGGCTTCGTGAAATCACTCCGGGAGGACCTGGAAACAGACCTCGTCATTGCAAGCGACCCTGACTTCACGGGCGCCATCGGCGCGGCTTGCGTGGCAACTGACAGCTAGGAGACGACAGATGGCTCAGGACGAGAAAGGCGCGGAATACTGGCGATGGACCGAATCCCGTTGGACCAGTCCCGACGTGAACTGGCAGGACGGGGAAGTGGTTTCCGCCGGGGTGGACGTGGGTAGTGTCTCCACCCAGGCCGTGGTCATGGTGGACGGCAAGCTGTATTGCTTTGCCAGCATGCGCACGGGGAGCGATTCCCCGGAAAGCGCCAACAACGCCATGAAATGGGCTCTGGACGGGACGGGTCTGACCCTCGACGGGTTGCACGCCACGGTGGGAACGGGATATGGGCGGGTGAACGTACCCTTCGCCACCAAGGCCATCACCGAGATCGCCTGTCACGCCAGGGGCGGCAACTTCATGTACGGCCCGACCGTGCGGACCATCCTGGATATGGGCGGGCAGGACTGCAAAGCCATCCACTGCGACGAACGGGGCAAGGTCAAGGCCTTCCTCATGAACGACAAGTGCGCCGCCGGCACGGGCCGGGGCATGGAGGTCTTCGCGGACCTGCTGGGCGTGCACATCAACGACGTGGGCGAGTTGAGCCTCAAGGTGGAAGAGGAACCGCCACCGGTGTCGTCCACCTGCGTGGTCTTCGCGAAAAGCGAGGCTTCGGGCCTGCTGCGGGAAGGCTGGCCCAAGGAAAAGGTGCTGGCGGCGTACTGCTCGGCCATGGCCCACCGCGTTGTGACCCTGCTGGAACGCATCGGCGTAGAGCCGGAGTTCGCCATCACCGGCGGCATCGCCAAGAACCCGGGCGTCACCACCCGCCTGTCCAAGGAACTGGGCGTGGAGTTGAAGACCACGGACATGGACACCCAGATCGCCGGCGCCGTGGGCGCCGCCCTGTTCGCCCGGGCCCTGTACATCAAGAAACTCAGGAAGAGCTGAGGACGAAATGATAGCGAACTACGGTTACAAGGACGGATCGGGCGACTTCTTCATCAGCATCGACACCGACAAGTGCGACGGATGCGGGGACTGCGTGGAGCAATGCCCAGCCGGGGTGTTCGAAATGGTGGAAAACGAATTCGACATCGAGGATGACGACGAACTGGCCGCCGTGAAGCCGGACCAGTCCCGTAAACTCAAGTACGCCTGCGGCCCGTGCAAGCCGGCAGCGGGCTTCGAGAAGGCCGAACTCCCCTGTGTCAGGGCCTGTGAGCCGGACGCCATCGATCACTCCTGGTAGACGAGGAAACCATGGCGGACGTGACGTTGACCGTTGACGGCCACGAGGTCCGCGTGCCGGCGGGCTCCACCATCCTGGAGGCGGCCCGTGGGGCAGGGGTTTACGTGCCCGCCCTGTGCAGCCACCCGGCCCTCCCGCGGGTAGAGCATCAAAAGGGCGAAGCCCGGGTGTTCCGTGGGGCGGACACGGTCCACGGCGACGATCCCGGCGGCGAATGGGACGGCTGCGGCATCTGCGCCGTGGAGGCAGACGGGGAACTGACCCGGGCCTGCGCATCAGAGGCTCTGGGCGGCATGAGCGTGGTCACCGACTCGGACCCGGTGGTGGCAAGACGGCGGGAACGCCTGGCCGTGGTGCTCACCCACCATCCCCATGCCTGCCTGTCCTGCGCCCAGGCCGAAGGCTGCCCCAGGACACAGTGTTCCTCCAACGTCCCGGAAGACGAGCGTTGCTGCGAACTGCTGGGATCCTGCGAACTGGGGCGCATCGCCCATTTCGTGGGCCTGCCCGGGAATCTTCCCAGGTACCGGAACCGAGGCTTCCCCACGCTCACCGACGACCCCCTGTTCGATTTCGACACCGAACTGTGCGTGGGCTGCCTGCGATGCGTTCGCGCCTGTCAGGACCTGCGTGGCGTAGGCACCCTGGGCTTCACCCTGGTGGACGGTCGGCCCGTGGTGGGCACCCTGGGAGGCCCCACCCGTTCCGAGGGTCATTGCCGCTTCTGCGGCGCCTGCGTGGAGGTCTGCCCCACGGGGGCCCTGCTGGACCGCAACCGGGCCAGGGGTGACGACCGGGAACGTGCCCTGGTTCCCTGCAGGAACGCCTGTCCCGCCGGCATCGACATTCCCCGCCTGGTGCGACACATCGCCCGGGACGAGCCCGCACAGGCCGCGGCCGTGGTGCGCGAAAAGGTGCCCCTGGCCTGGGCCGCGAGCTACACGTGCTTTCATCCCTGCGAGGATCTGTGCCGACGCAGCGACGTCAGCGACCCCGTATCCGTGTGCCGCCTGAAGCGATACGCCCTGGACGCCGGTGACGACACCTGGCAATCCCGGGTGGAAAAACGTCCGGCAAGTGGAAAGAACGTGGCAGTGGTCGGCGGCGGGCCGGCGGGCCTCACCGCGGCCTGGTACCTGGCGGTGAAGGGACACGCCGTCACCCTGCACGAATCACTGCCAGAGCCCGGCGGCATGCTGCGGGTGGGCATACCCGAATATCGCTTCCCCAGGGAACTGCTGGAGCGGGACCTGGACGAAGTGCGACGGGTCGGAGTGGACATCCGGTGCAACTCTCCCGTGGACGGAACGATTTTCGATGAACTGGTGGCAGGCTCCGACGCGGTCTTCGTGGCCACCGGCGCCCACGGGGCCAAGCGGATCGACATCCCGGGAAAGGAACTGGACGGGGTCCATTGGGGCGTGGACTTCCTCCGCCGCAGGGCCGGCGGTGAACTGGCCGTGGACCTCTTTGAAAAGAGGGACGTGGTGGTGATCGGCGGTGGCAACGTGGCGGTGGACGCGGCACGGGTGGCGCTCAGGCTGGGCGCGGGGGTCGTGACCCTGGTCAGCCTGGAGGCGAAGAACGAGTTGCCGGCCTGGGACTGGGAAGTGGAAGAGACCCGGGACGAAGGCATCGGGATGCTCCATTCTTTTGGTCCCGACCGGGTCCTGGGCGACGAAGACGGCAAGGTCACCGGCCTGCGGCTCAGGCGGTGTACGCGCGTGTTCGACGAGCACGGCCTGTTCAACCCCGCCTTCGACGAAGCCCAACTGCGGGAAGTGCCCGCGGATGCGGTGATCGTGGCCATCGGGCAGGAACCCTCGTCGGGCCCCTTCCGGGGCCTGGGTCTGGGCGCCCAGAAAACCATCGAACACAACGAAGAAACCCTGGCGACACGCCTGGGAAACGTGTGGACGGGCGGGGACGTGGCGGCCGGGCCGGGCAGTTTCATCGAGGCCGTGGCCATGGGTCGAACTGCGGCGGTTGAAATGGACCGGGCCCTGGGGGGCGACGGTGACATCGACATGGACCTGGTCGACCGGGTCCCTGCACAACCCCTGCTGGGCCCCATCGAGGGCTTTCGTGCCCTGGGAAGGGTCCAACCCAGGATGGCCGACGCGGAAACGAGGGCGGATTCCTTCGGTCCAGTGGAAGACACCCTGACGCCCGAAATGGCCCGGGCCGAGGCCCTTCGGTGCCTGAACTGCGATCTGCGCCTGGCCATGGAACCGGCGCCTGTCCCACCGCCAAGGGAATCCCGGCTCGAACTGTCCGGGGACGTTGTGGCGGCCCTGCCCACGGTGGAGGGTGTCTTTCAGCTGCTGGACGAAGACCACGCCGTCATCGCCATCAAGGGCGTGATGGACCTCCGGGAGGGCCTGACCGAAGCCATGGAAGAAAACGACATGGCCCGCTTCTTCGTGTACGAGGAAGACCCCATGTTCACCAAGCGGGAAAGCGAACTGATCCAGCAGTACCTGCAGGAGCACGGCGAACTCCCCGGCGGCGGCGACGACGAACTGGATGACCTTTTCTAGTGGTTGTGGCGCGCGTGGGTACGCGCGCCCTACAAAAGCTTGTAGGTGGGCCTACCCACGCCCGCCATCCGGGATCGATTCATGACCAGAGAAAAACAACTGATTGCCGAGGGCTGGGAAAAGCGCACCACTTACGACGAACCCCGACTGTCCGAGATAGTGGATGCCTACGAAGAACTGGGTTTCGAGGTCCACCTGGAACCCATGTCCTCCTCCCCCGAGGCCGAATGTTCGACGTGTCTCATGGCCGACACCGACCGCTTCAGGACCATTTACACCCGCAGCCGCTGATCCTGACTAGAGCTTGAATACTTTCTTGGCGTTCCCGTAGAGGATCTTTTCCAGCGAATCGTCCCGAAGACCCATCTCGCTCATCCCTTCGATGTACCGCTTCCAGGACAGGCCGTTGGAGCCGAAGAGGACCTTTTCCGACGCGACCCTGGACTTCATGAAGGCGGTCAGGGACGGATGGAAGTACCGGGGTAGCCAGGCGCTGATGCTCAGGTAGACGTTGGGCCATTTCATGGTGCAGGCGATCATTTCATCGACCCAGGGATAGCCCGTGTGGGTTCCGATGAGGGTGAGCCCCGGAAAATCACAGGCGATCCGGTCGAGGTAGATGGGACGGGCGTGCTCGCTCGGCATGGCCTCGAGGACATGTCCCGTCTGCATGGACACAGGCAGCCCGATCTCCTCGCACTTGGCATACAGGGGATACATCCGGCGGTGATCGAGGGGAATGTCGTACCCGTAGATGTGGATGTAAACGCCTTTGTAATTGCGTTCCTTGACGTCCGCTTCCAGCTTGTCGAGGCTCTTCCTGATCTGGAAGGGGTCGTAGTCCGCAAGGCCGAAGGCCCTTCCGGGGTATCTGGTGGTCATATCCGCGATGGCTTCGGTCATGTCCAGGGCAAACCGTTCCTGCCGCCGGTAGGACCAGGCCAGGAGATCGGTGACCAGAACCGTTTCGATGCCGGCCTCGTCCATGGTCTTGATGATTTCGTCGGCGCTCGGGTAGCCTTCACCCCAGGCCGCTTCGACGGAGCATTTCAGTTCGCCCGGTGAGTTCGTGGCATTGACCCAACTCTGTTTCCAGTCCTTGGAAAGAAGTGGGAAAAGGGTATCGATTGCTTTGAGTTCCGCCATGCTGTGTTCCTCCTTGATCGCCCAGTGATTGTCCGGTTGAGTGTATTGACTTGGCCGCGTTCGTCAAGGCGATGGCTCAGGCCAGAAACTCATTGACTCCGGTCGGGCTACGTACTAATGAATTCGGGTTCCGAAATTCGAAAAGACGACGGAGGTGTCCATGCCCATTCAGGCGCAAGGGTGGTTTTTCGTGGCGGCGGGCGAACCGCTGGAGCGCAGGGAATTCGCCATCGAGGAGCCGGGTCCCGGGGAAGTGGTGGTGAAGGTGGCCGGCTGTGGCGTGTGCCACACGGACCTGGGCTTTTTCAACGGCTCGGTGCCCACGCGGAAGGGCCTGCCCCTTATCCTGGGCCACGAGATCAGTGGTGCCGTGGAGGCCGCGGGTGCGGATTACGGCGACCTGGCCGGCAAGCCCGTGATCATTCCGGCGGTGATGCCCTGCGGCGAATGCGACCTGTGCAAGTCAGACCACCGCCGGATCTGCAAGGCCCAGATGATGCCCGGCAACGACATCAACGGCGGTTTCGCCACCCATATCAAGGTACCTGCCCGCTACGTGTGCCCCCTGCCCGAGGACACGGCCCGGGACGATCTGTGGCCCCTGTCCGTGGTGGCAGACGCCGTGACCACCCCGTACCAGGCCATCCAGCGCAGTGGCCTCCAGGCCGGCGATGTGGCGGTGGTGATCGGGTGCGGCGGCATCGGGTCGTACATGGTCCAGCTGGCCCACCTGTTCGGGGCCTCGGTCATCGCCGTGGACGTGGACGAAAACAAGCTGGCGGCGGCCACGAAGCAGGGCGCCGTCCTCACCCTGAACCCGAAAACCGAATACGAAAAAGGGATCAAGGGCGAAATAAAGAAATTCGTGAAGCAGGGTGGGCTGCCGTCCACCTGCCACCGGATCTTCGAATGCAGCGGAACCGGCGCGGGACAGAAGACGGGCTTTTCCCTGCTGAACCACGGGGCCTCCCTGGCCATCGTGGGGTTCACCATGGAGAAGCAGGAGGTTCGGCTCAGCAACCTCATGGCCTTCGACGCCAAGGTCATCGGGAACTGGGGCTGCGACCCGGTCCTGTACCCGGAGGCGGTGGCCCTGGCCCTGAACGGCAAGCTGAACGTGCGGGACAACGTGGAAAGGCATCCGCTGGACGAGATCAACGACGTGTTCAAGGCCGGCCTGGAACACCGTCTGGAAAAACGCGCAGTGCTCGTGCCCTGATCCACCCGGGAGGACTGACATGGTCAACGTGGAAGAACGGTACGAGGGGCGTGTGGTGGTCGCCACCCTGGACCTGCCCAAGGGGAACGTGCTCACCGCGGCCATGATCGGTGAACTGACCGACGTGGTGTCACGGGTGCAGGAATCCCCCGGCGCCCGGGCCCTGGTGATAGGGGCTGAGGGCAGGCACTTCAGCTTCGGTGCGTCCGTGGAGGAGCACCAGGCCGACCAGGTGGGCGACATGCTGCCGGCCTTCCACCGGCTCATCGGCGCCCTGGTCCATTGCGACGTGACCACCGTGGCCGTGGTCCAGGGACAGTGTCTCGGGGGCGGCTTCGAACTGGTCCTGGGCTGTGACCTGGTGTTTGCCCTGCCCTCGGCCCGGATGGGCGTGCCCGAAATAACGCTGGGCGTGTTCCCGCCGCCAGCCAGCATCCTGCTGCCCGCCAAGATCGGGCCCGCGGCGGCCCAGGAAATGATCGCCACGGGCGCCTCCTTCGACGCGCGGCGCCTGCGGGAACTGGGCCTCGTCAACAGGGTGCTGGAAGAAGAAGGGGCTGACGACGCGGTCAATGCCTGGGTCGAAAAGGAGGTCATCCCCCGTTCGGCCGCGTCCCTGCGTTTCGCCAACCGGGCGTCCCAGCGGGCTTTGCGCCGGTTGTGGGACGAGGACATCGGGGCCGTGGAAAAGATGTACCTGGAAGAACTGATGAAGACCCCCGACGCCAACGAGGGCATTGGGGCCTTCCTGGAAAAGCGACGGCCCCGTTGGGAATCCTGACGGCCGGCGGACAGGAGCGGACATGAGCGAAGACAAGAAGCCCGTCATCAAGAAGATCCAGTCCACGGGACCCATGCGGGCCCTCATGGGCGAGTACTTCATGGAACTGGACGAGGCCGCGAAGACCGGCAGCGCCAAGGTGGCCTGGTGCACCAGCGTGGGGCCGGCCGAACTGCTGCGGGCCTTCGGGTTCCTGGTCTATTTCCCCGAAAACCACGGCGCCCTCCTGGGCTCGTCGCGGCTGGCGTCCGACCTGATCCCAGCGGCCAACGCCCTGGGCTACTCGCCGGACATCTGCAGCTACCTGACCAGCGACGTGGGGTCCTACCTGAAGAAGCAGACGCCGCTGAGCCGCGCCTTCGGCATGGAGACCGTGCCCAAGCCCGACGTGCTGGCCTACAACACGAACCAGTGCCGGGACGTTCAGGACTGGTTCTCGTTCTACCAGCGCGAGTTCGACGTCCCCCTGGTGGGCGTCGACACCATGCGCAACGTGGGCGACATCACGAAGGATCACCTGGACGGCCTGGTGGGCCAGTACAAGGCCCTGGTGCCCGTCCTGGAAGAGGTGACCGGCACCAGGCTCGACCTGGACCGACTGCGGGAGGTGATCCGGTCCTCCTACCAGTGCACCCTGGGGTGGAAGAAGGTGCTGCGCATCGCCGAGCAGGCGCCCTCCCCCATCACGTTCTTCGACGGCACCATCCACATGGGGCCAGCCGTGGTCCTCCGCGGCGACGACCGCGCCGTGGCGTATTACGAAACCCTGTCGGCCGAACTGGAGGCCCGGGTGGCCGACGGCGTGGCGGCCGTGGAAGACGAGAAATGGCGGTTCTACTGGGACGGCATGCCCGTGTGGGGCAAGCTGCGCGACCACGCCGAGTTCTTCGGCGCCCGGAAGGCCTGCGTGGTGGCCTCCACCTATTGCAACAGCTGGATCTTCGAGGACCTGGCCCACGACGATCCCTTCGAGGGCATGGCCCGCGCCTACACCGAGCTGTTCATCGTCAGAAACGAAGAATTCAAGGAACGCTACCTTACCAACATGGTCCGCGACTACGGAATCAACGGTCTCGTCTACCACGATTCCAAGACCTGCCCGAACAACGCGAACAACCGCTATGGGATGCCCCAGAGGCTGGCCCGGAAACTGGGCCTGCCCTACGTGGTTTTCCAGGGCGACCTCAATGACCTCCGCATGTATTCGGAGGAACAGACCAGGACCCAGTTCGAGGCCCTGGTGGAGCAACTTCACGAGCAGGCTTGATGACCGCACCGGCTTACTTCTGCGGCGTGGACGTGGGGGCCAGCGCCACCAAGGTCGTCCTCGTGGACGCCCGGGGAAACGCCGTGGGCATGGCGGTCAATCCCTCCGGCGTGGATTACGACCAGACGGCCCGCCAGTGCCTGGATCAGGCCCTGTTGGAAGCGGACCTGCAAAGGGAGGCCGTGGTCCGCACGGTGTCCACGGGCTACGGCCGGACCAACGTGTCCTTTGCCGACGACTCCCTGACCGAGATCCACTGCCACGGCGTGGGATGCCACCACCACATTCCAGGCGCCCTCACCCTGGTGGACATCGGGGGTCAGGACAACAAGGTGATCCGCCTGGACGACCACGGTCGCCGGGTGGACTTCTGCATGAACCGCAAGTGTGCCGCCGGCACGGGCGCCTTCATCGAAGAGATTGCCCTGCGGCTGGACCTGGACGTGGGCGACATGGACGGCCTGGCCCAAAGCACCGATGACGCCGTGCGATTGAGCAGCTTCTGCACCGTTTTCGCCAAGACCGAGATCCTGGCACACCTGCGGACGGGCGTGGCGGTGGCCTCCATCGTGCGGGGCACCTTCGAATCGGTGATCACGCGGGTGCTGGAAATGGACCCACTGGACGGGACCGTGGCGCTGACCGGCGGCGTGGTGGCCCACAACCCCACGGTGGCGGACATCCTGTCGGCCCGGGTGGGACGGACCGTGGAGGTCCCACCACACCCCCAGTTCACGGGCGCCCTCGGAGCCGCCCTGGTGGCGTTGAAACAAGGAAGCGACTGACAAAACGGAGCAAGGAGGAGACCATGCTGGACGGACTTTTCAGACCCCGGGCCGTGGCCGTTATCGGCGCATCGAACAACCCGTTTTCCATCGGGAACATCGTGATCAGGAACCTGGCGACCTACGGGTTCAAGGGCCCCATATTCCCCATCAATCCCAAGAGCCCGTCCATTCGGAGCTTCAAGTGCTACAAGTCCGTGCTGGACGTGCCCGACGAGATCGACCTGGTGAACATCTCGGTGAAAGCGACCCTCATCCCCAAGGTGATCACCGAGTGCGGCGAAAAGGGCGTCAAATTCTGCATTGTGCACAGCGCGGGCTTCAAGGAAGTGGGCGAAGAGGGCATCCGCCGGGAACGTGAAATGGTGGAACTGGCCCACAAGTACGGCATGCGCATCTTCGGTCCCAACTCCCAGGGAATCCAGAACGCCGATCCCGACGTGTCGGTCTATGCCAACTTCACCTTCGTGCCCATGAAGCCGGGCAACATCTCCCTTATCGCCCAGGGCGGCGGCATGGGCGAAATCCTCAAGCTGCACCTTCACAACGCGGGACTGGGCCACCGCATGTACTGCAGTTACGGCAACGAGTGCGACCTGACCATGCCGGAGATACTCGAGTATTACGGCAAGGACGAGGGGACCCGGGGCATCATGATGCAGATCGAGTCCTTCAAAGATCCCGCCGCCTTCCTGCGGGTGGCGTCGGAGATCACGCCTCACAAGCCCATCCTGGCCATCAAGGCGGGCCGCACCCGGGAAGGGTCGGTGGCCGTGTCGTCCCATACCGGGACCCTGGTGGACCAGGCGGCCATGGCAACGGCCATGTTCCGCAAGGCCGGCGTCGTTGAATTCCACGACAGCCTGACCATGATCCGCACGGGCATCGCCCTGTCCACCCAGGACCCGCCTTCCGGCAACCGCATCGGGTGCATCACCAACACGGGCGGCCCGGGGATCCAGGCCGTGGACGAGTCCATCGAAAACGGGCTGACTCTGGCGAAGTGGTCCGACGCCGGTCGAAAACGCCTGAAAGAGACCCAGTATGCCGAAGCCAGCCTGGGCAATCCCGTGGACGTTGTGGCCACCGGGGGGCCCGACCAGTACTTCGCGGCCACGGACACCCTCCTGAAGGAAGAGGGGACCGACATGGTCCTGGTCTTCTTCGTGACCGCGCCCTTCGTGGACCTGGACGCCATTGCCGCGAAGATCAGCGAAGCCGTGGCCAGCTCGGACAAGCCCGTGGTCATGGTGGTGGAGACCTACGAAAAGCACTACGACCTCATCGACAAGCTGCGGGCGGGAAACGTGCCCGTTTACGAGACCGCCGAGGACGGCGCCCGGTCCCTGGCCAACCTGTACAAGTACACGAAGCTGAAGAACCGGCCCAGGGAAGAACCGCCCGCCCTGGAAGTGGACCGCGCCGCGGCCGAGACCGTGGTGAAGCGTTACGAGGGCAAGGACGTCTACCTGCCCCAGTTGGACGCCTTCGCCATCCTGGCGGCCTACGGCATCCCAGTGCCTAAGGTGGCCGGCATCAACGGCGAAGGTGACCTGGCGGCCGCCGCGGCGAAGGTGGGCTTCCCCTGCGTGCTGAAAGTGGACTCGGCGGACGTGATCCACAAGTCCGACGAGGGTGGGGTCATCCTGGACATCGGGGACGAGCAGGCCCTGGCACAGGCCTATGGAGACATGAAGGACCGCTTCGCCGGCGTCAATCCCACATTCATCCTCATGGAGCTAAAGCCCGCTGGTACGGAGATCATCATCGGCGCCACGGCGTCACCCGGACTGGGCAGTCTGGTCATGTTCGGACTGGGCGGCATCTTCGTCGAGGTGATGAAGGACGTGATCGTGGCCGTGGCCCCCTTGAGCCGCCCGGAAGCCCGCGAGATGATGACGGGCATCAAGGGCTACCCCGTACTCGAAGGCGTGCGGGGCAAGGCCGTGGACCTGGCGGCCGTGGAAGACCTGCTTCTGCGGACCTCCCGGCTGGCGGCGGACTTCCCGTCCATCGTGGAAATGGACCTGAACCCCATCTTCACCTATCCGGAGGGCATGGCCCCCGCCGCCGTGGACGTGCGAGTGAAGGTACGTTGATCGTTCATCGTTGATCGTTCATCGTCGAGCCGGGGTTCGCGATGAAACGATCGACGATCTACGATTGACGATCAACGAGTCGCTATGCATTGGACCCCCATTGCCATCGTGTCCGTCTACGTGGTCGTGCTCTTCGGCGTGACCTGGTGGGCCCGCCGCCTCACCACCCGCGGCGGGGGCGGGATCGTGGGCTACCTGCTGGCCGGTCGGGGCCTCCCCGCCGGGGTTTGCGCGGCCCTGCTGGCCGGACTGGCCGTGGGCGGCGCCTCCACCATCGGCGTGGCCGAGCGGGCCTACACCGACGGCTTCTCCGCGGGCTGGTACAACGCGGCCTGGGCCGTGGGCGCCGTGGTCATGGGCCTGTGGTGCGCCCGACGGTACCGCCGCTTCGAGGTCACCACCCTGCCCGAGCTGTTCGAACGCCACTATGGCACCGGCGCACGGGTCATCGGCGTGGTGGGCCAGCTGATCATCCAGGTGGTGATCACATCCCTGCAGTACGTGGCCGGCGGCGCCATCCTGTCGTCACTCATGCCCGGGGTCTTCACTTTCCAGACGGGCATGGCCGTGACCGCCGTGGTGTTCGTCGGCATTACCCTCATCGGCGGATTCTGGGCCGCGGGCCTTACCAACGTGATCAACGTGTCCGTCATCTACGTGGGAATCATCCTGGGCGCGGTGCTCACCATGGGGGAACTGGGCGGGATCGAGTCCTTCGTTGTCAGCATCCCCGATTCCCACCCGGGCTTCGACCTTTTCGCCGTGGGCCCGGGCATCATCCTGGCCTGGTTCATCGTGATGATCACCCAGGTGCACTCCACCCAGTCGGTGATCCAGATCGGGTTCGCCGCCAAGGACGAAAAGGCCGCGTCCCGGGGCTACCTGTACGGCGCACTCCTGATCCTCCCCGTGGGCTTCATCAGCGCCATCATCGGTATCGCGGCCGCCGGCCTGCACCCGGGTATCGTGCCCGCCGAGGCCCTACCCAAGGTGGTCCTGGGATTTTCGCCCCTGTGCGCCGGGCTGATCCTCGCCGGTCTGTGGGCCGCGGACGTGTCAACCGCCTCGGCCCTGCTCATGGGCAGCGCCGCCCTGGTGTCCAGCGACGTCGTCAAACGGTTCATCGCCCCGGACCTCAGCCCCAAGGCCGACCAGGTGCTGTGCCGCATCACCGTGGCCGTTCTCAGCGTGGTGACCTTCGGCCTGGCCCTGACCATCACCGGCATCCTCAAGGCCCTGCTCGTGGGCCTCACCCTGACCACCGCCTATTCCCTGGTCAGGGTTGAGCTTCTAGAGACAAAGCTTCAATCTCTGGAGATGGTATTTGAGGGTTTAGAAACATCTGTG
>JADHTP010000042.1 GCA_016784945.1 Deltaproteobacteria bacterium | reverse complement strand
CCACCGGACTTGGCTCGTGCCGGGAGGACGGTTCCAATGACGCGCGTTGTTGCTCTGACCCTTATCCTGTCGTTGTCGGCGATGGGCTGCTACTCGACCTACCAGATCCCACGTGGTGAACTGGAGAAGCTCCAGACCACGGAGTTCGGCAAGGCCGTCGTGAAGGGTGTTGACGGCGAAGATGTCGTCGTCGAGCACGATACGCGGCTGTTCGTGCGGTCCAAGGGTGGCAAGCGCTATCCCATCACGCCTTTCAACTTCAAGATGACCGAATCGCAGTTGGTGGCTTCCGACCGGGACTACATTCTCGATCGGCGGGGTCTCGAGGAAGAGGGTGAAGTCGACCACATGAGCATCTGGAAGACTGCCCTCCTTGGTACGCTGGGAGGACTCGTGCTCTCGGGCATTGTCGTCTGGGCCGTCCTCGAAGGACGAAGCTCGGGTTCCTCCGGTAGCAATTGATCAGTTGAGTGCCTTTCGATTCTAACAAACCAGGCTCCCGCAAACTCCCAATTATCCTAGGTGTCGTCCTCTGTGTTGTCGTACTGGCGATCGGGGCGGGCTGGATTGCATTGCCTCACCTCGTGACGGCCCGTGTTTCCGCGTCCATCGCGACCCTGTCCCAGCGCCTGCCCGGGGAACTGGCCCATGGCGACATCGCCCTTGACGGCACATGGACCGTGGACATCGGCAGCCTCGAGTGGACCGATGGAAGCGACTGGTCGCTGCGTGCCCGGGAACTGCAGTTCACGGTCGATCCCCTGTCCTTCCTGTTCGGTCGGCCCCGCCTGGTGGACGCTGATATCGGCGAACTGGATCTCCGCCTCGGTGACCCGGCGAAACCGTTCGCCACTCCGGCTGAGGTCCTGACGCGTGTGATGGGTCTTCTCGAGGGAGGGGAGGCCGGCGGCGGTGGTGGCCCGATGGTGACGGGTTCCAGGGCACGTCCTCTTCCCAGGCTGCGCATCGGTGCCGTAAGGGGCGATGTGCACGTGGCTGGCCCGTGGTCCCTGCGCGTTACCGGGGGGCGGGTGGAGATCGGGGCGCCTGCCCATACGCTGGACGCCATGGCCGTGGGCCTGGACGCCGAGTTGCGTTTTCGGCTCGCCGACGGAGTGGATCGGGCGCTTCGGGTGGAGGGGCGGGCCGACCAGGAATCCGGGATCCAGGCCGTGCAGGCGCAAAGTGAGCCGCCGCTGGCCTTCAAGACGGACTCCGGCGAGGCCAGCGTCGCGGGCATTTCCTGGAAGCCCGGCGAGGTACAGGCCCTGTCGCCGGCCTGGAGCGTCAGGAACCGGTTTTCGGTGTCGGCAGAAAAGGTGGCCTTCCGCTGGGAGGACATCGACTCCGGCGTCAAGGACGGATCGGACAAGACACGGGATCCGGTCCTGGCCCTGCCCCAACAGTTGCAGCCCCTGGTGGTCGGCCGCCGTATCGTGGAAGTGGAGTTCTTCGACCCGGTGGCGGACCTGGAGCTTCCGACCGTTTCGGAACCGTCAGTCCCCGTCCCCGAGGCAGGGACCAGGAAGGCGGCAGGAGACGGGAAGGACAGCGCATTCCGCAGGGACCTGGAACGGATGACCCGCGGGATCACCCGGAGTCTCGCCGCCTTTCGCGCGAATGTGTCCGAACTGGCGGGCCGGCTTCCTTCTGGCCGGGTGCTGGTCCACGGGGCGTCGGTTCGATATCTCCTGGGAGGGCGGCCCGTGCCGGGGCCGGAACCCTCACTGGCGAACATCGACGCCTTTCTCGCCCGTTCGAGTGAGACCGGGCGGGTGGCAGGGCGCCTGACCTTCGAGTGTCCCGAGGCTGCTTCGGGCGCCAACGAAGTCCGCTTCGACCTGGACCCGGCCGGGGGATCGGGGTCCGTGTCGGTCCTTGCCGGCCACCTGCCGCTTTATCCCTATCGAGGGATGCTGCCCGGGTGGTTCCAGGTGGAGCCACGGACCGTATTGCGGGATTGTCGACTGGGCCTCGACATGGACGGGGCCAAAAAGAAGCTCGGCCTGGAAGGGAAGCTGTCCGTGGAAGGGGTGGGGATCTTCCTCCCCGGTCTCGCTTCCAGCCCCCTGAAGGACCTCGACCTGGGGATGAAGGGCGCCGTCACGTTGGACGCCGACGCGGGCAGCCTGGCGCTGAAAGACGGTCTCCTCGGTGTGGGAGACATCCGCATGCCCGTGGAACTGACCGTTTCTTCCATGCCGGACCGTCCCAGGGTCCGACTGGAGGCGCGGGTGGAGAGGCTGAAGGCACAGGACCTGCTGGAGTCCATACCAAAGGAGATGATTCCCGCCCTCAAGGGGGTGCGCGTGTCGGGCAGTTTTGCGGCCTCCTTGAGCCTCGACGTGGACACGCGTGACATGTCGCTGTTGAAGTTCGATTTCCAACCCGACGTGGCGGACCTCAAGGTCCTGGATCCGGGCAGCGGCGCCAATCTTGATCTGCTGCGCCACGAGTTCTTCCACCGGATCGAGGAGAGCGGCGGTCGTGTGGTCAAGCGTTTCATCGGCCCCTCGTCACCGGCATGGGTGTCCCTGGATGACGTGCCCGGCTACCTGATTGGCGCGTTGACCACCAGCGAGGACGCGCTGTTCTTCAAGCACCACGGGTTTTCGCTGGGGGGGATTCGTCGGTCCCTCAGGGTCAACCTGGAACGGGGCGGTTTCTATCAGGGGGCCAGCACCCTGTCACAACAGCTGGTGAAAAACCTGTTCCTGTCCAGCGAAAAGACGCTTGCCAGGAAGCTGCAGGAGGCCTTCATCACCTGGCAGTTGGAGCGATTCCTGTCAAAGGACAGGATCCTCGAGCTGTACCTCAACGTGGTGGAGTGGGGGCCCGACAGCCACGGTCTCGGTGAGGCCGCCATGCACTATTTCGGAAAGAAACCGTCGGAACTGGGTCTCCTGGAAGCCGGTTACCTGGTCAGCATCATTCCCAATCCCCGGGGTAATCACCGTCATTTCGAGGAAGGCGCCGTACCCCTGTCCTTCGAACGGCGGGTCAAGAGGCTCCTGAAGGAAATGGCGAGAAGGGGAAAGATCACACCGGAGAGACTGGAAACGATCATGAACCAGCGGATCCGGTTCGTGTTGACCGAAACACCCGAAGCCGATGACGGGGACGCTGGTTACAGGGACATTCCGGACGACGAGTTCTCCGGCGATTGAAAGCCAGGACCCCAAATCCACGGTCATGTCTGTGTCGTAAGCGGCGGTTTCGAATCAGATGCCGAGTTTGCGGGTGCGTTGCAGCTCTTCCTTGATCTTGCCGTACTGGACATCCCAGGCGCTGGTCCCTTCCTGGAGATTCTTGATCCGGCGCCGGACCTCGTTGTCCAGTTCCTCGTCCGCAGCCAGGTGCTTCCTGAGCACGGGCGTGATCAGCACGGTCAGTTCGTTGTCCATGCCGAAGACCTCTTCCACGTGACGGCTGTGAATGAGGGCCTCGATGAGCTGGGTCGTGAGGTACTCGATGGCGTCCTCGTCGATCTGGAAGCCCCGCTCCCTTGCGATCTGCGCCTTGATCTTCTTGAGTTCGGTGTAGTCGCGCTTTTGCGTGGCGATCACGTCCCTGGCCCGGTCCGTGATTTCGCGCTCGGCCCGGATGTATTCCTTGAGGACGGACTCCACATCGAGTTCGACTTCGTGGATCTCCTCGGCCTTGACTTCGATGGATCCTTCCCCGGTCAGGGCGACGACCAGGTCGTGAGCAAGTGCCGGGACCTTGCCGCTGAAAAGTCTCATAGTCCCTCCAAGCTGACCGTTGGCCCTGTAGATGGGGGCCTGACGGATGCGGGAAGTTATCACAGACAAAATGCGTTCGCAACGAAATATTGATGGTTTTCCACGGTTCCATCGGCGTCCCGGGAGTATAATCCTCGAAGTCAAAGCGGGGAGGCACCCATGACACTGCTGGAACGCCTGGACAAGGAACTGGTACGCGCCCTCAAGGCCCATGAAAAGGACCAGGCGGACGCCATCCGGATGATCAAGACACGGATATCGGAAAAGAGGACCTCCGCCGGATTCACCGGGGAAATTGACGATGAACTCGTTATCGGGTTGATCGGGTCCTACGTGAAGACACTGGAGAAGTCCATCAAGGAGATCGAGGGCGGTGGCCGCGGCGACAGTCCTGTGGTGGCCAAGTACCGGTTCGAAGTGGACTACCTGGGCGCCTGGCTTCCCAAGATGAAGTCGGAGGAGGAAACCCGCGAACTGGTGCGGGCCTTGGTGTCCGACCTGGCCGTGTCTGGCAAAGGGGCGATTGGCCGCGTCATGGGGGCCGTCATGAAGGCCCACAAGGGCGAGGTGGACGCCGCACTCGTCAGGCGGATCGCGGAAACCGAACTGGGCGAATAGGGGCGGGCCTCAGAACTCCGCCAGTTCCATGCCGGCGGGCTGGTCCCAGGGCTCGGGGGTGAATTCCACGGGTTCGGTGCCGCTCAGGTGCGGAATCAGGAGGCCCCCCTCACGGGCCAGCAGGCCGGTCGCGGGATCGATCTCCACTTCGATGATGCCCTCGGGTGACGATGCGGGTTCCAGCGCCTCGGGGCGGTCCCGAATCGCCACCTTCATGAAGTCCAGCCAGGCGGGAAGCGCCGTGTCCGATCCGTAGACGCGACTGGAGACCTTGCTCCGGCCCAGATAGCGGGTCCTGCGGTCTTCCCCCACCCAGGTGACGGCGGCCAGCTCAGGCGTCCAGCCCACGAACCATACATCGTAGGGGAGCGTCCCGGTCTTGCCGGACACGGGCTTGTCCAGCTTTCGCGCCCGCCGTGCGGTGCCCGATTCCACCACCCGCCGCAGGTTCTCGGACACGATCCATGCCACCTCAGCGGTGATGGCCCGCCGGGAGGCGTCCGGGCCCAGCGCCACTTCACGGGACAGGGCGTCCCGGATCGGGACCGTGGCATCCCTGGCCGACCGATGGTCGCGAAGGATCCGGCCCTGGTTGTCCCGGACCACCTTGATGAACGAAAAATCCGGTCGAATCCCCTGGTTGGCAATGGTGCTGAAGACCTTCAGCAGTTCCTGTGGCGTGGAGTCCACCCCCAGGCCTTCCGCGGGGTACCCCTCAAAGGGACGGTTCAGGCCCAGCCGGCCGATCCACTCGTTGAGCCCCTCCACGCCAACCCGATCCAGCACCATCTTGAAGACCCTGAGCGACACGTTGTTCTCGGACCGTGTCAGGGCCTCGTACAGGGTCATATCGTCCACGGTCCGCCCCCGCGTCGGCGTCCAGGCCCCTTCCCGGAAGGGAACCCCGCTGACCACGGTGGACGGCGGGATCCCGATGTCGTAGGCCTTGGCGTAATAGACGGGCTTCACGGTGCTGCCGATCTGGCGCAGCGACGTGGTGCGGTTGAACTGGGACAGGTCGAAGTCGGTGCCCCCCGACATGGCCTGAACGTAACCCGAGCGGGGTTCCACGGCCAGAAGGGCGGCCTGGGGCCGGGGAAACTGTTCGAGGGCAAAGAACAACTCGGGCGGCGCCTCTGCCGGGACTGGCTCGTCGGTCTTTTTCTTTCGTCGTTTTTTCTTTTTCGGGGGTTCGGCCCGGCTCACCAGGACCACGTCACCGGGTGACAGGGCCGTGTCCGCCTTTTTCAGCCTGCCGTCCAGCGAGACACGTCCCGACCGTCGCCGTCGATCCTTGTCCCCTTCGGTCAGGGGAAACTCGGTATAGGGAATCGCCCACTTCATGTGGGCCAGGGGCAGTGTTCCCCGGATGTCCGGTGACAGGCGGACTTCCACCTTTTTCCTGGAGGTGGACGTGACCAGGGCCAGCAGGAGTGTTCCGTCGGGCAGGTTCTGGAAGGGTCCCAGGGAGGCCATCCATTGGCCGTTCCTGCGCGCGAACGTATCCCATTTGCCTTCGGGCAGGGTGGCCAGCGGGCCCAGAAAACCCTGCCTGCGGCCCAGGGCCAGGCCGGCCCGGAAACTGGCTGCCTGCGCCGCCCGCTGGAACCCCAGGTCGATGGTGGAGACGGCCGTAACCCCGCCCCGCGACACGAGCAGGCCTTCCTCCTGGTCACCGCCCTCCAGGGTCTTGAGGAGCCCCATCAGTTCCATGGCCGGCACCGGGGCGCGGTCGCCGAGGTTGTCCTTGCGGGCGATGGTCCTGACCTGTTCGCCGAGGGCTTCTTCCGCCTGTGTCCTGTCGATGAATCCCGCGTCCGTCATGCGGTGGATGACGCGGTCCCTCCGTTCCTTGATTTCATCGGGACTGCGGGCCGGGTTGACCCGGTGCGGTGTCTGGGCCGATGCCGAAATGGCGGCGGCCTCTGACACGGACAATTCGGACACGTCCTTTCCGAAGTAACCCAGGGCGGCGGCCTGGACACCGTAGTAGCGGCTTCCCAGGTAGATCAGGTTCAGGTACAGCAGGAGGATCTGGTCCTTGGTGTAGATGTCTTCGATTCGCCTGGCCACGGCGGCTTCCCGGATCTTCCTCTTGTAGGTCTGCTCGTTGGACAGCAGCAGGCTCCTCGCCAGTTGCTGGGTGATGGTGCTGGCGCCTTCCCGGACGCGCCCCGCCCGCAGATTGGTCCAGATGGCCCTCAGGACACCCAGCACATCCACCCCGCCGTGTTCGAAGAAACGCTTGTCCTCCGAGGCGATGAAGGCCTGGACCAGGACGTCGGGAAGGTGCTCGTAGGGAATCAGGTATCGACGCTCCTCGAAACGCTCGCCCAGCACCTGTCCGTGGGAGGCCCGAACGGTGCTGACGCTGCCGAACCGGATGTCATCGAAAGGGGGGATGGCCGGCAGGTCCTTCGACAAGGTGACGTAGGCACCCAGGGCGATCTGCCCGACGGCCAGGCAACCTGCAATCCCCAGGATCACCCCGATCCTGATCGCCCAGGCCCAGGCCCGGCCGCTTCGTCGGTTGGCGATTTGAACGGATTCCACCATGGCCGAAAGATACCACAGGAGAGAACATCGCCTATCGCAGATGGCGCGATCCACGCTAGACCATTGGCTGTTGGCTGTTGGCTGTTGGCTGAAAAGGAAACGTCCCGGGCGGCCCGTGAGGACCGCCCGGGTGACGAATCGGGTTGACCTACTGTTCAGGCACGAAGCCGGAAATGGTGGCCTTGTCAAGGGTGTACACGAAGCACACCGAGGCAGCGTCCTCGATGCCGTCCTCGTCCAGGTCCAGGTCGAACAGCATCGGCAGGAACTGCTTGGCCACGCTCAAGTAGCTGCAGAAGGACTCGGGCTCGGGCACGTTGCAGGCCTCTTCGGCCGTGGCCAGGGCCTCGTCCACGAGCTCCTTGGTCAGCACGCCGGCCAGCACGCCGCCGGTGACCACCACGCCGTCAGCGCCGGACTCGGTCACGGTGCCGGTGATCTGAGTGTCGCCGATGGAGAGCACGAGGGGAACCTCGTCCACGCCCAGGGCCGCGAGGTCCAGGGTGAAGACCGAGGGGCCCGCCGCCAGTTCGCCGTCGGTGATGGAGGAATTCGGGAAGGTGATCAGGGGCTCACACAGCGGGTCGTAACCGGCCGCCTCGATCAGGAAGGCGGTGGCGCCGTCGGACTCGGGTGCACCCACCTGGCCCACCAGGGTGAAGTCATCGGGCGTGGCCACGCCCAGGAACTCGAACAGGATGCCCATTTCGCCGCCGGCCAGGGCCTTCTCCAGTTCGGGGTTGATCATGGAGGCCAGGGTCTTGAGGCCGTTGTCGCCCTTGCCGTCGCCCGAGAAGTCGGGGCAGATGTTGCCCACCACTTCGGCATCGGTCGGGCTCTGGAGGGACGTCATCATGCCAGTGGGGTCCCAGGCGTCGGGGAGCGTGCAGGGACCCACGCACTCGCCCATGTAGCATTCTTCGTCCATGCCGCAGGTGCCGCAGGTTTCGCCGGCGCAGCCGTCGTCGCCGCAGACCTTGTCGGTGCAGTCGGGGGTGCATTCGCACTTCTGGTCCGCGCCGCAGGTGGCCAGCTTGCCGAAGGCCATGCAGTCGCCGCAGGAGTCGCCGCAGCCGTCATCGCCGCATTCCTTGTCGGTGCAGTCGGGGGTGCAGTCCACGCACTTGAAGTCGATGCAGGCCTTGTCGCCGGTGCAGGTGCCGCAGGTGTCGCCGCCGCAACCGTCGTCGCCGCACTCCTTGTCGGTGCAGTCAGGGGCGCATTCGCAGGACTTCTGGTCCGCCGCGCACATTTCGTCGGCGCCGCATCCCGGGTCGCAGGTTCCGCCGCAACCGTCGTCGCCGCAAACCAGGTCCGTGCAGTCGGCCGTGCAGTCTTCGCATGTCATCTGGTCGTCGGCGCACTTCTTGCCCACTTCGCAGGTGCCGCAGGTTCCGCCGCAACCGTCGTCGCCACAGACCAAGTCGGTACAATCGGGCGTACAGACGTCCGCCATACCGCTGTCGGGCATGCCCGTGTCGGTATCACCGTCGCCACCACCGCACGCGACGGCGGTCACTACGACCATCACACCAAGGAATTTGAGGAATAGCTTCATCCTTCACCTCCAAAACGAACCGAAAAAAACCCCAAAAAAAGAACCGGGAAAACAAGTTGATGAATAATACTGGCTTGGGGTACGCGATTGCAAGTTTTTTGCCCCTGTAAAAGGGTGTTTTTCCGTGTGGTTCAGTCGGGATTGGCAGGTTTGGTCCGGGTCGGAACCGTCGGATACTCGCCACATGCGCCCCGGGGGCCATGGTGAGAACCAGGTAAAATGGTATGATTTCGGCGGCCCGAAAACTGGTCGCGGCGGGACGGGTGAACCCCATGCGCAGTCGACATCTCCTGGTTCTGGTCCTTGCCCTCGCGGGAATCGGTTCGGCCTGCACCGGCCAGGGCAACGGCGTCCAGGAAGTGTCGGGTGCGGTCGACGCATGGGAAGCATCGCCCGACCTGACCGGACCGGCCGATCCGGGACAGGTCGCCCCGGACGAGGCGTCGCAGGATTATCCGGAGAATCCGGACGGGTTGGGGGTCGATGTGACCCCGGAACTGACCTTCGTTTCCCTGGAACCGGCCCACGGGCCCACCACGGGCATGACAACGACCACCCTCAAGGGGACGGGCTTTCAGGAGGGCCTGCAGATCCTTTTCGGTGACACGTTGGCCCTTTTCCCCTTTGTGCTGTCCGACGGAATCGTCAACTGCACCGCCCCGCCCCATGCTTCCGGCACCGTGGACGTCCGGATCCTCCTGCCCGATGGCCGGGAAGCCGTCATGGAAGACGCCTTCACCTACCAGGGGGCGCTCCGACTTGATTCAGTGGAACCGGCCCAGGGATCACCCCAGGGGGGAACCCCCGTGCGAATCCGTGGAGCCGGGTTTCTGCAGGGGCCCACCTTTCTTTTCGGTGGAAGGGCGGCCGTTGGCGTGGAGGTCATGGACGACGAGACCGCGCTGGTGGTGACGCCGCCCGGCGAGCCCGGCGTGGTGTCCCTCATTGCCGTGGCCGGCTCCGCCCATGCTGTGCTTCCCCTGGCCTTCGAGTACGGACCCACGGTGGTGATGCCCGGACTGCCCGGCTTTTCCGTGACCTCCTGTCAGCCGGACTCGGGTCCCGTGAAGGGCGGCACCACCATCTATATTTCCGGGACAGGATTTTCGTCGGGATCCTGGGTCCGGGTGGGGGCCCTGCCTGCCACCGAGGTCCAGGTGCTCGGGGAAACTCTCATTCGCGTGGTCACTCCCGAAGGCAGCCCCGGTCCCGCGGACGTGGTGGTCAGGCGTTCCTCGGTAGAGGCCTCGCTGGAAGACGGCTTCCATTTCCAGACCGGTGAGCCCGTGGTCCTGGCAGTGGAGCCCGAGATCGGTTCCTGGGCGGGCGGGACGCGGATCCGCATCTACGGACATGGCCTGGAAGGCACGGAGCACCTCTTCTTCGGCACACAGGAAGCCCAGGAACTGACCGTGGAATCGTCCATCCTGCTCACGGCCAGGGCACCCAGGGCGGCCGATGTGGGCTACGTGCCCGTGACCGTCTTCGGCGGTGGGGCATCGCTTGCCAATGCGGCCTACTTCTACTTTGATCCCTCCCTGAAAGGCGGAGGCACCTGGGGCGGACCCATCGACGGGGCGGTCAACGTGACGGTGATGAGCTACGGCAAGCCCCTGCCCCAGGCCTACGTGATGCTGGGACACGACGCCCACACGCCCTGGCAGGGTCGGACCGACGACCGGGGGCAGATCACGTTTTCGGATTTCGGCCTGGCGGGGCGGACCACCGTGACGGCCACCAAGGAGGCCTGCACCGTGTATTCCGTGGCGGATTTCGACGCTTCGAACGTGACCGTTTACATCAGCCCGGCTTCCACCCCGGAGAGCACGGGGCTGCCGCCGGGTTACGGGGCCAAGAACTGCACCGTGCGCGGGCGGGTGCTGGACTACGACAAGTACTTCCTGAAGCCATCCTGGGTGGAAGGCGACGTGCACGTGAGGTGCGGGACCTCGTCGTCCAGTCTCTATGGCGGGACCCCCGACCCGGGGCCCGGCGCCGTGGTGGACGACCACGGACGCTTCGAGATCATCACCCGGACAGGTCAGTTTTCGGTGATTTGCCAGCTCATGTTCCATGACCCCGATCTGTACAAGGACGTGCCCCTCAGGATGGGGGCTGCGGTCCACGTCAAGTGCCCCCAGCCCGCCGTGGTCGAGGGTGTGGATGTGACCCTGGGGATCGAGACCGACGCCGAGCTCTGGGTGGCCCTCGACAACGTCCCGGGTGCCCTCGATGACGTGAATGGGCCCAATTTCATGGGGGGATTCAAACTGGGATCCGACGGCTATCTCGACATCCTCCGGAACCTGGACCGGGAGTCCACGGACCGGGTGCGGTTTCTGTACCAGCCCAGGCTGTTCACCGGGCCCATCGAGGGCTATGGGTATTCGTTCTACACCACGGTGTCGTCCAAGTCCGGCAGCGGAATGCCCTACGGCGTGACCCTGGCCACCGATCGGCCGGCGCCGGAATCGTGGCCCGTACTGGTGGAGGGCGACGCGGGATTCGCGGAAGTTCCCACCAAGCTCCGGCGGGCCGTCACCGCCATGCTGGAGGTCGATGACGGAATCGTGCTGGCTGCGGACACGGGTGGCGGCACCTACTGGTTCAACGGCCAGGATTTCTACCTGGCGCCGGTGCACACCCACAGGGCCATCTACGATCTGTGGGGCTCGGACCTCGATGATTTCTGGGCCGTGGGTGCGGGCGGTTCCGTGTGGCGCGTGCAGGGGAACGAGGCCCACGAGGTGCCCACGGGCATCACCGAGGCCCTCACGGGAATTTCAGGCGAGTCCGGCGAGAATCTCCACGTGGCTGGCGGTTCCTTCCTGCTATGGTGGGACGGGCTTTCCTTCCATCCGGAAAACGTTCCCGCCGGAGTGAAGCTCACCAAAGTCCGACGCTTTCCCGGTGGCGACATGGTGGCGATCGGTCGGGAAGGCGCCGTCCTGAAGGGAGTGGTCGGGGATTCGCTGCCCCTGTCGAAGCCCGTCGCGGTGGACCTGAATGGAATGGACGGCCCCTCCATGGGAGATCTCTGGATCGCCGGTGCGGGCGGCACCTTGCTCCATCTGACGGAAGATGGCTTCAACTGCTACACCGCACCCACGGAGGAGGACCTGCGGGGCGTTGTGTACCGGGGGCCCTGCGACGTGCTGGTCTACGGTGACAGGGGTACGGTGTTCCGGTTCGACTGCCAGGCCTTCCAGGATCTGTCCCGAACGGACGCGGACCTGGACCTTTTGGCGGGGGCCCTGCGGGAAGGGGTCCCGGTGCTGGCCGGGCGGCACTACGTGGTGCTGCCCCCGTTCATCGGTTTTGCGGACATCACGTCGCCTGTGGCGTCCCATACCTGGCCGGGAGACGCCCTGGCCTTCGACTTTTCGGGGGAACCCGCCATTTCCCACCACCAGGCCATCCTGTCCGGTTCGGACGGCAAGCCGTTCTGGATCGTGATGGCCAATGGCGAGGCCCGGGAGGTCCTGCTGCCGGACATCGAAACCATCACGGGCTACAACCCCATACCGCCGGGATACAAGCGGATGAACCTTACCAGCGTCTTCAGCCCTGATTTTCATATCGACGGCTACAGTTCGGCCAACCTGAACTTCTATCGACGCCAGGCTTTCTCCGTAAACCTGGTTTCCTTCGACTGATCACCGTTTCTTTGTCGTGAACGTTCCCTTGTAGGGGCGACCCACCCGGGTCGCCCTCTGGCCCGGCGGGACGGACAGGTGTCCGTCCCCTACAATTGCCAATCTCGGGTGCCACGATCAACGCCCGGCGATTGCCCCCCTATTGACTATTGACCATCGACTATCGACTATTGACTCCTATGGAATCGTCCACGCTACTGGGCCTGGTGCTCGCCGCCGGTCATGGCCGGCGGATGGGCGGGCCAAAGGCCCTGCTCACCGGTCCCGACGGGCGCACCTTCCTGGACCTGGTCCTTCAGGGGATGGAGGGGGCCGGCCCCGACCTCCTGGTGGTTGTGGTGGGGCCCTGGTGGACGGGCCCGGAACCGGTCGGCCGCGCCACCACCGTGGTCAATCCGGACCCGGACCGCGGTCCCATCTCGTCCATCCGTTGCGGAATGGGCTTTGCCGGCACGCAGTGGGACGGCATGATGGTGGCCCTGGTGGACCATCCGGGTGTTGCCCACGAAACCTACCAGGCCCTGGCCCGGGTGCATCGGGAAAGGCCCGGGTCCATCGTGATTCCGACGGTGGATTGTGTTGAACAGCCCCGTCATCGTCGAGGGCATCCCGTGATATTCCCCCGGTGGTCCTTCGAGGCGCTGGCGGGGCCCGAAGCGGACCGGGAAGGGGCGCGCACGGTGGTCCGCTCAAATCCCGCGCGGGTGGAGGAGGTGCCCCTCGGCGACCGAGGAATCCTGATGGACTTGGACACGCGAGAGCAGTATCGTAACTTCTTGAATGGTCACCATGGGAACTGACCTGCCAGGAGGGAACGTGTCCGTCATCGGCTCCAGGGTGGTCCGAAAAGATGCCGTGGAAAAGGTGACGGGGCGCGCCCGTTTCGCCTCGGACCTGTTCCTTCCCGGCATGCTGCGGGTCAAGGTGGTCCGGTCGCCTCACCCCAGGGCGCGGATCACTGGAATCGACGTGTCGGGCGCCCTGGAGGTCCCCGGCGTGGTGGTGGCGCTGACCGCCGCGGACATTCCCGGCAGGAACTGCATACCCGTGGTCTACGAGGACCTTCTTCTGCTGGCCCATGACGAAGTCCGGTTTCACGGCGAGCCCGTGGCCGTGGTGGGGGCCGACACCGAGGCCGCCGCAGAGGAAGGGGCCCGAAGGGTGGAGGTCCGCTACGAGGCGCTGACCCCGGTCCTTGATCCCCTGGAGGCGATGGAGGACGGATCTCCCCGCATCTACGGCGACGACAACCTGTTCAAACGGTGGAACATCCGCCAGGGCGACGTGGACGAGGCCATGACCGGGGCCGATCTGGTGGTGGAGAACACTTACCGGACACCCTACCAGGAGCATGCCTACCTGGAACCCCAGGGGATGCTGGCCAATCCCACGCCCGAGGGCGGCATGGAACTGTCGGGATCCATGCAGTGCCCGTTCTACGTGCGGGAAGGCGTGGCCGTGGTCCTGGGACTTCCGCTGGCGTCGGTGCGTGTGGTGCAGGCGGCCACCGGCGGCGGTTTCGGGGGAAAGGAAGACGTGCCCTCCATCGTGGCCGGCCAGGCGGCCCTCGTGGCCGTGGCGACGGGGCGGCCCGCCCGGCTGATCTACACACGGGACGAAGACATCCTGTCCATGTCCAAGCGGCACCCGGCGGTGATCGAGTCGAAGTACGGGTTTTCGTCGGAAGGGAAACTCGTGGCAGCCGATGTCCGGTACGTCCTGGACTCCGGCGCCTATTCCACCCTGTCGCCGGTGGTTGCCTGGCGCGGGACCGTGCATTCCGTGGGGCCGTACCGGTGCCCCAACGTGCGGGTGGAAACCCTGGCCGTGGCCACGAACAAGGTTCCGTGCGGCGCCTACCGGGGCTTCGGATCTCCCCAGGTCCTGTTCGCGGCGGAGTCGCAGATGGACGAAGCGGCCCATCGCCTGGGCCTGGACCCCCTGGAGATCAGGCGCCGAAATGCCCTGGCCGACGGGGACACGACGCCCACCGGCCAGCGTCTGAAGGCCGAGGTAGGGCTCCCAGAGGCCATGGACAAGGCCGCCTTGTCCGTGGAATGGACCCGTCGGTTCGAGCCTCCCGAAGACAAGACGGGGCCCAGACGGTACGGGCTCGGTTTCTCCGTCGTGCACTACGGTGTCTGTCTCGGCGCCGGCGGCAAGTCCCTGGATCGGGCCGGAGCCCTGGTGCAACTGATGTACGACGGGAGCGCCATCTTCGCCGTGGGGACCACAGAGATGGGACAGGGGATGCAGACGGTCCTGTCCCAGGTGGTGGCCGAGGAACTCGGGATTCCCTACGAGTCCGTGAAACCCGTGGCCCCCGACACCCACATGGTCCCCGATTCGGGCCCAACGGTGGCTTCCAGGACAACGGTCATGAGCGGAAACGCCGTGAGGGAAGCGGCGGCGCCCATTCGCCTGGCCCTCCTGGAAACGGCCGGCTCCCTGCTGGACGTGGATCCCGACACGGTGACCCTTGCCGATGGAACGGCCACGGCGCCCGACGGGCGGACCATGCCGTATGAACGGGTCCTGGCCCGCTGCTTCGAGGAAAAGCGGCACCTGGCGTCCTCGGGATGGTTCCAGTCACCCCCCACCTCCTGGAACGAGGACACGGGGGAAGGCGAGGCCTATATCACCTATGCCTTCGCGGCCAACGCCGTGGAGGTGGAGGTGGACCTGGAAACCGGCGTGGTCGAGGTCCTTGCGATTCACGCGGCCCATGACGTGGGCAAGGCCATCAATCCAATGGGCGTGGAGGGCCAGATCGAGGGCGGGAGTGCCCAGGGGCTGGGATACGCCCTCATGGAGGAACTTCTCTACGAGGACGGTCGCATGTTGAACAACCAGTTTTCCACGTACCTGATTCCCACCTCCAGGGACGTGCCGCCCATCCATGCCCTCATCGTGGAGCACCCGGCGGAGGTGGGCCCCTACGGGGCCAAGGGATTCGCGGAGCAGCCTCTCATGGGAATCGCCCCGGCCGTGGCCAACGCGGTGTTCAACGCCACCGGGGTCCGGATGCGGGAGTTGCCCATCACCCCGGAACGGATGTGGGCGGGCCTGAAGGAGAAGTAAACGGGATGATCCGTCTGGAAATTAATGGGCGGACCGTGGAAACGGACGTGGATCCCTGCGTCCGTCTGCTCGACTTTCTGCGGGAGGACCTTGGCCTGATCGGCACGAAGGAAGGGTGCGGAAAGGGTGAATGCGGCGCGTGTACGGTGCTGCTCGACGGGGATGCCGTGGACGCCTGCCTCGTGCTGCTCGGCCAGTGCGATGGGGCGGCAGTGACCACCATCGAGGGCCTGGGAGACGGCGCTCACCCCCTCCAGAAGTCCATGGCCTCATTGGGTGCCGTGCAGTGCGGATTCTGTACGCCGGGCCTGGTCCTGGCGGCACACGCTCTCCTGACGCGATGCCCCGAGCCCTCCACGGAGGAGGTGAGGCGGGCCGTGGAAGGCAACCTGTGCCGTTGCACCGGCTACGTGAAGGTGGAGGCCGCCATCTTCGAGGCTGCCAGGGAGATGTCCGAATGACCCATGTTCCAC
>JADHTP010000041.1 GCA_016784945.1 Deltaproteobacteria bacterium | reverse complement strand
AATCCTTGTCGGGAAAACACCGGTCCGAAACGTGGATTGGACCCGCGTCCTTTGGACCCGGATCCAGGTTGACATCGCCCTTGCCCAGGTCCGTGGGCCCGGCCGTTTCCCCGGGTGTCCCGGTGTCGCCCTGGTTGCCCCAGTCGGGCCGGATGCGCTCGCTGGACCCGCAGGCACTCAGCGTGATCAGTCCCAGGTGGGCGATGACCAGCACGGCGATGGCGTCAATCGCACGCCCCGAGCATTTTGACCCATTTGCCCTCATCGTCGCAGACCTTCCAGGACTGGTAGTTCGTGATGGAAAAGATGTTGTCGTAGATCTGAAAGATGTCGTCGGCCACCTCGGCAAAGAAGTACTCCCCGTCACCGGTGACGGTCTTCAGGAGCGCCTCCTCGTCCACGCTGCTTCCCAGACCCAGGATGTAGATGCGGATATCCTGGGCCTCGGCCGCCAGGCGGACCGCCTCCTCGTCGTAGGAATCCTTGCCGTCGGTGAGCAGGATCACCACCTTCTTGCGGTTCGAGTCCAGGTAGAGGTCGTAGGCGAAATACAGGGCCTCGTCGATGTCCGTTCCCCCGCCGGAACCGTCCTGCTTGGCCTGCTCCAGGAACGTGAGAAGCTTGGTCTTGTCATCGGTGAAATACCCGTACAGCCAGGGCGAGTCGTCGAATCCCACGATGAGGCCCAGGTCGTTGTCCATTCCCTCGATGAACAGGCCGATGGCCTCGAAGCGGATGTCCTCCGGGTCACTTGAGGACATGCTCCCCGAGTTGTCGGTGACGAAGATGAAATCGAATGGCGGGCAGGGGATGATGTCCTTGAGTTCCCCGGGGCAGCACTCGGTGCCCGGCATGACGCATTCGGTCCAATCGCCGTGCTCACAGTGACTCTCGCCGTGGTCGCCGCAGACTGTGATGCAGGAATTGGACAGCCCTTCGTCCGTGTCGCCGTTGCAGTTCTCGTCTATGTCGTTACACTTTTCCGAGGCCCCCGGATGAACCGCGGGTTGGTGGTCGTCACAGTCCAGGAGGAGGCCGGTCCCGAAGGGCACCAGGAGGGCATGACCCTCGGGGCAGGGGCTGTCCGCGCCTTCCACGAGGAGGGGTTCGCCCAGCACCGGAACCCCGTCGTGGTCCTCGTCGGGATAGCATTCGCGGTATTCGACGTCAGGGCCTGCCGCGTCCAGGAGATCGGTTCCTTCCATGCCTCCCGGGTCCGACAGGTCCGGCGCGTCCGTCACGGGGACCTGGTCGTCGGTGAAATCGGATGCGTCGGCGGGCCCGGGATCGGTGGCCACGGGTATGTCCGGGGCGGCGGTCGTGGCGGGCGAGCCGCAGGCATTCACCAGCAGGGACGCGAAGAGCAGCGGCCAGACAGTGGCCGCCCGCTTTGGATTCTTCTGGTGTGAATCTGAACCCACTGTTCTTAAAACCCTGCCATGAGGGGCAATCCGGACCGGTCCGGTACGCCTGATTAGGTTAGCATAACAATTTGACGGGTCGCATGTGAGGGCGGGAAAGGGGGGACGGGTTGGCCGGGCAGTTTCACGTCTTGCCCAGGACCGAAATACAGCCTTCGGAACAGTGAATTGTGCGCGGAATCATAAAGCGCTTCACGTGACTCACCCCCTTTTCGGTTGAAGTAGGTTTTCAAAGACACTGGAAAAGTTAATGCCGGTTCCCGGGAAAATCAAGACCAGGATAGAAAAAGTCCAAATTAATGTCCATGGAGAAACGTAGTATAAGAACTGGATCGGTAGACCGACACCGTGGGAGGACGGCATGATGTGGCGAGTGGCTCCGGTGACGATGGTGGTTTCCCTGATCCTGGCCGCTGGATGCGGATCGGACTCGGGCGGGAGCGACATGGGCGGCCATCCTGACGCGCCGGCCGGCAACTGCCCTGCCGCCGTGACCCCGGCGGACTGGACCTACCCGGCGGGTCCCTATGGCGTACAGGTCGATGACCGGTTCGAGGACATGACCCTGAACGACTGCGACGGGAACCCGGTTTCCTTCGGGGACCTCCTGGGCAGCGGTGAAATGGTCCTGTTCAATGTGGGTGCAGGCTGGTGTGCCCCCTGTGTGCAGGAGGCCAAGATCATGGAGGCCGAGATCCACGAAGTCTTCTGCCAGCGGGGGTTGCGGATCTACCAGGTCCTGTTCGAGACCGAAACCGGGGCCGCGGCCACCACGCAGTTCTGCAAGGAGTGGCGGGACAAGTTCGGCCTGACCTTCCCCGTGGTCATCGATCCTGACTTCACGGTGGAACCCCACTTCTCCGGGGCCGGGGCCGTGGGTTCCACCCCCCTCAACCTCTTGGTCGACCGGGACGGGATCATCCGCTTCAGGGCCGCCGGGCCTCCCCCCGCCGATTTCAACGACCGTATCGACGAGATGCTTCCCCAATGAGACACCTGGCGGCAGTCGTCGCCCTGGCCCTGGCCGTGATCCCTTCAGGGCGGGCCGGGGCAGAGGAAACGAAGGCAAGGGGCACCCTGTACGCGTTCTTTGCCACCTGGTGCGTGCCCTGTCGCGCGGAGCTTCCGGAGATCGACCGGGTTCACCGCGAATTCGGGCCCCGGGGACTGAAGGTCAGGCTGGTCTCCATAGACAGCCCGTCGAGCGCGGCCGAGCTGCCGGGATTCTTGGAACAATTCGGGATTGCCGCGCCATGGATCATGGATTCGGAAACCGAACTGCTGGTCCGCTACAACCCGGCGGGCGGCGTGCCCTTCACGGTGCTGCTGGACGACAAGGGCCGAAAGATCTATGCAAGGACCGGGTACGAACCGGGTGACGAGGCCGACCTGACCGCGGCTATCGAGAAGCTGCTCCATGCCTCTCCGGGGGGAGTGCCGGCCGATGCCGACGGGGCTCCGGCTTCCGATGAACTCATCGCCAACCTGACCATCCGCGGGCTCGGCGTGTGGCGGCGCTCGAATTTCGACGTCACCGGCGACGGGGACCTGGGCGGGGTGGTCACACGGGTGGAGCCACAGGTCCGGTACGGTCGTTACGCGGTGAGCGCCCGGATGGACGGGGGCCTCCTGGGGGACGATCGGACCGGGGCGGCGGGCGATCTGCGTCTGGAACGATTCCAGGTGGACCTGGACTTCGACTGGGTGCGGATCCGGGCCGGCGACCACTACGTCCAGTTCGGCCAGGGAATGAGCCTGTCCCTTCGACGGTTGGATTCCCTGGGGACCGACACCTCGTTGCGGGGGGGGCGCCTGGACTTCGAGTCGGGCATGTTCCGGGCCAAGGTCGTGGGCGGCGTGATCAATCCCCAGAACTTCGACCCCATCGAAATGAGGGTAGTGGGTGACCTGGAAGACTGGCTGACCGGCCTGGAGATGAAGGTCGTGCCGAACCGGAACCTGGAGTTCGGGGCCTACGCCGTGGCGGCGGGCCTGCCTGATGCGTCTTTGGACGGCCGGGACGTACTGTGGGCTGTGGGTGGCGGCTCCACGGCCATGAGTTTTGGAAAGGTGCGGGTTTCGGCGGAAGGTGCGGCGGGCCTGCGCCAGGGAATCGCCAGCGATGACGAAACCCCGTGGGGAGTGACAGGATCCCTTTCGTCCGACCTGGGCCCGGTCACCTGGCTGGTGGAGGGCAAGTGCTACCGTCACTGGAACCTGGGCCGGCCCGACCGGGTGCTGGCCTACCACGAGCCGGCCACGCTGGAGAGGCCCGACCAGCAGATCCCGGGCAACGAGGACAGCCACGGCTGGAGAACCCGCCTGGACTGGCAGGTGATACCGGAATTGACGGTGTACGCCAACGGTCTTCTCTACTGGTATTCGCTGGACGGAAGCAGCCCCCTGTTCCCTGGACAGGCCTGGGGGGAAGGCCGCACCTGGCATGCCTTCGGGGGATTGGACCTGAAGGTGGGGACCAACGCCACCATTCAGCTGGCCGGCGGTTACCGGGACGAGAACAACACCGACGGGAGCGACAGCGTGAACCTGTGGCACCTGGACTTCGACGCTTCGTTCCCCCTGGCCGAGAAGCTGTCCATGACCCTGACGCTGAACCATGTCAGCGAGACCAAGATCGCCTTTTCGGAACACGACTTCGTGAGGGGACTGGCCACGGTGGGCCTGGCCTGGCCGGGGGTGGCGTCCATCGCGTTCCTGTATGGTTACTCCACGGAGGTGCCGGTCCGTCCCACCCATTACCCGGGGGGCGAGGTCAAGGTGGTGCTGCCCCTGGGCAGCGAACTGCGCCTGTTCGGTGGGCGGCTGGCAGGCGGCCGTGTCTGTGTGTCGGGGACCTGCCGGGACCTGCCGCCCTTCGAGGGGCTTCGGCTGGACCTGGTGATGAACCTGTAAACGAGGGGTAGGACATGACACCCGTGTGGAAGTGGTTGCTGGTGGTGACGGCATGTTGCCTGGTGCCGGGTTTGGCGGCAACGGTGCACGCCAAGGACGCGAAGAGCCTGTACATCCTGTCGCCGGAACTGCAGGCCGACCCGGAGGGACAGGGTCGCGCCACCCTAACGGTGAAGGCCACCCAGGGCTACAAGTGGAACAAGGAGTTCCCGTGCAAGGTGGTCATCGGCGAGCAGAAGGGCGCGAAGCTGGCCAGGACGAAGTACGCTAAGGGGGACGTGAAACTGGCCGACGGCGACAAGACCGCCATCTTCGACCTGGGAGCCACGGGCAAGGTCGAACCGGGTACCACCATCACCGGCAAGGCCAGCTTCAGCCTGTGCACAAAGAAGGTCTGCAAGATCTTCATGAACAAGGACGTCACCTGGAAACCGGCGCCTGCCTCGGGCAAATGACCGTCCCCTGCAAACGATCAACGATCTCGTAAAACCGGGTGACTGTCCCTGGGTTTTGCCTGGGTTTTGCGACAATCCATAGACGATCGGTGCACAAATCGTCCATAAGGTACCATTCGTCATATCGAGCAAGGTGGGTCATTCGGGAGTGTTTCAGGTGACCGGAAAAAGGGGATTGGTGGTGGGTGTGATGGACCTGGCGGCTCGACAGGGGGGGGTGGCTGGCGTCCTGGCGTTCGGGCTTGTGTTTGCCGGCTGCACGGTGGATGAGCACTGCTTCGGTGATTCGGACTGTGTTCATCCCAGGGTGTGCGATACCCGCGGGATCTGCGTCCTGGAGTGCACCCATGACGGGGACTGTGGGGACGGATATGCCTGCGAGGCGTTTCGATGCGTGCCCAGCATCGCCAAGCCGGATGTCGCCGTGGACATCGAAGGCGACGCGCCGGTCTTCGAGTGCCCCGAAGACATGGTCATGGTGGCCGGGGCCTACTGCGTGGATCGGTACGAGGCCTCGCGACCCGATGCCACGGAGGACGACGAGGGCTCCAACGGATCCATGGCCCTGTCCCGGCCGGGTGTGATGCCGTGGCGGGTACTGGACAACGCCACCGCGCAGGCGGCCTGCGAGGCCGTGGGGAAGCGGCTGTGCAGCCCCGCCGAATGGGAGGTGGCCTGTCAGGGTTCCGACGGCACCGTGTACGGCTACGGAGACGACTATGAACCTCATACCTGCAACGGCATCGACACCTTCGGCGGTGGCGGCTTTCACCTGGACGTGACCGGGGCGTTCCCCGGGTGTACCAACGAGTGGGGCGTGTTCGACATGAACGGCAACCTCTGGGAGCACGTCCTGGGAGGTACTGACAAGACCATCCGGGGAGGCGCCTACAACTGCGGGGACTCCAAGGCCTTGCATCGCTGCGACTACGTACCGGCCACCTGGACGCCCAGCGCCCGCGGCTTCCGCTGCTGCCGGGCCCTCGTGCCCCTGGACCTAGTGGAACCCGTCGGGGACCAGCCTGAGCCGGTGGTGGATGCCTGGGAGGCCACTATCGAGGTCGTGGTAGACGAAGGGATGCCCGACCAGGAGATTCCCGGCTGTATCGACGAGGACGTGGGCCCGACCGATCCGGGTAGCGAGGACCCCGGACCTGCCGATCCCGGTCAGCCGAACGAGGGCATCAACGATCCGGGCTCACCGGATGAAGGCATGACGGACCCGGGCCTCACCGACGACGGCATGGACGATCCGGGCCCGCCGGACCCCGGAACCCCCGACCCTGGCCAGCCCGAGCCCTGTCCCCCGGACATGGTCCCGGTCCAGTTCGGTCCCGACTCCACCCCCTACTGCATGGACCAATACGAGGCCAGCCACGCCGACGCCTCCGAAACGGACAAGGGGACTTCCCCCATGGCGGCCAGCCAGGCCGGCGTCCTTCCGTGGCATCCCGTGACCCTGTTGGAGGCCCGGGATGCCTGCCTTTCCGCCGGCAAGCGCCTGTGCAAGCCGGACGAGTGGTTCGATGCCTGCCGCGGGTCCCCTGAGACGGTCTATTCCTATGGCGACGACTACCATCCCACCCTGTGCAATGGAATCGATGCCTTCTGCCACTGTGACGCCGCAGCCTGCCTCGGCCTGCCCGAATGCCCGTATCCGCACTGCTACAACCAGCAGACGCCCGACGGACTGTGGGGCCCCTGCGGCGCGGCCTTCCATGTGACGCCCACGGGCAGCTTCGATCAGTGCGTCAACGAGTGGGGTGTCCATGACATCAATGGAAACGTGTGGGAACTGGTGGACACGGACGACGGCCTGGAGCATTTCCGGGGAGGGGCCTACAACTGCGGGAACTCCGAGGCTCTGCACCGTTGCGATCACGACGGTTCCTGGGGACCTTCGGCGAGGGGATTCCGTTGCTGCGCGGACGTGAAACAGCCCTGACGACCGTCCTTGCGGCGACCCTTTTCACCGGCGCCCCGGTCCTGGCGTCGGACACGGGGCCCGCAAGGGATCCCTGTGGGAACGAGGCGTGCTTCCTGGCGTCTGCGCGGGCTTCCCTGGTATCCGAAGAACCCGGTATTGCCGTGGCTACCCTGAAACAGGGCCGCGAGGCGTTCCCCGGTTCCCGGGACATCCAGGTCCTGCTGGGCGTGGCCTACCAGCATGCCGGCAACGGATTCTGGGCCATCAGGGTGCTGGCGGGGAGGGTGGCCGACCACCCCGGGGACTGCGATGCCCGGGCCTGGCTGGCCTGGGTCTACATTGAGCAGGCTGCCCTGCACCTGGCCACCGAGGCGCTGGCCCACGAGGACTGCGCCCTGGGCCAGGGCCCCGATTCGGCCCGGTTCCTGGCCGTTCGGTCGCGGTTGTCCCTGTCCGGCGGCGACCCCGACTCCGCCGCCAGGGACCTGAAGGCCGCCAGGGGCCTGGAACAGGTCTGGCCCGAAGACCGGGAGGCGCTTCGCACCCTGCCCTCGAGGATCCATCCCCATCGCTTGCTAGAGTTGACCGTCCGCGCGGAGACCCGTTACGGCTACACCACCAACGCTCTCATGGGTTCCGGCGTGGACGTGGCCGGCGAACAGAAGGCCAGCGACCTGTTCCGTGAGGACATCTGGCTTCGGTACGCCCCCGACACCGGGTCCCTGATCCGGCCCGTGATGGAATTCCAGACCCGTATCGTGAGGTACCTCCAGGATGGAGCAAGGGAACTGAGCACCATGGACCTCACCGGGCGGATCGGCCTGGTGATCGGTGGACCGCAGGCGCCCAGGGTGACGCTGACCTATCGGCCCGACTTCCTGCTGCTCGACCGCTCCGACGCCTACGGATCGGGGCCCGTCTGGTACTTCGGGGCCCACCGGGGTGACATCGAGGTGGAGGCCACGGACTGGTTGCTGGTCCTGGCCGGAGCCGGACGGCGCACCTTCCGCGAAACCGCCCGCACGCGCACGGAGGTGGACCTGGGCGTGGGCGGCGGCATCCCCATGAAGGGTCCCGTGAGCCTGCTCTGGGGTGTGACCGGGCGGGTCCACAGGGCCCGTCGGGCCGCCTATCACGTCTACGGCGGCACGCTGCTGGCCCGGGTGGGATTTCGTCTGCCCCTGGGATTCAGCATCAGGACGGGACTCAACTTCTCCGTGGACTACTTCCCTGAATCTATGGATTACGATCGATTCGACACGGGCGGTGACAGGAACCGTCGCGATTTCTTCGTCAAGGCCACGCTGGAGGCCTGGTCGCCCCCATTGTTCCCGGTGTGGCGGGGAACGACCCTGAAACTGGGTGTTTCCTATGATTTTTCCGACCGGGAGAGCACTGCGGCCAACTACGACTACATGGACCACCGGGTCCTGCTGAGACTGGCCCTGACATTCAGCAGCGACGTGGAACTGCCGGGGATTTCCCCCGATTTACCCGTCGCCCCACTCCCATGGGCGGGCGGCGAGGCGGGCGGGGGATTCGACGACCGGATCCAGGATCTGCTTCGACAGGACGAGGAGGTCATGCGATCCTCGTCCTGCGTGCAGTAGGCTTCGGCGGGGCTTCAAGGCCATGGCGGGAAAAGACATCATCCTGACCACCCTCCGGGACGCCGTGCTGGTGGTGGTGGTTTCCGCCGCGTTGGCACTGACGGTCAACGGCGTGCGGGAGGAAGGCATTGAACTGGTGGCCTCCAGGGCCTATGAGGTGTTCGTGCCCTGCCCGGAGCCACTTGGCGAAGTGACGCCCGTGGCGCCCGATGACCCCCTCATCGGGGCGGCCAGGACCGTGCTGGTGGATGCCCGGGGCGAAGAGGAATACGGTCAATGGCACCACACCGGGTCCTTGCACATCGGTTTCGACTACCTGGAACCGGTCCCCATGGAATCGGTGAAGAAGCTGGCGGGTTCGGGCGCCGCCGCCGTGGTGGTCTACGGGGATGGGGACGACCCGGACTCGGGCCGTGAGATGGCGCGGGAACTGGCCGGCCGGGGCCTTCGGAACGTGTACTACGTGGAGGGCGGGGCGGGGGCGTTGAAGAAATGACCGCGGAACGCATCATGGACTGGAGTGGCCACCGGTGGCTGGCCTTCGGGGCCCGGCTCTACCTGGCCGTGATCTTCGGGATGGCCGCCGCCTACAAGATCCTCCACCCCGGGTCTTTCGCCCTGGACGTGGCCACCTACGGGATCCTGCCCCTGTCCCTCATCAACGGGTTTGCCCTGGTGGTGCCCTGGGTGGAAGCGGTGGTGGGCGTCATGCTGCTGGCGGGCTTCCGGGTCCGGGCCGCCGCCTTGCTGGTCTCGGGTATGATGGTGATGTTCATGGTGGCCCTGGCCGTGGCCCTTGCGCAGGGGCTCGACATGTCCTGCGGGTGTTTCGCCTCCGCAGAGACCGGTGACGCCGACCCCATCGGATGGACCACCATGGTCCGTGACACGGCCTGGCTGGCCCTGGCCGTATACGTCCTGCTGGCGGACCGCCGGCCCCTCGGCCTGGACGGGTTGTGGTCCGCCCGGAGAAAGACATGACGCGCACCTTTTCAATCCTTCCGATCCTGGCCTTTTTCCTGGGAACGGGGCTGGTCTTGCCATTGGCAGGGGCCCAGACACCCGCCTGCGACGCCCTGACCGGTGAGGCCCGGTCCGTGGCCCGGTACCTGGTTTCCACGGAGCATCCCTACGACTGCTGCGACGAGACCATCGAGAAGTGCATCAAGGCCCGTCCCGATTGTCAGCTGGCCGTCCGCCTGGCCGACTTCGTGTGCCGTCGCGCCGCTGCCGGGCAGGACAGGACCACCATCCAGCGGGCCCTGCAGCGCCGGGCGACCAGCATGATGCGTCCCGGCAGGACCGTGAAAACGGACCTGGCGAAAAGCCCAATGGTGGGCTGTTCCAAGGCCGGGGTGAAGGTGGTGGCCTACGTCTGCCTGCGCTGTCCCTTCTGCTCGAAGATGGTGCCGGAACTGTATCGGGAAGTCACCGCCGGGCGACTGGCGGGCAAGGTGGCGCTGCACTTGCGCCTGTTCCCCATCAAGTCCCACACCAACTCCATGGAAGCGAACCTGGCCGTGGCCGCCGCCGCCAGCCTGGGCCGGATGTGGGAATACCTGCTGCTGGTCTACCGTCATTTCGACGCCTTCGAGGTGGGCCGCCTGGCCGGGTGGGCCACCGAGGCGGGAATGGGTGCGGCGGCCTTCGAAGGCGCCTTGACGTCCGCAGCCGTGAAGAAGTCCCTTGTGGCCTCCAAGAAGGAAGGCCTCAGGAACGGGGTGGTGGCGACTCCGACGCTCTTCATCAACGGTCGAAAATACGTGGGAGACCTGGATGTCGAGACCCTGGTGGACGTCATCGAGGAAGAGTCGGAGGCCGTGGGCCGGTAGGAATCGGGTCGCCCTGCCGGATGGACTGGCTCGACGCCCGGCGCCACGTGGCCGTGTTTTCCGATCCCGCGGCCCCAAGAGTCCGACCCACATGGCCAGCTACATGGGTTTCCGCTGCGCCCTGGACCTGTAGGAGCGTGACATTGATGCGACTGTTCCTGATGGTGGTGCTGACCCTGGCCGGGTGTTCGTCCGATGCCGTCTCTACCGACGATCTCCTTCGCCTGAACCACATCCAGGTCAAGGGCACCCACAACAGCTACCACGTGGCCCCCGATCCCTTCGTGCTGGCGGACTGGGACTACACCCACCTGCCACTGGACCGGCAATTCGAGGAACAGGGGGTCCGCCAGGTGGAACTGGACGTCCTGTGGGACGGGGACGGGGGATTTCGCGTGGCCCATGTCCCGATCTTCGACGAAGGGACGAATTGCCCCATGTTCGCGGACTGCCTGTCCCTGGTCAGGGGCTGGTCCGATGCCCACCCGGCCCACCACCTCCTGTTCATCCTGGTGGAACCCAAGGACAGCCTGAAATCCAATCCCATCGAGGGCTACTACCTGGCGCTGGACGCGGAGATCCTGTCCATGTGGCCCCGCGAGAGGATCCTTACGCCCGACGACGTTCGCGGTGGTCACGCCACCCTGCGGGCCGCCCTGGAGACGGACGGCTGGCCCACCCTGGGCGAAACCCGGGGCCGGGTCCTGTTCCTGATGCTGGACAGCAGTGAACACCGGGACGGCTACCTGGAACTGCACCCCGGACTTCAGGGGGCCCTCCTGTTCGCTCGCGGGGAAATGGGCGCCCCCTGGTCGTCCGTCATCGAAACCGGGGACGGGCAGACCATCCGGGAGGCCGCAAAGGCAGGGTACCTCGTGAGGACCGCCGTCGGGGGGGCCGACGACACCCTGGCCGAAATCCTGGAAAAGGAAGAAAGGGTGGTGTCCGCCGGGGCCCACATCATCAGCACCGACTACCCCGCCCCGGTTGAAGGCATGGACTGGTGGCTGGACCTGCCCGGCGGCCTTCCCTCGCGGTGCAATCCAGTCACCGCCCCACCCGAGTGCTCGGCCATGGCCATCGAAAATCTGTAGGGGACGGATACCCATCCGTCCCACCTGCACGAGGGCGGCCTGGGTAGGCCGCCCCTACAAGCGACAGGCGACTGACAGTCTTCGAGAAACGTCCTTACGGCCCGAAGATCCAGCACGATTCGGCGGCGCCCGCCACGTCATCATCCATGTGGTAGACGGGGTGGGTCTGGTTGCGGGCCCACAGTTCCATTTCGTCGCCGTAGTGGGGGCTGGCCAGGTCCGCGATCTGCCCGCCGGGGATGACGTTTTCCATCCGGATGCCCGCCGGGTCCAGCACGTAGACACCCCGCATGGAGGGTCCGCTTCCGTAGGTGAAATTGGTGTCATCGACCCCCGGGTTGCAGGCGTCCACGTTGAAGTTGTCCCCGTGACGGGGAAACCCGTTGGGGTACTCGCTGCCCTTGGGGATGTTGGCCTCGCCGCCCAGGGGATGCTTCAGGGTGATCGTGTGCAGTTCGCCCCACAGCCACTGGTCCATGTCGGTGGTCCCGAAGCCGCCGTCTTCCTTGGGACCGACCTTCGCCGGATCCGCCAGGAAGACCACGGCCTCAGCGAGGCTCTTCAGGATGATGTGGTGACGCGACTCCACAGGGCCGTCGGTGGACACGTCGTCCCATATCAGGCTGTCCTGGAGGCCCTCGGACCAGGTGGCCAGCTCCTCGGGGTAGTTGATCATGGCCACCAGTAGCTTGGACCGATACTGGTACTCCAGGCCTCCCATGCCCTTGTTGTCGAACACGTTCATGTTCAAGTGGACGAACCAGGCGTTGAAGATACTGGTCGCCACCGCGGACTTTTTCTGGGCCTCGGTTTCACCCTCCCAGGTGCCGCTCGAAGCCATGAAGTCCCAGTCCTTGAGCCGATCCGTCGCGGCTTTGACCGCATCGGTCATGAACGGCACCAGGCTGTTGTCGGACCCGGCCGCGCCGTCCACGGCCTCCTGGCCCTCTTCCACGGCTTTCAGGATGGCGTGGGTCAGGTCCTTGCCCAGGGGGGACTTGTGGTCCGCCTGGGTGGTCTTCATGTCCGCGATCCCCACCTTTTTCGTGGCGAAAAGCCCTTCCAGGATCTCGTAGATGCGGGCCGCCCGGTAGCCCAGGTCCTGGGCATGGGTGGTGTAGTAGCCCTCGTTCAGCGGGTCGTTGTCCTGGGTGGCCCCGGTCCCGTCGTTGTTGGCCGTCAGCACGAATCCCTTTGCCGGGTTCAGGGCCTGGGGCAGGTCCGTGGTGGGCACGTACCCGGTCCACTCGCAGCATCCGTCCCCCGGCATGGGCAGCCAGGGCGGGTGCTCGGCCCCGTTCCCCGCGGCCACATGCTTTCTCACGGGCACCTTCGCAAACGCGGAATAGGCGATGTCACCCTTGGTGTCCGCATAGACGATGTTCTGGGCGCCCACGCCGTAGTCCTGCATGGCGGCGAAGAAATCGTCGGTGCTCTTCATTCGGGTGAGCCCGGTGAAGGCCTTCAACTCGCCCGAAGGCTCGAGCCCGGTCCACCGCCAGGTCATGGCGATCTTCTCGCCCGTGGGCAGGGTGGCCTTCGAGCCCGGGATGACGGGCCCGTGGTGGGGCACGTTTTCGATGCTGACGGTCACGTGGCACTGGCCGTCCTTTTCGTCCATGGTCCAGGTGAATCCCTTCACGAAGTCGTTGAGGAAGGACTCGCAGCCGTCGGCGGGCTTCTTGTAGGAAAATGTCTCATCCCGGACCTCGACCTTCACCTCGCCGTCCTCGAACACCACAGCGTCGGGATCGGCGTCGGAGAAGGTCTCCACGTACACGTCCGTCACGTCGTAGTAGTGCACTGTGGCCATCCAGGCCGCGTCGGCATTGTGACCCAGCAGGATGCCCGGGACCCCGGGGAACGTCACCCCGATCATGTCCAGTTCCCCCCCGGCCCGCGCCGTGTTCAGGTGCACCTGGTGCCACACCGAGGGATTCCTCAACGACAGGTGGGGATCACCGGTCACCATGGCGTGGCCGGTCTCCGTCAGACTGCCGCTCACGGTCCAGTTGTTGCTGCCCACGCCGAAGGGGACCCCGGGGTTCATGGTCAACTGGTCAAGTCCTTTGGACAGGTTGGCGAAATATCCCTTGGGAAGTCGGTTCAGCAACTTGATGGGCAGTCTCGCCGGCGTGGCGGGACCGTGGTTCCGTTCGTCGGGCCCAAGGATGAACGCGTCGGCCGCGGGCGCGGACCGATAGGCGTCCGTGGCCAGGCCTTCCAGGTCGGTCCCGCCGAATTCCGCCATGATGGTCTCCAGCACCGTCATCATGTTGATCTCGTCGGACTGTCCGTCGAAGGACAGGTCCCACACCTGCAAGCGGCCGATCATCAGGATATCCACCGGGGTCCACGGATCGAACGGGGCCAGTATCTGCCATTCCAGCGGCTGCATGGACTTGTCCGCCGCGGCAGCCTCGAAAAAGGCGCTGACGCCCTTTGAATAGGCTACCAGTTCGGCCGCGATCTCCGGTTCTTCCACCTGGACCTTGGCCCAGATCTCTTCGGCCACGCCCTTGAAGTTCAGCAACCGCATGTACACGTCATTGCCCAGGTCACCGGGCCCGGCCAGGGCGTTCCTGGCGTACAGACCGTGGGTGATCAGGCGCATGCCCTGCATCTGGGCCGACCGGTCCATGGCCTGGATGTAGCCCTGGACGAAGAACAGGTCGTCCTCGGTGGATGCGTAGATATGGGGGATGCCCCACTGGTCCCGGACCACCTCTACGGGACCGTTCAGCCCGTCTACGGTAAAGGTCTGGTCCACCTCCATCTTCTCCAGGCACCCGGTGGGCACCGGGCCCGTGTCCCCGCCCGGATCGGCAGTTTCCATGGTCCCCGGATCCGTTGTTTCCACCACGTCCATGGGCACGGTAGTGTCCGCTTCGCCGTCGCCGCCGTTTCCTCCGCAAGCCACCGGCACGACCACCGCCGTCGTTACCACCAGGCAACCAAGCCATCTCCATGCCCGTTTCATGAGAACCTCCGTGGTCGGGTCGGCGTTGGACCGGCCCGTTGACTGGAATCGATAGGGGGAGTTTACATCATCAGTAGCCGGCGTGGAATCGTCGGGCGAAGGGCCCCTCGTCAATCTGACTCACGGTCGGTCCGGACGCACCTGGACGGGATCCGTTCGGCAGCACGAAAAGGCCTCGGTAGGACAGATTCGCAGGCAGGCGCCGCACCGGATGCAGTTGTCGCTGTCGATCTCGAAGACGTCTTCGACGAGTGGCCGGTCAATGGACTTCGGCCACTCCCAGTCGAAGTCTGCCATGGGCGTGAAACGCTCCTTCGTGGCACAGGCCACGAAGTCCTGCAGATGCTCGGGCAGATGGGGGCAGACCGATGGCGGCGATCGGGTCGACAATGGTCCCCTCACCCGGCAAAAGCCTTCGTGCAGGTCCAGGTACTCGCCTACAATTCATCGTAGTCCTCTATCCACCACCGTGGTGTCCGGTTCGTCGTCCGAGCCTCCGCCGCCGCAACCCGGAGGGGCCAGACACAGGACCAGCGCCATGGACAGGCCGATCATCGCAAAGCTGTTCGTCATCGTTCGCATGTGACTCCTCCTTGGTGGACATTCGAAAATATCGTGCAGTTCGGCTTCCTGCAAGGGGGGGGGCGATCAGATGGGTCCGGATTCGCTATGCCTGGGCCTTGCCCACCACGAATTTCGGCCGGAAGATGTAGACCAGGGTGGGCAGCAGCACCAGGCCGCCGGTCATGGACACGCACATCCAGAAGACCAGCAGCAGACCCATGTCCGCCTGGAAGCGCAGGAAGCTGAAGGTCCAGAACACCACGCCGAACACCATGGTCCCGGCGGTCAGCAGGACCGCCTTGCCTGCCGTGGACATGGCCGTGATGATGGCTTCCCGCAGGTCGTTCTTTTCCTGGAACTCTTCCCGTATTCGACTGATCACGTACAGGCCATAGTCCACCCCAAGGCCCACGCCCAGGGCCACCACGGGCAGGGCGTTCACGTCCAGGCCGATGCCCCGCCATCCCATCAGGGCCAGGGTCAGGTAGTTGGACAGCATGAGCGGGATCAGGAATAGCATGCCCGCAATCAGGGACCGGTAGGCGATGGCGCAGAACAGGAACACGAAGCTGAACGCGATGATGGTCACCCGCGCCTCGGCCCAGGCCACCACCTCGTTCACCGCGGCCAGCAGGCCTCCGTAGCCCCCGGCCAGCCGGAACTTCGCCCCTTCCATGGGGTTTTCCTTTACGTAGTCCCGAAGTTCCTTGACCACCTTCTGCAGGGTCACCCCTTTGTGGTCCTTGAGGTTGATGCTGATGTTGGAGTGCATGCTGTTGGGCGTCACGAACCGGGACAGGTCGCCGGGCTCGCTGGCGCCGTAGATCATCTCCAGGAAGAACCCGGCCTCCCGTGCCTCCGTGGGGATCAGCTCCCACCGCGGATCACCGCC
>JADHTP010000040.1 GCA_016784945.1 Deltaproteobacteria bacterium | reverse complement strand
CGCAGAAGTAGCCCTCCTGGGTACACCCGCACTCCGTTCCGCATCCGTCTTCCTCGTCACAGGCCTTTCCGGTGCAGTCGGGGATGCAGCAGTCGATATCCAGTTCGAACGGGCTGACGGCGCCCTGGAAGCCGTCCACAACCACAATGTAGGTGACGCCGGGTTCCGCCTTGAATTTCACGTCGTCGTTGCCGTAGACCAGGCAGGTGGCGGGGTCGCAGGATGCATCCATCACCAGTATGTCCAGGTCTTCGGCCGGTTCCACCTTGAAGGCGGCGGTCACGAACTGGGTCTTGTCGCCGACGAAGGAATAGATGACCTCGGGACCGCTTTCTTCATAGAAAGTGCATTCGTAATCGTCCAGGACGCTCTGCTGTCCTTCGTTGGTCCCCGACACGGACCCGCCGCAGGCCAGTTCCCCCCACACGGGGCAGGGATCGAAATCCACGCACAGACCCTGCGGGCCACACATCTTGCCCGTGCCGCATTCCCCGCAGGACCCGCCGCAGCCGTCGCCGCCACATTCCTTTCCCTGGCAATCCTTGTCGCAGCCCACGCACTGGCCTGCCTCGCACACGGCGGGCGCCGTGCATTCGCCGCAAACGCCCCCGCAACCGTCATCACCGCAGGCCTTGCCGTCGCATACAGGCTGGCAACCTTCCACGCACTTGAAATCCTGGTCGCAATAGTAGCCCTGGACGCACTCGGCGCAACTGCCGCCGCACCCGTCGTCGCCGCACTCCTTGCCCAGGCATTCGGCCACGCAGGGTTCCTCGCACTGGCCCGAAACGCCGCAGACCTTTCCCGTGGGGCAGACACCGCAGGATCCGTCGCAGCCATCGTCGCCACAGACCTTGTCGTCGCAGTCCGGCTTGCATTCGACGCAGGCGCCGTCCTCGCATGCGGATCCCAGTTCGCAGTCCCCGCAGGAACCGCCGCAATCGTCGTCGCCGCATTCCTTCCCGGAGCAGTCCGTGACGCAGGTGTCCTCGCATTTCCCCGAACCGCTGCATTCCTGGCCCGCGACGCAGGTGCCACAAGAACCGCCGCACCCGTCGTCGCCGCATTCCTTCCCGGAGCAGTCCGTGACGCAGGTGTCCTCGCATTTCCCCGAACCGCTGCATTCCTGACCCGCGACGCAGGTGCCGCAAGAACCGCCGCACCCGTCGCTTCCGCACTCCTTTCCGACGCACTGTGCCCTGCAGAAGGTTTCACAGGCCCCAAAGGCATTGCAGGTCATGGGGCTCGTGCAGGACCCGCAGGTCCCGCCACAACCATCGTCGCCGCACTGCTTGTTCTGGCACGCGGGCGTGCAAGACCCGTCGTCCACGCACTGACCGTCCTGGCAGGTGAATCCCGCCTCGCACGGGGGCACGCACGACTCTTCGCCGCCACCACCACCACCACCACAGGCCGTCCACGTCATGGCGGACACTGCCAGGCAGACCAGGCACATATCCTTGCTGATTCCAGGCACGGGGGTCACCTCGTTGAGAGTACGAATTCTATCCTACTCGGAGTGCGTCGTTTTGTGAATCTTCATACGAAGCTTCGACGCCTCGATGGCAAGGTCAACCCACTCGTCCATGAGTTTCTTGAACCGCTTGTACGCCGAGATTTCCATTCGGATGACCGGCACGCAATCTGGCCGGACATAGTAGCTTCGGCTTTTCGTGTTTCGAGTGTAGCTGATCTGCCAGTAGGGTCCTCTTTTGGCCTTGGGGTCCTTGTACTGGCGTGTCAGTGACCAAAGGCCGCATCGGTCCGATCTTGGCAAGTACCGCCTTGATCCGCTCGATTCTCTTCACGATCCGTTTCAGTTTCTTTTCGTTCTCTGTCATGCCTGACTCCTTTCGATGTTGAATCCTGTCTGATTTCCGGTTTTTCGGCTGGATCCACCTCGACGGATAGCATACACATGCTGTTCTTGCGCCTCCTGATCTGGCGCTCCTTCGGATCCTGGATCCGCACCATCCGGCCAGACCTTGCTCCCTTTGAACTGGTCACTGCCATTGCTTGTCAGAAATTCGTTGCTTCAATTTCTCGCGGATGACGATGGGAACCCCATCCCGCACGAAATTCCTGGGCGAAAGAATCGACCTTGTTAGAACCGAGGGAATACGCCTTGTCGCTTAACCCTCGAATTCGAAGAATACGGCACTCTCAAGTTCGTATGAAGATTTACAAAATAGCGCGCTGCGAATAGAAAAGAACTCGGTACTCACAAGTTGATCGTTGATCGTTGACAGATTGTGGGACGGACACCTGTCTGTCCCACGTGCGCCATAGGGCGACCCGGGTGGGTCGCCCCTACAAGCGTCTTCTGAACGCCCTGAGCAGGCCGTAGACCACGAAGGCCGCGGCAAGGATGACCCCGACCCTGGGATTCACCCGGAACCCGGCCAGTGTCATTCCCAGCATGAGCAGCGGGACCAGGTACCGCAGCCAGGTCACGGACCGCCCTGCCCTGTCGCCGCCGCCTGTTCCACCGCCGCCCAACCATCGCCCGCGATCGTATCGGGCCCGCTTCGACGGATCGGACAGGACCTCGTAGGCCTCGTTGATGGCCTTCATCCGTTCTTCGGAATCATCGTCGCCGCCGTGGTCGGGATGGTACTTGGCCGCCAGCTTCCGGTAGGCCGCGTCGATGACCTCCGGATCGGCCCCCGAATCCACCTGCAAAACCCTGTAGAAGTCGGGACGACGGGACATGGCGCCTACCGCGGGGCGGAGGGGTCGTCAAGGTACCTGAAGAGACGGGAACGGGTATCGAGCACCAGAGTGGTCTCGTCGTCCAGGATGTTCTCGTAGGCTTCCAGGCTTTTTGTGAAGCCATAGAACTCCGGGTCCTTTTCGTAGGCCTCGGCATAGATCTTCGTGGCCAGGGCGTCCCCCTGCCCGATGGTCTCCTTGCTGGTCTTCTTGGCGTCGGCCATGATGATGGTGGCTTCCTTGTCCGCATTGGCCCGGATGATGCGGGCCTTTTCCTCACCTTCGGCGCGGTACTTCTTGGCGATCCGCTGACGTTCCGCGTTCATGCGGGCATAGACGCTGCTCTGGACTTCCCTGGGCAGGTCGGCCCGCTTGATGCGCACGTCGATGATCCGGATGCCGTACTGGCTGACGATCTTCCCGGCCTTCTGTGCCACGTCCTCCATGATGGGTTCCCGCTCTTCACCGATGATGTCGTGAAAGTCATGTGCCGCGATGTGGGTACGCAACTCGGAACTTACGATCCCGTCCAGGCGCCCCAGGGCCCCGGACTCGTTCTTCACGGACATGTAGAACTTGATGGCATCCTCGATCCGCCAACGCGTGTAGCTGTCAACCACCAGCCTTTTCTTGTCCAGCGTGAGGTATTCGGCGGGGGGTGCGTCGGACACCAGGATCCGCTTTTCGAATCGAACGGACTTCTGGACGAAGGGCAGCTTCATGTCCAGGCCCGGTTCGTCGCTGGACCGGACGTATTCACCCATCTGGGTGATGATCACCTGCTCGGTCATGTCCACGACGAACAGCGACTGGGAGGCCACCGCCAGGAGAAGAGCCGCCACTACCAGGGTTCCAATGATGATCTTGTTGCTTTTCATGTTCTCTTCCTCCCTATTTCCCGGCCGGGACGGGCCTCAGGTCGATGAGGCTCTTCAGGGGCAGTACCTTTTGCAGCCCGCCCCCGCCCACGGAAGGATTGATGACGATTTTTTCTATCCGGGGCAGATTGGCCTGGACGAATTCCAGGTAGAGCCGCTCACGGGTCACCCTCTTGGCCTTCAGATACTCGGCCAGCACCTGGTCGAAACGCTTGGCCTCACCGGCAGCTTCCCTGACCCTCTTTTCCATGTAGGCCTCGGCATCCTTGACCATCTTTTCCGCGTCACCACGGGCCTTGGGCACCAGGTCTTCCCTGTAGCCTTCCGCCTCGCGGACCAGCCGCTCCTTGTCCTCCAGGGCCCTCACCACCTCGTGGAAGGAGTCCTTGACCTCGTCGGGCGGGTCCACCACCAGCAGTTTCAGTTCCATGACGTGCAGTCCGGTCCCGTAGTCGTCCAGCAGGCGCTGAAGGAAGGTGGACACGTCGGCCTCCACCTTGGAGCGTCCCGTGGTCATGGCATCGTCGATTGCCGTCTTGCCGATGATGCCGCGCAACGCCACCTCGGTGGCGCCCCGCAGGGCCACCTCGGGATCCCTTACCCTGAACAGAAAGTCCGACGCGCCCTTCACCCGGTACTGGACCACCACCTGGATGTCGGCGATGTTCTCGTCACCTGTGAGCATCAACGCCTCTTCCAGGTGTCGCTCGGCCAGAGCGGGCTGGTTGCCGCGTGAATGGGACCGGAAACCAATCTCCGCGCGCCGGATTGATTCCATGTTGACCTTGTTCACCTGCTGGATGGGCCGGGGGAAGGCATAGTGGGGGCCGGGCTGTGTCTGCGTGATTTCCTTGCCGAAGAGTCGCTCGACGCCCACTTCACCGGGTTCCACGAAGTAGATGCCCGAAGCGAGCCAGGCCAGGAGGGCCAGGGCCGGCACCAGCCAGATCCACTTGCCGTTGGGCATGTTGGGGGTGTTCTGCTGGGCCTTCCACTTGTCGAATTTCTTCTTCAGTTCCTCGATGGGGTCGAAGTCCTGACCGCCCCCGTTTCCACCAGGCCAGTCACCGCGATCATTCATGCTTTTCCTCCGGATACCGAGTGCAGCTTCATCAATAGTCACGAACGCTCGCAAATGCAAGGGAACCGAGGTCGCGCAGCCACCCAAAAAGGGGTAATATTCGACGGTCTTTGTGGACGGAAGATGGATGAGGAACCTGCCTGCGACCTGTTTGCTTTGCCTGGTCGGTTTGACCGCCTGCTCGACGGAAAGCAACGGCGGCATCGACCTTGACGGAATCAAGGAAATCCCGCCCGTGGTGGTGGACTACGGCTGGGGCGAGGAGGTGGTGGAAGACACGGGCCCGGCCCAGACCAAGTGCGTCATCGATGACAACTGCCCGGACGCGGCCCCTCGATGCGACACCAGCCAGGGGATCTGCGTGGAATGCGTGGACCACGGCGATTGCGGCATCCAGTACTGCGTTAACGGGGCCTGTGAGCCCAACCTGTGCGAGCCCAACGCGATGTCCTGCGTGAACAACATGGTGAAGACCTGTTCAGGCGACGGCATGAGCTGGGTCGGTGAATTCGATTGCGACACTCTCGTGTGCTGGCAGGGAGGCTGTGTCGCCTGCAAGCCCGGCCTGGTGGAATGCACCCCCGCGCAGAACAAGGTCCGGCGGTGCCTCGACGACGGTTCGGCCTGGGAATCCATCGACGACTGCGGCCAGGACCGCAAATGCATCGACGGCAAGTGCATGAACTGCATCCCGCTGACCAAGAAGTGCGTGGACAGCGAGGTCCACCGGTGCGACGAATTCGGCGAGGCCTGGTCCTTCCTGGAAGACTGCGACACGGAGAATACGGGGCGGATGTGCTACCTGGGCATCTGCGTGAAGCTGTGCGAACTGAACGAAAAGTTCAAGACCAACCTGGGGTGCGAATATTGGGCCATCGACATGGACCAGTACGATGATCATGCCCCCGGTTCCGCGGGAGGCGACGCCCCCTTCGCCGTGGTGATATCCAACACAAACGAGTCCTTCGACGCCACGGTTACGGTGTCCAAGTTCACCAACCTCGTGACCACGGTGAAGGCCCCGCCCAAGACCGCCACCATCATCAACCTGGATCCCTACAATATCGAGGGTTCCATGAAGGGAAAGAAGTCCTACAGGATCCAGTCCAACCTGCCAATCGTGGCGTACCAGTTCAATCCCCTTGAAAACGTGGACGTGTATTCCAATGACGCGTCTCTCCTGTTGCCCACCAACGCCCTGGGCAAGAAGTACATGGTTCTCAGCTGGCCCAGCATCGGTTTCAACACGGCCAACCAGGCGCTGGCCTCCAATTTCGCCGTGGTGGGGACCGAAGAGGAACCCACGGCTGTGACCATCAAGGTGAGCGCCAACACCCTGGCCGGCACGGGCATCCCGGCCCTGACCAAGGGCCAGACCTGGCAGACCACCCTGGAGCAGTTCGAGGTGCTGAACGTGGAATCCCAGAGCGAAACGGAAGACCTCACCGGTTCCTGGGTGGAGGCCGATGGGCGGGTCGCCGTGTTCGGCGGACATGTGTGCGCCACCGTCCCCGTGGACGTGGCGGCCTGCGACCACATGGAAGAGCAATTACCCCCCCTGTCCGCCTGGGGAGACCACTACGTGGTGTCCAAGACCTGGCAGCGGGGCAATGCACCCGACGTCATCCGCATTCTCGCGGCGGTGAACGACACCCACGTCACGGTGACGCCGGCCGTGACCACGGTGCCCGTTCTCAACGCCGGGCAGTACCACGAGTTCGAAACCATGAAGGATGTGGAAATAACGGCCGACAAGCAGGTCCTGGTAGGACAGTTTCTGGTGGGGCAGGACGCACCGGGCACAGAGCACGTGGGTTGCTGGGACCTGTTTTCGGGCCAGCCCTGCGAAAAGGTCGGCTTCGGCGCCGATTGCACCTGCGGCGGGGACTTCTTCGGCGACACCTGCTACAAGCAGTCCGACTGTTCACCCGGGGACGCCAACATCGGTGACCCCGCCTTCATCATCTCCGTGCCCGTGCAGCAGTTCCGCGAGGAATATGTCTTCCTGGTACCCAACAAATACGCAAGCAACTACCTGAATATCATCGCCGAGTGGGGCGCCAGCGTCACCCTGGACGGCGACCCGATCCAGGCGGGACAGTTCACGTCCCTGCCCTCCCAGCAGTACGTGTCCGCGAGGATGCCCCTGGTGGAAGGCTCCCACGTTCTGTCGTCGGACAAGAAGGCCGGCATCGTGGTCTATGGATGGGACTGGTACGTGTCCTACGGCTATCCCGGCGGGATGAAGACCGAAACCCTCCAGGTCTGGCAGTAGACCGACTTGGTCTCGCAGGGGCGGCGCCCCCCTATGCCCCCCCCCTTGTGTTGTAAACGTTCGCTGCGCTTTGCAAGAGACGGTCGGAGGCGACCGAGGAAAAGTTCAAGGTAGACGGGCGACTGGTGACGGTATTATGCTTTATCGACCAATCGCGAGGATCATCGGTGGAAAAGTACGTCGACTATTTCGGTGAGGACCACGAGGCGGTCCGTCAGACCGTGCGCAAATACGTGGAACGGGACATCAAACCCTTCGTGCACGAGTGGGAAGAAGCGGGCACCTTCCCCCGGGAACTGTACGCAAAGAGCGCTGAGGCCGGTCTCAGCGGCATCTACTATCCCGAGGAGTACGGCGGCACCGGCGGCGACATCTTCATGAAGATCGTCTGCCTGGAGGAACTGGTCAGGTGCGGATCCGGTGGAATAACCGCCAGTCTGGGCACCCTGGACCTCGCCCTGCCACCCATCCTGGCCCTGGGGACCGAAGAACAGAAGCAGAAGTTCGTGGTGCCCGTGATCGCCGGACAGCGAATCGCCGCCCTGGCCATCACCGAACCCGGCGCCGGCTCCGACGTGGCCGGTATCAGCACCAAGGCGGTGAAAGACGGCGACCACTACGTTGTCAACGGAAGCAAGACCTACATCACCAGCGGGATCCGCGCCGACCAGATCACCTGCGCCGTGCGGACCGGGGGCAAAGGCTACGAGGGGGTCAGCCTCCTGGTCATCGAATCGGACACGCCCGGGTACGCGGTTTCCAAGCCACTCAAGAAGATGGGCTGGTGGGCCTCGGACACGGCCCAGATCTTCTTCGACGACTGCCGCGTCCCGGCCGACAACCTCCTGGGCATGGAAGGCGCCGGGTTCATCGGCATCATGGAAAACTTCCAGAAGGAACGTCTGTGGGCGGCGGTGATTGCCACCACCACGGCCCAACTGGCCCTGGATGAGTCGATCCGTTACGCCCGGGAACGGGAGGCTTTCGGCAAGCCCCTGACGGGATTCCAGGTGACCCGGCACAAGCTGGCCGAAATGGCCACCCTGGTGGAGGCATCCCGGGAATTCAACTACCGGGTGGCGGCCGCCATGAATGCGGGAATGGACCAGGTCACCCAGGTCTCCATGGCCAAGAACTTCGCCTGCGAGGTGGGTGATCGCGTGACCTACGAGGCAGTCCAGATCCACGGTGGCGCCGGCTACATGCGCGAGTATCTCGTGGAACGCCTGTACCGGGACATGCGCATTCTTTCCATCGGCGGCGGCACCACGGAGATCATGAAGGAGATCATCTCCAAGCGCATTCTCTAGAGAAGTGTGGATCGTTGGATAGTCGATCGTTGATCGAGGATCATTCCAGCGATCAACGATCAACGACGAACGATCATCTTTCTACTCCTCTGGACTCCACGCCCCGCCAATGGCACAGTAGGTCCGTTGAGGAGGATTTCGCCAATGGACATGGGACAGAAGAACCTTCGTGCACAGTGGGCGTTCGACACACGACCCGTGCTGGGGCGTTTCCACCTCTGGCTCGAGGACGTGGAGGAAAGCTGGATCCAGGGTGAATGTCGCGGTGATCTCGCCTTCACCGGTGACGGCCTCTACCGCAACTTCATCATGACCGCCGCCGTCACCGCACTGGGGACCCGGCTTTTCGGTCGATACGGCGAGGGCGCTGGCCTGGACAAGACGGCCATGAACCGCGTCAAGAAGGACTCTGACGCCATGTCGGCCTACGCCATGAGTGAAGGCTTCTGGTACCTGACCCGCAGCCTCCCCGAGAACCACGCCCTCATGGTGAGCCTCGGCGAAGGTCTCATGCCCAAGGGCGGCGAGACCCCGGACATGGGTTCCAACCCGCTGCTGGGGTTTGGCCGCGTCTATGCAAGGCCCCAGGTGGCCAAGTTCGTTGATCGCCGCGTTCAGCGCCTGATCAACGAGCCCGCCTACGAATGGAACGAGTTTCACCACGAAACCCAGGCCGCCGGCATCACCATCTGGGGCGCGGCCGTCGACACCCTGGAGAACACCACGCGTTTCGCCGGCGGCGCCGCCACCGGGCCCTTGACCGTGTGCCACGTCTTCGACCAGCCTCTCCACGTGGTCCGGCCCTACGAGGGTTACATGGGCACCATGGTCCTCCCCCGCGCGGTGGTGGACAACGCGGCCCGCCGATCGGTGCTCATCAACTATCACACCCCCCGTGCCATGGTCATGGAGGCCGTGCGGGAAACCTATCCCGACATTCCCCCGGAACACATCCACGTATGGACCCTGGGCGGTGAGGGGCGCAGGGCGCGCATCGGGTCCCTGTGGCAGGAATGGAATGTTCTGGGCGTTCACATCACGGAAGACGGGTGGTGTCTCCCGGGACTGGACATCGAGACCTTCAACGATTCCGGCACCTATGCACCGGTTTTCGCGGTGGGTGTCCACGAAGGGGACGGCGACGGCCGCCATCTTTTCCTGCTGGACGGTTACGCCGCCACCGCGGAGGCCACCCAGGCCGCCAGTCTGGATCCCGTGCTCGGCCTGCACACCTGCCTCAGTCTCTTCACGTCCCGCTTCAACGTCTCCTGGAAGAGCGAGCGGAACATGATGCAACTGGACCCCATGTCACCGGATTTCGCAAAGGACCTGTCCGCCCTGCTGGAGCACGATCCCGATGGCAAGGAAGTGGAGGAATACCGGGCCATTCTGCAGGAGGCCATCACTGCGGGTATGCCCGTGGGCAGGCGCACCGTCACCGTGGACGACTTCCTGCCCGAAAAGGAGTGGCGGGTTCTCGCCCTGGCGGGGTACATGCTTCCGGACCCCTACACCGGTTCGCCGGGCGTGGAGGAAATGGAGACCGGCGTCTATCGCGTGACCTCCCGCGCCGCCACGCGCTGCGGCATGCTGGAAGTCAAGCTGACCTTGCGGCTGATGGAAGCCATGGACGAAATGAAGCTGGTCTTTTCGCCCCTCCTGGACCGCTTCTATGCCGGCACCGACTACCGGACCCGCCCCGTGAAGGTGTCCGACTCCGGACGCATCCGCAACGAGCTTCAGACTCTGGCATCCGAATCCCTCGAATACCTGCCCGACGACCGCATCCGGGTTCACTTCGACCGCATCGACGACGCCGTCATGGCGCCGGACAAGAAGACCCTCATCCGGGATGTGCTCCAGTGGTACAAGACGAACCACCCGGCCTGGTTCCGATGGGTCGAACTGGATTGAATGGCCTGATCACCACGTAACGAAGTGGTCTTCCGCTATACCGAAGAGGTCGTCCACCTCGTGCCTGACGCCCGTGTCGTCCACCAGGTGGCCCCTGTAGTATCCGAAGGGCTGGCGGTACCTTGATTCGGCCAGCACGTAGTTGATCCTCTCGGAGCGCATCCCCACGGGAGTAAAGTTCAGTTCCACCCGCTGGTCCAGGGTCCAGATACGCCAGGCGTCGTCGTCCTCCACGGGCACGTCGAACCGCGCGGGGCCCACCAGCGACAGGTGGCTCCCATGCCAGATGGCGTTTTCGTTTCCGTGCTTTTCGTCGTCAATCACGTTCCGGGTCAGGTTCACGCCGATGATTTCGCCGTCGGCGTCCCGGCCGGCAAAGGTGGCCCACTTCCAGAACGTCCGTCGCGGATAGAAGGCCTTGTGGATGTCGATCAGCGCCAGGTCCCAGTCCCCGTCATAGTCCAGGCGACGGTCCCCCACCGTGAGCGTTCCGGTCACTGGACAGGGGGCCTTGTGGGAATAGAATGGCTGTCCGGGACCCATGGACAGCACGGAAATCAAGGGTTGCACGGCGTCCAGGTCCTGTCTCAGCGTGATTTCCCCCTGGATGGCGGGCCGATCGCCCCGGGCTTCGATGTCCAGATTGATGATGTGCTCGCCGGCGTCCAGATGGTTGTGGACCTGCACCCGGTATCCCCTGGACTCGAATCCGCACCGGCCATCCCACAGTTCGCCTGGCAACCGGATCCGGGCCATGGGCACCACCCGGGCATGCTCGTGGGACGTCCGTTCCTGGCGGTCGAACACGCAGACCCATGAATTGGCCAGGTATTTCGCGTCCACCAGGGCGATGCTGACGTACACCTCGTCGTGGACGATGGCAAAATGTTGCCATTCCTTCAGCCGGAACTCGCGCAGGGTACGGGGCGATCGCCCTCCCCAACCCCAGTTGTCGCAGTCCAGCAGGTTCAGTTCGGTGAAAGGCCGTCGGAACCAGCCATAGTTCACCTGGCCGGCCTCCACGAGCCTTTCCGGTGTGTCCTTGATTTCCCGTCTCACGTCAGACCGTCCTTTCGCGCGCGATGAGCGCCGCGCCATAGGCCCCAACGGTATCGGGCTCCGCGGGCACAGCGATCTCGCATCCCAGTGCCGCGCCCAAAGCCCGGACCACGCCGCCGTTCCTGGCCACTCCGCCGGACATAGCGACCTTGAGACCGTTCAGGTCCCTGACCACCCGTTTCACCATGGTCTGCGTCCTCGCCGCGATGGCCCGGTGCAACCCGTGGGCGATTTCCCGCACGTCGGTCCCTTCCGCTATCAGCGAGACTACCTCGCTTTCGGCGAATACGGTACACATGCTACTGAGCGTCGTGCCGCCCACGGCCCCCCGATCCAGTTCCCCCCGTTCGTCGATGTCCACTTCCAGTGCCCTGGACATGGCTTCCAGGAAACGACCGGTGCCGGCGGCGCACTTGTCGTTCATGGCGAATTCAACCACCTTGCCGTTGGTGCCCAGTCGAATGGCCTTGCTGTCCTGTCCCCCGATGTCCACCAGCACGTCGGTCCCAGGCAGGAGCCGGGCGATTCCGCGGGCATGGCAGGTAATCTCGGTCACCGAGGCCAACCGCCCCTCCACCCGGTCCCGGCCGTAACCCGTGGCGATCACCGCCGCCACCTCCGAGGGATCGATGCCCGCCGTGGCGCTCACGTCCGCGCGCGCGCGCTCGATGGCCTGCAGGTTCTTTGCGCCCGTGGGGATCACTGACCACGCCTTGATGGCGTCCGATTCGTCGATGACCACCGCATCGCATGACAGGCTGCCCAAGTCCAGTCCCAGATAGTACATGGTCCATCCTCGGTGTTCGTTTCTACCTTCCGTCGCCCAGCATTTCGATGAAGGCATGTATCCGCGTCTTCAACTGTCCATCGGAAAAGGGTCTCGGGTCCACGCAATCCACTTCGAGATTCAGTATCGGTACCTCCGCTTCCCGCAGGCCGGCCTCTGTCCATGCGCCGACTGTCGTCAAGTGATCTTGAGGAACTCCAGGGCATTGCCGCCCATGACGCCCGCAATGGCCTTTTCGGGCAGGGGAAACCGCTTCACGCTGTCCAGGGCCTCCACGTAGGGATAGGGCACGTTGGGCCAGTCCGATCCGACGGCCGCTCCTTTCCCGTGCCCTGAACATCTCATCCACGTAGTCCCTGGCGTTCTGGATGCTCATGGCCAGGATGTTCACGCCGTTGTCCCGCAAAAGTTCACAGAGTCTCAGGATCTCCCCCCGGATTGTTGGGCAGAAACACTGAAATCTGGTCGGCCCGGGGCATCTCGGGACTCCCGCAAGAGACGGAGGACAGTTTAGGGCGTCTGGGTTCTGCAGTCCACCGGGGGTTGGCCAATGGCCCATGGCTAATCGCCTATCGCCTATCACCTGTCGCTTATCGCCAATGGAGCCGACACGTTCACAGTGGACGGTGGGCGGTGGACGACATACACTTGACGTTCAAGTAAACGGAGTTTGGATCTGTGGAAACGTTGACAGGTGAAGAACTGGCCGCCCTCGTGGAACGCGTCTTTGCGCAGAGCAAGGCTGATCGCGCCATCGCCATCCTGGTGGACCTGCCCGACGAGGAAAGACCCGACCACGCGGCCTGGCGTGAACGCCGCGAAATGGCCGCCCGGTGGGCCACGGCACTCCAGGCGCAACGGGACAGACTGGGGCTCGACACCCACCTCTTCCTGTTCAGGAACGCCCACGCCAACAACGGCGAGCTGCCCGAACGGGCATGGCGATGGGACGAGGGTCCGCTTCCCGGGATGGCGTCGGAACTTCCTCCTGGAGGCGACCAGGCCTTCGTGGAGGTGTTCCAGTGCCACGGCATCCTCATCGCCCCCACGGAATTATCCGCCACGGCGCCACTGAAGATGGCCGCGCCGATCCATGGTTTCCGGGCGGCCACCATGCCGGGTTTCAACCAGGCCATGCTGCCTTCCCTGCGAATAGACTACGGCGAAGTTCATCGACGGGTGGCCGGCATGACGGCCCTGCTGGACCGGGCCGAAGGGGCCGAGATCCGGTTCGTTGTGAACGGCACGCGGGAACATCGTCTTGACCTGGATCTCCGTTTCCGGGCCGGGCACGCCTCCAGCGGCCTCATCCGCGAACCCGGCACCGCCGGCAACGTACCTTCCGGAGAGGCCTATATCGTCCCCTACGAGGGCGAAAGGCCCGGCGAGCCCAGTCAGAGTTCCGGCGAGATGCCCGTTCAGTTCGGCGATGAAGTGGTGACTTACCGCATCGAGGGCAACCGGGCCCTGGCCGTCATCGGGGAGGGAGCGGAGGCCGCCCGGGAGCGCAACCTCCTGTCCAGTGAGCCCGCCTACGGGAACCTGGCCGAACTGGGCCTGGGCATCCTGGCGGACATGGGCGTGGAACCGGTGGGTGAAATCCTTCTGGACGAGAAGCTGGGCCTGCACATCGCCTTCGGACGGTCGGAACATTTCGGAGGCATGGTGGGGCCCGACGATTTCTCCGGCCCGGACGCCGTGGTCCACATCGACCGGATCTACCTCCCGTCGGTGCAGCCCCGCGTGTCCCTGGCCAGGGTGGATCTGGTCATGCCCGGCGGCATTCGGGATGGTCTGATCCGCGACGACAAGTGGGTGGTCAGCCTGTAGTCGGCGTGGGAAACCAGGTGACTGTCCCCAGGTTTCCGAGTGGGCATCGCTGATGGCCTCCAGACTCTTTGGCATGCGCGTGGGCGCTCCAGATCGGGGTCAGCGTCTGCTGTTTTTGGTGGATTCTGCGCAAGTCTGCTCCTCCTTTTCTCTCGACTCCCCTTGGTGAAGCTAACGCAGCCAAAGTGCCGTAGCCGTCGTCGAATCGCGATGCATGCGGTGGATTTGGGTCCCCTGCGTCTGCTTGGACACCTCGTGTATCGCTGGTAGGATACCCTCCATGAGAGTTGCAATCATATCGGACATCCACGCGAATCTCGAAGCGCTCGAAGCCGTCATCAAGGAAATCCAGTCCCTGTCCGTGGATTTGGTGGCCTGCCTAGGCGACGTTGTGGGCTACGGATCCAATCCCGACGAGTGTTGCAGCCTGGTCAGGGAGCACTGTGATTTCTGCCTCCTGGGCAACCACGATGCCGCGGTCACCGGCGCCATGGACGAGGCCTACTACTACGACGCAGCGCGAAACGCCCTGCGCTGGACCCGCGATCAACTGGACGACGACAACTACAAGTGGCTCTACAGCCTGCCCTATTCCCACCTCGACGGTGAACTGGCCTATTTCCACTCCGCGCCCATCATGCCCTCGGGATTCTTCTACGTGGTCCAGGCCAATGAGGCCCAGACCCACGTCCAGATCTTCGATCGGCTCAAGTCCATCAGTTTCATCGGCCATGCCCACCTGACTTCCGTCTTCAGTGTCACGGCCAAGAAGGCGAAAAGCTCTGATGCCAAGCACGTGGCCCTGCGCGAAGGCACCCGCTACATCGTCAACGTGGGAAGCGTCGGTCAACCCCGCGACCGCGACCCTCGTTCCTGCTTCGTGATCTGGGATTCCGAGGACGAAACCCTGCAGTACGTCCGCGTGGAGTACGACATCGAGTCCGCGGCAGCCAAGATCCTGGCAGCCAACATGGACGAAAAGTTCGCCAAGCGGCTTTATCTGGGTGTGTGAGGCCCGTCAGCCCTTCAGTTTCACCGACAGTTTACGCGCCACATCGAGGGTGTAGTCGATCTCCTCCCGGGTGGTGAACCGTCCGATTCCGAACCGAAGCGTGCGCCGGGCGTCCTCGGCGTCCAGTCCCAAGGCCGTCAGGACGTGGGATGGGCTGTCGTCGCCCGCGGCGCAGGCACTTCCGAAGGAGGCGCCGATGCCATTGGCCGTTAGGGTGGAAAGGAGCGTTTCTCCCTTCACGCCTTCGAACCTCAGGCTCAGGCACTGGGGGACCGCGTTGGCCGGGTCGCCGTTGCGTCGCGTGCCCGGAAAGGCCTCGAACAGTCCGTCTTCCAGGGTCCTCATCAGGTGGCCGATCCGTTCGCCGTCCGCCGCAAGTTCCGACTCGGCCAGGGTCAAGGCCCTGGCAAAACCCACCAGTGCGGCAGTGTTGGCGGTCCCGGGCCACAGTCCATTTTCCTGGGCGCCCCCGAAAATCAGGGGCACCGGCGTCACCTGGCGCCTGGATCGGATCACCAGTGCGGCGGCACCCGAAGGCCCGTAGACCTTGTGGCTGGACAGCGTCACGAGGTCCGCCTGCCGGGTCGCCTGCAGACCGATTTTTCCGGCGGCCTGGGCCGCGTCGCAGTGCAGGAGGGCGCCATGGCCCGAAATCAGGTCGGCTACGGCCCCGACGGGTTGCACAGAACCCACCTCGTTGTTGACTGCCATGAGGGAGACCAGCACGGTGTCCGGCCTCAGATGGTCCGCGATGACCGCCGGTTCCACCATCCCCCCGGGGCCCACCGGGACCTCGTCCACCTCGAACCCCCGGTTCTTCAGGGCACGGGCCGGCTCCAGGACCGATGGGTGCTCCACCGCGCTCACGATCAGGTGACGGCCCTTCCCTGCCCTGGCCTTCGCCACGCCGATCACGGCCAGGTTGTTGGCCGTGGTGGCGCTGGGGAAAAAGTACAGTTCCCCGGTTTTTGCCCCCGCTGCGGCGGCCACCCCGGCGCGGGCTT
>JADHTP010000039.1 GCA_016784945.1 Deltaproteobacteria bacterium | reverse complement strand
TTGGTGTACCAGAAGACCTTTCAGGGTCTGTCATGGTCCCGGGGGCTCATGCAGAGCATGGTGCTGGGCTCCATGATCTCGTGTCTCCTCATGATTGCCATCGGGGACAACGTGGCCAGGGGAATCGGTATCGTGGGGTCCCTGGCCGTCATTCGTTTCAGGACCAACCTCCGCGATCCCCGGGACCTGGTCTTCCTGTTCGCTTCCCTGGGTGTGGGCGTGGCCTCGGGCGTCCAGAGCTACCTGGCCGCGGTCATGGGGGCCGCCGTGTTCTGCGTGGTGGCCTGGGTCATGAGCGAGTCCCCCTTCGGCACCCGAAACCGGCACGACGGCCTGGTGCGGTTCCAGGTGCCCTCCGGACCGGGACCGGCCTCCCAGATTGCCGAAATCATGCGGTCCACGCCCCGCAACTTCGCCCTGGTGACCCTGCGCAACGTGGCTCAGGGTGATCTGGTCGAACACGCCTACCAGGTGGCCCTGAAGCAGGAGGGTGACAGCCGGACCCTCGTTGAAAAACTGGACGGCGTGGACGGGATCCGGGGACTGAGCTACGTAAACCAGAACACCACGGTGGAGGTGTAGCGCCATGTCCGCCAGGAAACGTCATGGGTTCGTGCTGCTGTGGCTCCTTGGAGCGGGCCTCGCCGGGCTGCTCTATTACTGGTGGCACGTGGAGGCCGAACTGATCGGCATCGTGGAAACGCGGGTTCATCGCGTGGGTGCCCGTGAAGGCGGCCGCGTGTCCGGCCTGACCGTCGAGATCGGGGATCCGGTCACTGCGGGAAAGGTGCTGGCCCGTCTCGACACATCGGACATCGAGGCCGAAAAGGCCCGCCTGGACCAGGAAATGGCCTCCCTGGACACCATCCTGGAGGCCGACCGTCAGCGCTTCGCCATGGAATACGACCGGGGCAGGCTGCAGGTGGAATACCGGTCGGCCTGGCTCGACGAAAAGACGGCGGACCTGGCCGGCCGCCGGGCGGAGCTGGCTGCCCTCGAAACCGAGATCAAGCGGCTTCGGAGTGCCGAAAAGGATGGACTGGGTCACACCCGTGACCTGTCGGACCTTGTGATTCGCCGTAACGCCGTTTCCCGCTATATCAACGCCCATTCCCGTCCGGCCACGAAGCCGGCTGGGCCCACGGACGACAAGGCAAAGGCCCCGGAGGTGGACGAAGAGGCGATCCTGCGGTCGCTGTCCGCCGATCGACTGGAGCGGGTCGAGGAGATCCGGCACCAACTGGTGATCCTGGACCAGCGGACGCGGTTGCGGGAAGTGATGGCCCCGGTGGATGGGTACGTGGTGGAGATCCTGGCACGACCCGGGGACACCCTGCCGGCCTTCTCGCCCATCGTGGCGGTGGAGGAGACCCAGGCATCGTACGTGGACGTCTATCTCCCCGAAACGGAAGATGCCCCATCCATCGTCGGCCAGCGCGTGGAGGTCCTGTCGAAGAGGGGCAGCGAATACAACGCCTTCGGCCGCGTTACCTTCGTCTATCCCGGCTACATGCCAATCCCCGATCGTCTCATGTTCCGCCGCCAGGTGGCCTGGGCGCTCAAGATACGGGTCGAACTGGAGGACGGCCATGGGCTGCTGCCGGGGGAATCGGTGAAGGTCCACGTGGTGACGAGCGGGGTCGAGGCCTCGGAGGCCAGTGGATCGAGGTCAAGGAACATGCCCCGGCCCATGGGAGTGCCGGAGGAACTCAAGGCCCTCTCCCGTTTCGAACCCTCGGGTGTGGTATGGCTGGCCGACATCGAACGTTACCTCGTGGTGAGCGACGATACGGGTTTCAAGGGCCGGGACAACCACGCCCCCTGGGTGTTCTTCATGGATCGGGCGGGCCGGGTCGAACCGGAGCCGGTACCCATCAAGGGGCTGGAATCCGTCAACGACCTGGAGGCCGTTACCCTGGCGGACGGTGACATCATCTACCTTGTCAGTTCGCAGTCCATGAACCGGGCCGGGAACCGCCCGGCCGCCCGGCAACTTCTGGTCCGGGTCAGGCGGACCGGCCGCCAACTGGAGGCCGTGGGTTCCGTGCAATTGCTGCCCCGGTGGAAGGAGGTCATGGGTGCGGACGAACAGGGTTTCCTGGACGTGGAAGGGATGGCCTGGCGTGACGGCACCCTGTATTTCGGCCTGAAGCAGCCCCTGGGCCCCGAAGGCGCCCTGATCTGGAAGATGGAGCGGGTCGATGCCCTGTTCACCGCAGCCGCCGTACGGCCCGGCACGCTCACCCTCCATGCCGCGGTGGACCTGGGATCGTTCAAAGGGCAAAGGGCCGGGTTTTCGGACCTGGCGTTTGGTCCCACCGGCGATCTGTATGCCCTGTCCACCATACCCGGCGCAAAGGGACGGGACCAGGAAGGGGCCTTTCTCCGGCTCGGGGCCGGGAGCGACCGTAAACTGACCGCACGGGTGCTGGCGCGCTTTCCGGGCCTGAAGCCGGAAGGTCTCTGCACCACGGACGGCAACGGCTTCCTGATGGTGTTCGACACCGGCGCGGACATACCCCTGGTCCTGCAATCGGAGGTCCGGTGAGACCACGGACCCTGATACTGGTGGTCCCGGTCATCACGGGATTGCTTGCAATGGGGCTTCATGCCGATCCCACGGGCCCCGTTCGACACCTGGGGAATTCGGAGGCCGTGGAATTGGCCCTGGAGCAGAGCCGCGAACTCCGGTCCCTCCTGACCAACGTGGATATCGCCGAAGAACAGGCATCGTCCAACAACGCCATCAGCAATCCCGAGATCCGCATTCGTGACATTTCAACGGAGTACATTCGTGACGGGTTCGACGACCTGGAGGTGGGCCTTCGCTGGCGGCCCCCGGCACTGGGGGAGTTCGACCTGAGGAGGAGCCAGGGCCAGGTTCGCCTGGGGGAGAGGAATGTCCGTGCCGACCGGTTCCGCGACGAGCTGGCCGCCAGGGTCCGCAGGACCTACGCGAACCTCGTCATGCTGGAGGAACTGTCGGAAATTGCCGGCAACAGGGTCGCCACCGAGGTCCGTAGGCTGTCCCTGGTGGAGCGGATGAAGGACCTGGGCCGGCGATCCATCGTGTATTACACCAAGGCGCGGATGTGGTTGGCCGAGTCCAGGACGGGGCTGAGTCGCGTGGAGCAGCGGCTTCGGCAGACCCGTCGGCGGCTTGCTCGGCTGACCGGCGTGCAGCAGTCCTTTGCCGTTCGTTCCGAGCCCCTGCCCGGAATCATCCTGTCAGAGGAAGCACTGTGGCGGGTCGTGGCCGCCAACCGGCCGGAAATCGACCTGGTCAAGCAGCGCAAGGCCCTGGCGGAGGCCCGGTACGACCGCGAACGCTTCCGCCTCATTCCCTGGTTTTCCTTCGTGGAGGCCAGTTACCATATCGAGGCGTCCCGGACGGACTGGGCGGAACTGGTTCTGGGCATCGAACTACCGCTTTTCAACTTCAACAGGGGCAACATCCGGGCCACCCGCATGGCCATGGCCCGCAAGGAAGACCAGTCATCCGCGCAGATGGAAAGGCTCCAGTCCAGGGTGCGAAACCGGTACGCCTTGTACCGGGAAGCCCGGCTCGACTGGCAGTTGTCCAGCAAGGACACGAAGTCGCTGATCGCGGAGGTCGAGGACATCATCCGGCAGACCCACAAGCACGATACCGTTCCGCCCGACGAGGTCCTCGAACTGGAGCTCACGGTCCTGGACGCCCGACGGATCCTGGCCCGCAAACGCCGGGACGTGGCCCATGCCCTGTACGAACTGTGCCTCGAACTGGGTGTGGACAGCCTGAAAGACCTGGAAGGGGAGGTGGACCCCCGTGTCGACTGAACTCCACCGGATCCGGCGCTACGAACTCAAGTACCTCGTCACGGAGGAACAGGCCTCCGCCATCCGGGAGCACGTGCAGGGATTCTGCTCGCTGGACAGTCATTCGTCGCCGGAACTGGGCGGCTACGTGGTGAACAATCTGTACCTGGACACGCCGGATCTCCGGTTCTACTGGGACGTGAAGTTCCGGCGGTTGACACGGGTCAAGACACGTCTGAGGTACTACGGCCGGCGGTTGAAGGATTCGGTGTGGCTGGAACTCAAGTACCGGCAGGGGAGCATCATCTGGAAAGTCCGGCGGCGGATCGCGGCCGAACAGTGGCCCGGTGTCCTCGAACCGTCTGTGGCCTCAACGGAGCTGCCACGATTCCAGGATGGGTCCATGTCATTCGAGGACGTTGCTTCTCTCCTGGGTGTGGAACCGGTGCTGCACGCCCGGTATTTCCGCGAGCCGTGGGTCAGCGACATCGACGACTACGGCCGGGTGACCATCGACCGTCGCCTGACCGGTCGCATGGCGAACGGGTCTTACGGACTGGAATGCGAGGACCGCGACCTGTCCTATTATGACGACCCCGTGACCATGGGCGAAGTGGATTCGCGGGTCCTCCTGGAGATCAAGGTGGAACGGATGGTGCCTGAGTGGGCCATTCGACTGATCCGGCGTTTCGGGTTGGTCCAGCGCGGATTTTCAAAGTACTGTTACGTGATCGATCGGCACCGGGAGTCGGAAGCCTTCCCGGACAGACAAGCGAGGCATGCCTGGTGATGAAGACGATGGTGAAAGCTGGACTGGCGATGGTGGCGGCGGGTGCCCTGTGGGTTGCCTGCGGTGCGGACAGCGGCCCCGTGGAACCGACGGACCTGGCGTTTGCCGTCAATGAAATCGACGTGAACGGGAGGGACTGGGTCGAGTTCGTCAATATTTCCGACGGTGACGTGGACATGGCGGGGTGGGTGTTGTCCGACGGTTGGGACAAGGAGGGGCATGCCTATGCCATCCCCGCCGGTTCGGTCCTGGCGCCGGGGGCCTACCTGGTGGTGAAGGAAGAAAAGGACCCGGGGGACGGAACGGGCTTCCCCTTTGGTTTCAAGTCCGGCGAAACCGTTCACCTGCGGTCACCGGACGGGGAATCGGAAGTGAGCATCAAGATCGGCGAGGTCCCGGCGGACCACACCTGGGGCCGGATCCCGGACGGTACGGGACAGTTCAGACTGACCCAGCCCACCCAGGGCCATGAAAACCAGATCCCTTTTGACCTGGTGGCGCTGTTGTTCGATCCGGGTTCCGTCAAGACCATCGAACTGACCATCGGGCAGGACGGGATCGCCGCCCTGGGCCAGAGCCCCTTCGAGCACGTGGAGGCATCGGTCAAACTGGAAAGCGGGGGCCAGATCCATGAACTGGGCGGGATCGGGGTGCGTCTGAAAGGGGGGCTGTCCTTCCTGCCGCTTCCGGAGAAGGCGTCCTTCAAGCTGAAATTCAACAAGTTCGACAAGGGTGTCCGCTTCCTGGGCCTGAAGAACCTGACCCTGAACGCCATGGTGGACGACCCCACCATGATGCGTGAGACCCTGGCCTATCGGCTGTTCCGGGCCTTCGAGGTGCCGGCCCCCCGGACCGGTTATGCGCGGGTCCGGGTCAACGGCGAGGACTTCGGCCTGTACGTGGTGGTCGAGGCCTACGACGATGTCACCATGGGACGGCTGTTCAAGGACACGGAGCACCTGTACGAGGGAAGCGTGGACCTGTTCGTGGGACAGGTGGACCAGTTCGAGGTGGACGAGGGGGACGCCACGGACATCGCGGACCTGATCGCGTTGGCCCAGGCGGCGGACGGTTCCCATGGCAACCCGTGGCTGGACGACATGGCGGGCCTGCTGGACGTGGCCGCTTTCGTCCGCCTGTGGGTCCTGGAGAACTACATCGGCCATGGCGACGGCTATGCCGAGGCCAGCAACAACTATTTCCTACACAGCGATTCCTCCGGTCTCTTCACCATGCTGCCCTGGGGCACGGACCGGGCCTTCGTAAGCGAACCGTCCTTCCCGGCGGGATCGAGCCGGCTGGTATCCCGTTGCGAGGGGGCCCCCGACTGCATGAGCCAGTACGCCGCGGCCTTGACGATCCTCGCCGGCGTGGTGGACCTGCTGTCAATGGACCAGGCCGTTTCCGACCTGGAATCCACCATCGGCACCCACGTGGAAGCCGACCCGCTGCGTCCCGACACCATGATGGAACACCCCGCTGCCGTCCAGGCCCTGAAAACCTACCTGGAGGATCGCCGCCAGGCGATAGCAGAATAACCGCGTTGCAGGGGACGGGAAGTCAATAGTCAATAGTTCATAGTCAATAGTTCATAGTCAATAGTTCATAGTCAATAGTTCATAGTCAATAGTTGGGATCTCGGGATCAGGATCTAGTACCTTGCTCGACTATCGACTATCGACTATCGACTATCGACTATCGACTATCGACTATCGACTATCGACTATCGACTAAAGGCGCTACGGCAGGATCGCTTCCAGTTCGGCCATGAAGGCGGGGTCGATGTCTTTGCCCACCGACAGGCCCTGGTTGTAGCTCAGCTTCGGGTCCAGCCACTGCTCTTCGATCAGGATGTACCCGAGCCAGTCCTGGGTCAGGCCCAGCACGATGGCGTTGTGGTAGCCCTTGGCAGCCATGATGCCGGCGGCCTTGTTTCCGAATTCGGGGAAGGATTCGCCCGGGGTGCCCAGGAAGTTCAGGTCACCCACCCGGGCCCAGCCGAACTCCGTGATCAGCTCGGACAGGGGATCGTCGATGTCCACCCATTCCCAGGGCACGGGAGCCGTGTTGGCCATCATCATCAGCAGTTCGTTTTCCGGATGGAAGCCGAACACCGTGTGGCGGAAGTCGATGCCCGTTTCCGCCACCGGTTGCGTGCCCGTGTTGACGGCCTTGATGGCGTTGTCAGCCACCAGGTAGCCTGTGCAGGTCACCTTCATGTGACTTGTGTCGCTGAGGTCCGGGTCCATCCATCCATCGGGATAGGCCTCTTTCGTGAGCCCGCATTCGCTGGGCCTCTCGGGATAGGTCCCGCCGATGCACCCGTTCAGGAACACGGCCGTCCCGCCGAATTCTTCCTCCATGCGAAGACGGAAGGGCCCCAGGTAGTCCGAGGACTGGCCGTTCATGTCGCTGCCATAGGCCGTGGGGTGGGCATTCCAGCGCGTCAGTGTGAAGACCGTTTCACCGCCGGGCTTTTTCCCGATGATGACGTAGATGTTGTCGTCGGTTTCCGGATTGCTGCCGTCGGTGTGGTTGGGTGAGTGGCCCATGGCCCATTCCATCTCGATATCGGCCAGGTTTTCGTAGGCTTCCACCGCGGCGGCCACTGTCTGGTCCCGCAGGAACTCGGCGTAGACGTCGTCCCGGCCGTAACCGAACATGGGGCCCCACAGGCCGGCGGTGTCCGGCGTGGAGTGGGCGTGGCTGGAACTGATGAGCAGGCGGTTGCCTTCGAAGAAGACACCGTGCTTGTCATAGAGTTCCCTCTGGACCCTGTCCCCCATCACGTTGTGGTCGTAGTGCAGCAGGCCCACGGAGTCCAGTCCCGACAGCATGACCACTTCGCCGTTGACGGGGTCCGCGATGGCCACTACCTGGACGTAGAGGTCGTCGTGAACGCCCTCCGTTTCGCGGCAGAGCTCCTCGGCGCCGCCGCAGAAACCAAAGCCGCCCATGTAGATGGGGTGGTCGGACGTGACGATCCGGCTGGCCACGCCCGCGGCGTAACGCGTGGTGAAGGTCTTGTCCGAGGGCAGGCGAGGCAGGGCCTGCCAGTCGATGTCGGACAGGATGCCTGTGTCCGCCGCGTCGGCCGTGGTTCCCGAGTCCGTGACGTCGGCCGCGTCGGCAGCGGGGATGTCGTCACCCGGGGTTCCGGTATCGTCGGACGACCCGTTGCCACAGGCCCAGACGGCCAGGCTTGCCGTCAGGATCAGGGCCAGTGCGGGCCTCCCGCTTCCTGCTGATATGGTGGTCATTGGATCTCCTATCGACCGCCCTTTCGGTTGGCGGTTTCGGTGAACTGTGTGCTCTTCAGGCCGGCGTTGCTGAACACGCCGTAGGTAGGAATCGCCGTCGCGTGTTCCTTGATCACGTCAACGGCCAGCGTCAGGGCCAGCGGAGGCGGCGTGGTGTCCATGTCGGGCGACTCGTTGTAGGCGTTGATGAACACCTTCCACAGGCGGCCCTTCTTGTCCCAGGCTTCCTTCAGGGGGATGTAGAAGGTCTCGGCGTCCACGTACAGGACCATTTTTCCATAGGGGCTGGTCCAGAACTTGGACTTCGCCTCCACCACGTAGACCGGCCTTGGCTCCCAGTCCATGGATGGATTCCAGTGGGGCGCAGTCTCGAAGTCGAAGGTCAGGCCCGCGTTATCCTTGCCCGTGAGCACGTTCGCGTGCATGGGCGCCACGATGGTCCGTCGGCCCACCAGCTTCCAGTGGGACCATTCCGGATAGCCGCCGTAGCCGCGCACGTCTTCGTTCAGCATGTCCGTCTTGTTCCACGGCGCACCGGGTGTTCCGAAGACCAGTTTCAGGGTCCGCCGCATGTTGGGGATGTAGATGTAGCCCCTTTGGTCCCTGGGCTCTTCGAAGCGGTAGAACAGGGCTGTGGTTCCCGCCTTGTCATAGGGCCTGGAAGCCGAGGCCAGGGAGGCGTACTGGATGTCCCGCCTGGCGAAGGCGGCGATCTCCGGAAGGGGGGCGATGTCGGTGCGGTGCATGGCCCGCGAAATGTATTTCCAGCGCCACTCCTCTTCCCGGTGGACACCCCGCTCTGCGCCGATCCAGAAAACCCCGAAGTGCAGGCCTCCATCATCGCCCAGGTAGTTGAAATGGTAGTTCCAGGCCACTTCCAGGGCGTTCTGCGGCCCGGGAAACGGCAGGCCCGCCACGTAGCCGCCGATGCCCTTCTTCCGGATGCTCTTTCCCGTGTCTTCGACTCGGGCCTTGCCACGATTCAACCGGGTGGCCCGAACGTAACCGGTGGAGGGGTGAATGGGCCGGTACCCGGCGGTCCGCAGCTTCAGACCGAACTTTTCGACGAGCAACGCCAGAGAGTCGGGAATCCACGCCGCCGCCTTCTTCCAGTTGGACGCGTCCAGGCCCTGTGCGGCCTCGTAGTCCGCCCCGGCCGCCAGGTCGGGTGCAAATCCCACGGCCTTTGTCCAGTTCGCCGCAGTGATCTCTTCCGCCGGCTTTTCGTCGGCCAGGACCTGAAGCCCCGTGAACAACACCGATGTACCGATTGCCAGCACGGCCAGACGGTGGACGGTAGACGGTAGACGGTGGACGTTCATCAAAACTGATACCTGATTCGCAAGTTGATCTCGTCCCGGTCCCGGAAGAAACCCAGGCCGTGGTAGGCCTTGTTTCCCCAGAACTCGGTCAGGGCCAGGTTGATCCGCCAGTTGTCACTGGGGGATATTGCCAACTGCAGGCTCACAAATCCACTGTTGGACACGGGAAGCCACATCCTGCTGCCGGCCCAGCGGCGATGTTCCCAGTCGTGGGAAGGCAGCCACGTCACCACGATCTTCGGGGTCAGCAGACCGTTCAGGTAGCTCGTGAAGATGGACGCGCTGAGGCGGTACTTGTGCTTCCGGGTCCGCGTGCTGTCGTATCCCGGGATGTCCAGCAGGCAGAAGCCCAGGTTCGGGTTCCCGCACTCGTCGTCGGTAAGGTCCTTGACCCCGGGGACGATGGTGTGGGCGAACTGGAGTGCGATGATCACCGGGTCCGTGGGATTCAGCGCCCGGATCATGGCCGGCTGCTGGAGGGTGACCGCGTAGTTGATGGTCAATTCCTTCTTGCTGGCGAAAATGAACCGGTGCCCGTAATCCGCGTCCGGTTCCATCCGTTGCGGCGTCAGGGAACTGACGGGGTAGGTCCGGTCCGGTTCGATGAGGCCCTCGATGCGGATCATGGTGGACGCCGGGAACGGGGCGTTGGTCTCGATGGCGAAGCCCACCTGGTGCTGCCGCGGGTACCCCACGAACACGTCCACACCGGAAAACTCGGAACCGCCGGTCACGTAGTACTCCGGCACGGGCGGGGTCAACTGGTGTCCGTAGTAGTAGGCCAGCGTGTACCCGAAGTGGTTGCCGATCTCTCCCTTCCACCGCACGCCCACGCGGCTGTTCCGGGGGTGCTGCTCCGGGTACATGAAGTGCTTTTCGTGGATTTTCCGGGGCATGACGGACACGTCGCCCTGTTCGGGTGGGGGCGGCAGTCCCCAGGCGCCCACGAAGGTGAGCGGGAAGGTGACCGTGTCCTTGGGGCGTTCGATGAAGGGGATCATGGGAACCCAGACAATCTCCAGGCCGCCCTGCAGGGGCGGGATGTCCACCAGTGCCCGCACCATCCACAGGGGAATCCGCTGGTCCTCCCAGGCCTCCAGCGGTCCGAAGTGCCAGGAACTGTCCGTGGGATTGATCACGTCCAGCAGCCGGTAGTTCCCCGATTCGCCCCAGGAGACCAGCTGTCGACCCACGCGGAAGCTGATGATGTCGTGTGGACGGATGTCGAAATAGAACTCGCGGAGGTCGGCCAGGTTGTAGAAATTCTCGTGGACCCACTGCACCCGCTTCTGCGGATCCTGCAGGTAGCCGGGCACGGGCACCTGGGCGTCCCGGTCCACGGACAGGGGCGCCGAGAGGACCCCCCGGAAGCTGGCATGCAGGGTCAGTTGGTGGATGGGCCGCCAGTCCGTCTCCACCTGGAAGGTGTTGCGCAGCATGGACAGTTTGCCCAACTTGTTCCCATGGCTGGCGGGGAATTCCTGCTTGGGTTCGCACTTGGTGCAGGTGGCCGTCTTGTTGACGTCCGGCGAAACGAAGATCCCGGTCTGGTTCTGGATGTAGCCGTGGACCTCGAATACCGGCTTTGCATTGGGATCCTCGGGCAGGTCCTGTGCCCAGACCGGAGCGGCCACGAGGCAGAGGACCACAATGAACCGGAAACTCTTCAATGATCAGTGCTCCGTTTCGCCGATGCATTCCTGGCCGGCGGGGGTCGGGTTGGCCGTCAGGTCCGGCAGGTGCTCGTCCACGTAGATGTTGCCGATGGACAGGGCCCCCGGATAGGCGCGAAGGGTCACGGTGCCGAGGATGGCGGTCGGGTCGTCCTTCAGCATGGCGGTGATGGTGTACTGCCCCACGGGCATGTCCGCCACCATGTACCGGCTGTTGTTCAGGTGGGTCATGTCCGACGTTTCAAGGGCCGCCGGCATGTCCGTGGTGGTGTCGAAGTACCGGATGCCACAGAAGGTGGCCTTGCCGATGTCGTTCTTTTCTTCCTTCAGGACCTTGCCCGACTCGTCGGTGACCTCGATGACCGCGCAGCCCACGAACTCATCTTCGCCCTGGGCGTTCCTCCAGTAGAGGGTGCCCGCCAGGTGGCCGAAGTCGGCCGTGTCGCCCTCCTCGATGAAGGCCGTGGACAGGGCGGCCGTGTAGGTCAGTTCGTTGACCGCGTAGATCTTCTTGCCCTGGTCGTCCGACTTCACGTTGAACTGGTACGAGTCCTTGAACTTGAACCAGCCGGAGTCGTCGGTGCCCGAGGCCTTGAAGCCCACCAGGATGCCTGGAGGCAGGTCCAGGTTGATGGCGCCCCCCGTGCCGGACTTGAATGGCGGGAACTTCACGGGGTCCAGCGGTTCGCCGGTGTCGTTGTCCAGGACTTCGATGTCAACGCCGGACTTGGCCGCCTTGGACTTGAAGTCCACCAGGATGCCCATGAAGCCGGTGCCCGTCACCGTGTCGGTGCCGGCGTCGCCGCCGGTGTTTCCGCCCCCGTCTTCGCTACATCCCGTTCCCAGCGCGAATGCCAGGAGCAGGGTCATCTTTCCGAAGTGATTCGCCTTCATGATCATCTCCTTTTCTATCCCTCACCGTTGCGGGCGAGGTCCCTGTGACGCAACTGCCCCTGCACCATGGACAGGAGCAGGCGGTTTGTTTCGCAGGGAATCCGGTGCCTGTCGGCGTATTCCTGGATCCGGCCGTTCAGGTAATCGATCTCCAGGGGATTTCCCGCCTCGAAATCCATCAGCATGGACGCCTTGTGACCCCCGGAACCATCCAGATACTTCAGGGCGTTGTCAACGAAATCGTTTTCGTACACGTGTCCCTCGGCCCGGGCCACGGCCATGAAGTCCTTCATCAGGCGGACCACGATCGCCCGGGTCTCCGGCAGGCCCATGATATGGTTCATGGACAGGCGGGTGATGACCGAAATGGGCATGAGACAGGCGTTCAGGATGGCCTTCCTCCAGACCTTGTTCCTGATGTCGTCCACCCGTTCCATGGGGAGTCCGGCACCGGTGATCAGAGCGGCGATGTCCTCGGCCGCTTCGCGCGACTCCGGTTCCAGGCTCCCCACGTGGTTAGGCGGGTGGAAGAATGTCATGCGAACGGCGTTGGGGCCTGCCTTGGCCCCGGCATAGTTGACCACACCACGGAACACCCTTTCCAGGGGGAACCGGCGGGCCAGGACCTCCTCGGTGTCCAGGCCGTTCTGAAAGCTCATCACGGCCGGCACGTCGTATCCGCAATCGGCCAGGTCCTCGGTTACCCGCTCCAACGCCGTGGATTTGACGCAGACCACCACCAGGGTGGGCTCGAATGCAGCCAGTTGCTGGACTGAGTCCACGGCCATCTCGACGCGGCCGTCCAGTTCCAGGATCCCTTCGATGCGTATCCCGTGGTCGTTGATGGCCTCCACCACGGCCGTGTCCACGTCCAACACGCAGACAGCGTGGCCGGCCTTGCCGAGGTGGGCCGCCAGGACGTTGCCCACGACCCCGGAGCCGACGATGCCGATTTTTTGCGGACCTGAATTCATTTTATCTCGAATGGATGCCTGCGCGCCGAAAACAGTCTTGCAAAGTGACGGGTCGGAGTCAATAGTCAATAGTCCATGAGCAATCTGCGCTGTGGCGCAAATTGCCGTTGATCGTTGATCGTCTGGTCTGTAGATGAATTGGAAGTACAGATTGCGACCGGCCGCACTGCGGCCGAGCAAGGGGGGGGGCCCGCGCGAAGCCGAAGGCAAGCGGGCGGGAGGGGGGCGAGCGCGCCCCCCTGGTCAATGGCGCCCGGATGTCTGATTTCGAAACAGATGCCTTTCCGGTATTTTCAAATTGATACACCGACACTATCCTGAGTTATCCAGAGGTTGTCTTCAGCGAAGATTCCTCGTCCATAGTCAATAGTTGGGATCTCGGGCAGGCTGCCGGGTATCTTGGACTATCGACTATCGACTTTGCCCTTCAGGATCTTCTCCGGCGTGATGGGCAGGTCCTTGCAGCGAAAGCCCGTGGCCATGTGGACGGCGTCGGCTATGGCGGGGGCCGTGGGTGACACCATGCCCTCGCCGGCCTCCTTGGCGCCCATGGGTCCTTCGGGTTCATAAGTCTCGATGCAGACCGATTCCCCCGGGGGCATGTCCTGGGCCGTGGGCATCTTGTAGTCCAGGAAGGTGTCATTGATCGTGGTGCCCTGGTCCATGACCAGTTCTTCACAGAGCGCGTAGCCCAGGCCCATGTGCAGGGAGCCTTCCAACTGGCCTTCCACGGATTTTTGGTTGATCACCGTCCCGCAGTCGTGGGCGGTCCACATCTTCTTCACGTCCACCAGGCCTGTTTCAGGGTCCACCTCCACTTCGGACACCTGGGCTCCGAAGCTGAAGGCCGGCGTCACCAGGCCCTTTCGCCGGGGCGTGTAGGAGCCGCGGGCCACCAGGGCCTCGCCGCGGTTTGCCTTCTGGACCAGGGCCACGGCCTCGCCGAAGGTCATGCCCCTGTCGGGCTTGCCGCGGGCCTGGACGCGACCGTCGCGGCATTCCAGGTCATAGATGACGTTCAGGTCGAACCGGGCCGACACGGCACCGAACAACTGGTCCTTGATCTGGCGGGCCGCGTCGATGACCGCATTGCCGGCCATGAGTGTCACCCGGCTTCCCCAGGTGCCCAGGTCACCCTGGGGCGTCATGGCCGTGTCGGCGGCCGTGAGGCGGATGTCCTCCATGGCGAGCCCCAGCTCCTCGGCCAGGATCTGCTTGAGCACCGTGTCCGATCCCTGGCCGATATCCGACGCCATGGTCAGGAGGTGCACCGTCCCGTCGTCGAAGGCCCGCACCTCGGCCGCAGAGAACGGGTACTGGGTGTTGAACCAGTTGAAGACGCCGCCGGAAATGAAGCTGTAGCAGCCCACTCCCACGCCGTAGCCCTTGCGGCGGGATTTTCGTTTTTTCTTCCAGGCGCTCATCTCGGACACCTTCTCCATGCACTCCCTGAACCCGCAACTGGAGATGGTGGCCACGTCGGGGATGCGATCGCCGGGCATCTGGGCGTTCTTCAGCCTGATGTCGATGGGATCGATGCCCAGTTCCTCGGCTGCCATGTTCATCTGGCTTTCCGAGGCGAACAGGGACTGGGGGGCGCCGAAACCGCGCATGGCGCTGGCCGGGGGCTTGTTGGTGTACACGTGCTGCCCCAGGAAACGGTAGCTGGGATAGCGATAGAGCATGGCCCCGAAGTTCCCGCACAGGAAGGTGGCCGTGGGGCCCATGGCGTTGTAGGCGCCGCCGTCCAGCAGGATCTTCAGGTCCTTGGCCACCAGGGTTCCGTCTTTCCTGAATCCCACGGTGGATGTGATCTCCATGGGGTGGCGACGGCGCCCCGTGGCCAGCTCCTCCCGGCGGGTCAGGGTGAACTTCACGGGCCGACCGGTGCGGCGGGCCATGAACGCTGCGCAGAAGTCCCAGGGCCTCAGTTCCATTTTTCCGCCGAATCCGCCGCCCACCGTGGGCTTGATGACCCGGATGTCGTTCTCGCGCAGGCCCAGGGTGGAAGCCAGCAGGCACTGGACGATGTAGGGGACCTGGGTGGAGGTCCACAGGGTGATCCGTCCGTCGATGTCGCATTGGGCCACGCTGGAACAGGGCTCCAGGTAGGCATGGCTCACTGCCTGGACCGTGAAGGTGTCCTTGCGGACGTAGTCGGCCTCCTTGAGGCCCTTGTCTACGTTCCCGTACCGGATCTTCCGGTCCAGACTGATGTTTCCTTGTGTGCCGTCATGGATCCGTGGCGCCCCTTTGCGCAGGGCGGAGGCCAGGTCGAAGACCGTCGGCAGTTCCTCGTAGTCCACCCGGATCAGGTCCAGGGCCTCCCGGGCCGTGTCCCTGTCCACGGCGGCCACGGCGGCCACCTCGTCCCCGATGAACCGCACCTTGTCCACGGCCAGGGCGTATTCGTCCTGCAGGTCGGGGAACAGGCGCCAGTTGCCGTAGCGGACCTTGGGGATGTCCTTTCCGGTCACCACGCACTTGACCCCGGGCAGGGCCTCGGCCCGGCGTATGTCGATGTGCTTGATCAGGGCGTGGGCCACGGGGCTCCTGAGGAGGCGTCCGTGGAGCATGCCCGGGAGCTTGATGTCGTCGGTGTAGACGGCCGCACCGGTGGCCTTGGCCCTGGCGTCCGTCCTGGGGATGTCCTTGCCGACAATGTCGAACCCGGCCATGCCGTCAACCCTTTCGAGCCTGCTGGAAGGCCCCGGTCAATGCCCGTGAAACCAGGGCGGCCACCACCTGTTTGCGCCAGTACGCGCTGGCCCGGACGTCGGATATGGGCTTCGATTCCTTCGCTGCGGCCTGTCCGGTCTTTTCGATCAGGGCCGCCGTAGGCTTGACGCCTTTCAGCATCGATTCGGCCCGGCGGGCGCGCAGGGGCGTGGGGCCCACCGATCCCATGACGATCCGGACGTCGCTGCAGGTCCCGCCATTCATCTCCACATACGCCCCTGCACCCGCTGCGCTCATGTCCACCCGGCTCCGGGCCGAGATGTTCCGGTAGGCGGCGCCCGATCCCCCGGGCGGAGGGGGCACCTGGATGGCGGTGACCAGGGTGCCCGGTTCCAGGGCGGTCTTTCCGGGGCCGGTATGGAACGTCCCCAGGGGAATTCGTTTCTCGCCGTCGGACCCCATCACCACGGCCTCGGCCCCCATGGCCACCAGCGTCGGCACGTTGTCCGCGCAGGGCGAGGCGTTGCACAGGTTACCCACCACCGTTCCCATGTTGCGCACCT
>JADHTP010000038.1 GCA_016784945.1 Deltaproteobacteria bacterium | reverse complement strand
ATGGTGGTCAGCGGCGGTTCGTCCCCGCCTTCACCCTGGCTCCCCCGCTGGTCCGCCTCCGCCAGGTTCAGCGCGCCCACGACGCCGTCATTCCACTGGACCCACAGGCCACCGTCCTCGGATATGGCGCCCACTTCCTGCGCGTCCGCGTCGGCGCTCAGCGCATCCGCAGCCGCTTGCCGGGCCGCGGCGACGCCCTGGGCTTTGGCCCCGTTGTAGGCCGTGCGGGCGTTGGCCAGGGTTTTCACGTGCAGGCCGCAACTCTGGACGGTCAGACGGTTCACACAGTCGATCTTCACGATGGACGAAAAGGCCGATTCCTGCCCGTTGAACACCTTGGCCTGGGCCACGGCCCGCAGGTACAGGGGATCGGCCGACGGACAGGAGAGGTTGAACTGCAGGGTGAACACGCCGTCAAGGGCGATTTCGTCACCGGATCCGCCCGTGGGACCGTTGTCGGTCATGCTGCCCACGTCCTTGATCTTCTTACCTTCCTTGTCCACCTGCTGCAGAGCCAGGGTGCTGCCCACCAGGTTGCCGTACAGGCCCAGGGCGATGGTGGTAAATACTTTCTGGTTGTCGCCCACGAAGATGGCGGGGGGACGAGCCTCCACGGTGCTCTGGAAAACGAAGCCCGGGTTGTAGGTGACCAGGATGGACTCGGTGGCGGTCTCGGTTTCGGTCTGGGCGGTCACGGTGATCAGGTTGTCACCCACGTTGAGGGGGATGCCGTCGGTCTGCCAGAAGGGGGCGCCGAAGGCGTATCCGTCAGCCGCGTGCACCAGGCCGGCGGCCGTGACGTGATCGCATTTCCAGGAAATGTTCACGTTGGAATTGGGGAGGCTGAAGATCACGCCGGTCACGGACAGGATGCTGCCGGGGCTGACCGCGAAACCGTGGCCCGCGGGGCCGGTGATCTTCATCATCAGTTCAGCCGACGGGTACTCGTTTCCCGTGGTGATGTTCACGTCACCGGTGTTGCCCGGGTCCTGCGGGATGAATCCGTCCTTGCCGCCTCCGTTGTCGCCGTAGTTGATGTCGATTCCCGAGAGATCCACCCCCTGCAGGTCATTGCTGCCGTTTCCGCTGTCCACGCCACAGCCAACGGACAGCAGACCGAGCGAAACCGACGTAATGGCGAGAAGTCGCAAAAGGCTCATCCCAAATTCCCCAAAGAAAGAACGAGGAATTATACCGGGATGGTTAACGACCTTCAATAGAGGTACAATCGTCGAATTGAGCGTTGATCGTTGATCGAGGGATAGGGACAGGATGACTCCTGGAAAACGGATTCCCAGAGTTCTTGGGCGGGCCACTGCCTTTCTCTTCGTTCTGTGCTTCGCGGCCTGCCTGTCGACGCCATCGAAGCAGTCGCCGGATTCCGGGGGAACGGACACGCCCATGGCGGGGACCGATTGCCACGACATCGTCCTGTGCACGTTCCTGAAGAAGTGCAAGGATCTCACCTGCATCGAGACCTGCCGCCAGGGAGCCGACCTGGAGGCCCGGGTCCTGTACGACGAATTCATCATCTGCCAGAACAAGGCATGCGAGGAGTTCGACACCAACGACCAGCCCGGTCAGGCCGCACTGTGCGCCTACTCCACCTGTGAAAAGTGGGCGAAGCAGTGCTTCCCCACGGGGAACGATTCCTGCTCCGAGGTCATGGACTGCATCCTGGCCTGCGATTACAACAAGACCTGCATGGACAACTGCATCTGGGAGGGGACCTACGACGCCCAGGTGCTGTACGTGGGCTTCTGGCGGTGCATCGAGGTCCACTGCGACACCGACGCGAGCGATTACAGCTGTCTGCTCGCCAATTGCGGCGGCGCCTACGCCGTGTGCAAGCCGACCGGGGTTTAGGCGTCTGTCGCCTATCGCCTATCGCCTATCGCCTATCGCCTATCGCAAAGCGTTGATCTTTTGATCGTTCATCGTTGATCGTCGGGAAGGCGATGGGGCGTGGGGCGAAACCCGCTCTACAGTTCGCCTGTCACCCATCGACGGGATCGGCGCAGGGCGGGAAGGAGCAGTACGAACAAGGTGGGGAGCAGGGCCGTCCAGCCGGTTGTTGAACTCCCCCGGGCGGCCAGCGCACAGCCGCCGCCCGAAGTTTCGGAGTCGTCAGGCAGGACGGTCCCCCGGTCGGAAACGGGCGTCGTGTCCGGTGACGGTCCCGCATCCGGCGCCGATTCCGGCTGAGGCGGGTATCCGCCCACGGGCATGTGCTGGCGGACCTGGGCCGAGGAAGCCCCTTCGCCCGGCGGCCTCTCCCACAGGTACCGCATGAGCCAGTAGCCGGCGTGGAGGTCGCCGCCCGGATTAAGTCCGGCTCCACCCCCACCGTTCACATGGAAAGGATCGGACCTGGCGTTGAAGTTGGACGGGGGCCGGATGGAGGGGTCCAGTGCCTCGGTGGCCACGGGGTGATCACCCCAGTTGCCGGCGTCCTCCAGGATCAGGAACGTCTTCCCGTCCACGGCCAGGCACTCCCCGGTCGCCAGTTCATCCGTATCGCAGTTGATCCGCTGCTCGTTCACGTAGGGGTCCAGTGTGAAGGCCTTCAGCAGTTCCGCTGTCTGCTTGGCCCTGTCCCCGTCCGTGCCCCTGTCGGTCATGGCCTGGTGGAAGGCGTCGAAATAGGGCTGCTTGGTGTACCGGGCCGACCGATCCTCCCCGGGCTTGTCCCACCAGCTGTTTTCCATGTAGTCACGCATCACCGCCAGGATCTCGGGATCGCTTTCGAACCAGATATTGAGGAACAGGGCGATGGCAATCATGTTCACGTTGGAAAAGTTCGTGTTGGTGCCCATGTACAGGTAGTCGAAGGCCTCCGCGCCGTCCGGGGTGGGAACCATCCCCAGGAAATCGCGGTTCCCCAACAGTTCCTCGTACAGGAAGGCCTCGGAAGCCTGGTCCCCGCAGACGTGATAGAGGCCCTTAACGATGCCCAGCCCCATGATCAGGTTGAACACGTTGTAGACTGGATAGATCTCCGAGTCCGGGACCATGTAGAGCCCCTCCACGGACAGGGGATTGAGGTCGTGGTGCTTGGTCGGCCGGCCGTCGGCGTCCATGATCACCAGGTCGTAGTCGTAGGTTACACCGTCCACGGCCATGAAGGGGTACTTGACCCGCAGCCCCGCCCCCACGTTGCAGGCCATCTCCCGCAGGTCATCCACCAGGGACTGATCGATGTCGGGATCCCCCACGGCCGCATCGTACAGGGTGGCCAGCGCCGCCACCCAACCCACGATCTGGTCCTTGCTGCACGAGTCCTCCCAGTACCACAGCCCCTCGGGCAGGACCCCGCCGGAGTTGTCGGGCCGCAGCGTGCCGTTGGTCTTCTCGCCCTCCGGCAGGGGATTGCCCTGATCATCGAAGAGGGGGATCAGGGTCGGGGTTCCCCCCGGGAAAGGGGGCTCGGTCGCCAACTTCGATTTCAGCAGCATGGCGCCCCGGCCAATGCCGCCCGGAATACCGGTGATCACGTGGATCACGGGCAGATATTCGATGGCATTCACCACGTCGGCGCGGGCTCGTTCCAGGTCCGCCGCCGCTCCACCTTCCCGCTTGAGGGCCATGTACCGGAAGGCCGTGCCCGGCGAGGCCCCGCCGCCCCGAAGGCCCAGGTTCGGCCCTTCGTAGCCGCCCACCACTTCGTATGGATGCTTCCCGGAATAGGTCTCGAAGTCCTCAACAGTGTCCTGGTCCAGCCAGTCTCTGATCAGGCCCAGCGACGCCTCGTCCTTGTGGGAGGCGGTCAGACCGATGCCGAAGGGAAAGGCGTGGATCCCGTAGAACACCCGGTCATGGGCCCGCATGTGCTCGTCGAGGGCAGGATCGTCACCGGGATGGAACAGGGTTTGCGGCGGATCAGGTTCCACGACATCCAGGACCTGTCCGTGATCCGGTGCCATCGACTCGGCCCAGGCCGGCGAGGGCATCACGACCATGGCCGCCAGGACACACAGATTGCTGCGCATGGGAATCCTCCCGGGGGAACAACGGGGGCATCCTACCAAAAGTGCCGATGGGTTAACATCGAGCCGTCATGACCCGTGGCAACGAACCAGACCGGCCCCACTCCCTGCCCGTGGAGGCCGTCCGCGAGGACCTGGAGTCCTGTCTCCAATCGGGACCGGTGGTGCTCACCGCTCCCACGGCGTCGGGCAAGTCCACCCAGGTCCCGCGGTGGTGCGCCGCAAAGGATCGGGTCCTGGTGGTCGAACCCCGGCGGGTGGCCTGCCGTTCCCTGGCCGTCCGGGTGGCCCAACTGGAAGGAGCCACACTGGGAAACGAGGTCGGCTACTCCGTGCGCGACGACCATCGCGCCGGGCAAAAGACCCGCATCCTGTTCGCCACGCCCGGGGTCGTGCTGCGGATGCTGTCCGATCCGACGGGGACCAGGGACCGGTGCCTGCCCGACTTCGGGATCCTGATCCTTGACGAATTCCACGAAAGACGGCTGGACGTGGACCTGATCCTGGCCCTGGCACTCGACCGATTCAGGGGCCGGTTGCTGGTCATGTCCGCCACCATGGACGGGGACCGGGTCGCCGGACACCTGGGCGGACGCCACCTGCACGCCCCGGGACGGGTCTTCCCCGTGGACCATCGACATGTCCCCGGCAGGGCCATGCTGCCCGAGGTCCATGGCCTGGAGAACCGGGTGCTGGAGGCCCTTGGTACCCTGGATGACCACCCCGGGACCGTGCTGGTGTTCCTGCCGGGAAAGGGTGAAATAGCATCCCTGTCCCAGCGACTGGCCGGACGTGGCCGGGGCGAGGTGGTCGAACTCCACGGCGGACTCACTCTGGAGGAGCAGGGTCGGGCCTTTGAGCCACCCCGGGGACGGCGGGTGATCCTGGCCACCAACGTGGCGGAGACATCGGTCACCCTGCCGGGCATTACGGCGGTGATCGACTCCGGGCTGGTCCGCCAGACCCGGTACCACAACGACAGGGGATTTCTGACCCTGGCCCCCGTTGCCATGGACAGTGCGGAACAGCGGGCCGGACGGGCCGGACGCCTGGGTCCGGGCCTGTGCTGCCGGCTGTGGGACCAGAGGGCACGACTCGAAGCGGTCACGAACCCGGAAATGCACCGCGAGTCCCTGGTGCCCCTGGTGCTGGCCGCCGGGGCCTGCGGGGCCGATCCCCGTACGCTCCCCTTCCTGGATCCCCCGCGGGACCATGCCCTGGAAACCGCCCTGGCGGACCTGGAGGCCATCGGGGCCATCGGTCCCGCCAGCGCCATTACGGACCGGGGCAAACGATTGTTCGGCCTGCCCCTGGACGCACCCTTGGGACGGCTGCTCGTGGAGGCTGAATCCACGAATTGCCTGCCCGATGCCCTGGACCTCGTTTCGGCACTGGCCGTGGGCCGGCGGCTCTTCCTGTCCGACCGGCGTCCCACGGACGAAAAGGACGACCTGCGGTCCTCGGGAAACGACGCGCTGGCCCTGATCCGGACCGTGAGGGAAGGTCGGCCGGAGCGCCATGGCCTGTCAGCCTACGCCCTGTGCGAGGCCCGTGCCATCCGCCGGAGGCTGGGTTCGGCCTGGGGACTGACGGACTCGTCGGACAAGGGATTGAAGGTGGACGCCCGCCGTCTCGCCATGACTGCCATGGCCGCGGATCCACGGTGCGTCCACGTGGCCAGGCGACGGCGGGGACGGGTCGCCTGGAGCAACGGGGGGACGGAGGTGGAACTGGCCCGGGAGAGCGCAATCGCGGACACTGCGGAAGCCATCGCCGTGCTGGACACCCATTGCATGGGACTGGGCACCCGTGACACCCGCATCCTGGTCACCTGCGCCATGCCCCTTCCCCTTCCCTGGCTGGTGGAGGCCGGCGTGGGACGGGAGCGCCTGTCGGGAGTGACGTACGCCAAAGGTGCGGTCCTCGCCCGGATCGAGCGGGTCCATGCCCGCAAGGTGGTGGCGGTACGCGAGGAGGTTCCGCTGGGTCGGCTCGCCCGTGAGTCCCTGCGGGACCTCTTCCTTCGAGGATCGATACTGAAAGAGGCCCTGGGTCCCACGACGGACCGGCTGGAGGCAGCGGCCCTGCTCCACCGCCTGCGTACCTCGGGCCGATTGAGCAGCGACGAACCGGCCGAATGGGAGTCCCCATTCCCCTGGAACGAACCAGTGCCGTCACCACAGGACTGGGTGCTGTCGCGGCTGGAGGATCTGGGCGTGGAGTCCGGCGAAGATCTATCCCTCCTGACACCAGGGGACCTTCTGGCCCCGGACCTCCCCGGTCCTCTTCGCGAAAAGCTCGACCGGGAATTCCCCCGGGAGGTGTCCGTGGGGGATGCCGTCTACCGGGTGGAATACGACCTGACCCGCAACCGCGTGGTCCTACACCCTGTCCGCGGGCAGCGCAATACGCCCCCGCCCTTGACCTACCTGCCTGCCTTCCGCGGCTTCGCCATCGGGCTGAAGGACAAGAACCGGATCGTGACCCTGCGCAAGGCGTAGATCGTTCGATTGTTCATCGTTGATCGTTGCGCTTTGTAGGGGACGGTCTCCAGGTTCGGAGTCGACGCGTCGGCCCGAAGGGACGCGCTGTAGGGCCGTTTCTCCAGAAGCGGCCGTCGGGCGGCGCGGCCGGACGTTGACGTCCGGCCCTACAGGGCCCCGATCCAAGGGAGAGCGGACGGGTTGGAATCCTGAAACTGGGTTTCGACTCATGCCCCGGAGCCTGACAAAAGAGTGGCGCTGGTGGGTATACGCGCCCTACATGTGAATCACGCGGTCGTCCACGGCCAGGGCCGCTTCCATGAGGGCCTCCGACAGGGTGGGATGGGCATGGCAGGTGCGGGCCACGTCCTCGCTGCTCGCCCCGAATTCCATGGCGGCGGTCGCCTCCGCCACCAGGTCGCCCGCCCTCGGCCCGAAGATATGCACGCCCAGAACCCGGTCCGTTGCCCCGTCAGCCAGTATCTTGACCTCCCCATCGGTGGTCCCCAGGGCCTGGGCCCGACCATTGGCCTTGAAGGGGAAGGTCCCCTTACGGTAGGCGACACCCTCCTCTGTCAACTGTTCCTCCGTCCGTCCCACCCAGGCCACCTCGGGCGAGGTGTAGGCGATGGAGGGAATCACGTCGTAATTCACGTGTCCGTAGCCCGTGGCCAGACGCTCTACGCAGGCGATGCCTTCCTCGTGGGCCTTGTGGGCCAGCATGGCCCCGCCGATCACATCCCCGATGGCATGGACCCCTCCGGCCGAAGTGGCGAACCCCTCACCCACGGGGATGAAACCCCGCTTGTCGGTCTCGATTCCCACCGTGTCCAGGCCCAGTCCCTCGGTCACCGGCGCGCGGCCCACGGCCACCAGGACCCGGTCCGCCGCCACCGGGTCCACGCCCTCGACATCAACGACGGCCCCGTCCCCTTCCAGGCGCGCACCGGTCACCCGGGCGTCCAGTTGGAACTTCAATCCCTGGCGCTTGAACACCCGGAGGGCCGCCGCGGCGATCCCGGCATCCGCCCCTGGAAGGATCCGATCCAGGTACTCCAGCACCGTGACCTTGGCCCCCAGGCGCCGCCACACCGAGCCCAGCTCCAGCCCGATGGCCCCAGCGCCGATGACCACCAGGTGACCCGGGACCTCCTGGTAGGACAAGGCCTCGGTGCTGGTCCCGATGGCGCCTTTGAACTCCACGCCCTTCAACGGGGCGCACCGGCTGCCCGTGGCCACCAGCACATGCTTCGCCGTGATTTCAACCGGTTCGTCACCGTCCACCACGACCTTTCCCGGTCCGGCGAGTCGCCCGTGACCCAGGTACCGCGTGACCTTGTTCTTTTTGAACAGGCCGTCCACGCCGCCGGTGAGTCCCTTGACGATGCGTTCCTTCCGCTTGAGCATGGCGGCCAGGTCCAGGGCCAGGCCGGACACGTTCACGCCGTGCTTCTTCAGTTCGCGATCCGCATCCAGGTATTTCTCGCTTGATTCCAGCAGGGCCTTGCTGGGAATGCAGCCCACCCGCAGGCAGGTCCCGCCCAGGGCCGGCTCCACCTCGATACAGGCGGCGTCCATTCCCAGCTGCGCGGCCCGTATGGCCGCCACGTACCCGCCGGGCCCCGCCCCGATGACCACCAGTTCATGCTTGGCTTTCTTCATCTTCTCCTCGTTTTGGACGGTGGACTGTGAACCGTAGACGGTGGACTCCCTTACACTTCCAGTAGCATCACCGAGGGGTCTTCGATCACGTCCCTGATGCGCTTCAGGAAAGTGACCGCCTCGCGACCGTCCACCATGCGATGGTCATAGGTCAGCGCCACGTACATCATGGGTCGAATCACCACCTGGCCGTCCACGGCCACCGGCCGCTCCTTGATGCCGTGCAGGCCCAGCACCCCGCTCTGGGGCGGGTTCAGTATGGGGGTCGACAACAGGGACCCGTACACGCCGCCGTTGCTGATGGTGAAGGTGCCGCCCTTCAGGTCATCCAGGTCCAGCCGGTTGGCCCGCGCCCGCTCGGAAAAGTCCGCGATGGCCTGTTCGATGCCGCCGAAACTCATCCGGTCCGCGTCCCGCAACACCGGGACCACCAGCCCCTTGCCGCCACCAATGGCCACACCGATGTCGTAGTAGTTGTGGAACACGAAGTCACGGTCCCTGATGGAGCCGTTCACTGCGGGGAACTGCTTCAGGGCATCCACGGCCGCCTTCACGAAGAAGGACATGAAACCGAGCTTGATCCCGTGCCGCGCCACGAAGGCATCCTGTCTCTTCCTGCGCAGCACCATGACCGTGCTCATGTCGATTTCGTTGAAGGTGGTCAGGAGCGCCGCATTGTGCTGGGCCGAAACGAGCCGGTCAGCGATCCGCCGACGGATCATGGACATGGGGACCACTTCTTCCTCCCGTCCCAGGGGATCGGGGGGAACATCCACCGGCGGCGAGAAAACCGCCGGGGTCGGGGCCGCCGCGGGACAAGCACCGGCCACGTCTTCCTTGAGGACTCGCCCCCCGGGACCCGTTCCTTCCACGTCCTCGGGCCCCAGACCGGCCTGGGCCATGGCCCTTTTCGCGGCAGGCATCACCCGTTTTGCAGGGCCTTTTTCCGGGGTTTTCGCCTTGGTCTTGACTGCCGGTTCCTCCGCGGGTTTCGTCGCTGCGGGCTTCTTCGACTTTGCGGCCGGCCGTTTTGCGGCCCCCTCGCCTTCCTCGATGACGGCCAGGGCTTCTTCCACCCTGGCAAACTCGCCAGCCGGCTTGAGGATCCGTTTCAATACCCCCGCTTCCGGTGCGGGTAGTTCCACCGTGGCCTTGTCCGTCTCCAGGACCACCACCGCTTCGTCCCGTTCCACGACGTCGCCTTCGGACTTCAGCCATTCACCCACCTGGACCTCGGTGATGGACTCACCGGTCTGTGGGACTATCAGTTTGTATGACATGGTTCCTCCCGCCCTACCGATCGCCAAAGGCCCGCTGGACGAGCTCCTGTTGTTCGATCCGGTGGCTGCTCATGGAGCCCGTGGCCGGACTCGGAGACGCCTTTCGCGTTACGGCCTCGAACGTCTTTTCGTCAAGAATGTGGCCACAGACCCTGGACCTGAGGTGCCACCAGAAACCCATGTTCTCCGGCTCTTCCTGCACGAAGTTTATGGTCGTGCCTTTCTTGTAGGGTTTCAGGGCCTCCACTAGGTCCTCGCCGTCAAAGGGATACAACTGTTCGATCCGCAGGATCGCCACATCGTCACGATCCTTCTGCGCCCGGTAGGCCGTCAGGTCATAGTAGACCTTGCCGCTGCACAGCAGCACGCGGCCCACGTCCCGCCCGGGATTCAACGCGTCGGGCAGGATCCGCTGGAACCGTCCAGCGGCCAGGTCATCCAGGTCGGACACACACTCGGGGTGGCGCAGAAGGCTCTTGGGCGTGAAGACGATCAGGGGCTTGCGCAATGGACGGACGGCCTGCCTTCGCAACAGGTGGAACAACTGGGCCGGCGTGGTGGGCAGGGCCACCTGCATGTTGTCGTCGGCGCACTGCGCCAGGAACCGTTCCACGCGGGCACTGGAGTGCTCTGGTCCCTGTCCCTCCAACCCGTGGGGGAGGAGCATCACCAGGCCCGACAGCCGGTGCCACTTGTTCTCGGCGCTGGAAACGAACTGGTCCACGATGACCTGGGCGGCGTTCACGAAGTCCCCGAACTGCGCCTCCCAGGCCACCAGCCCCTGGGGCCGGTCCAGGCTGTATCCGTACTCGAATCCCAGGACGCCGCTTTCGCTCAGGGGGCTGTTCCGTATCTCCACCGTGGCCTGGCCGGCCATCACGTGCTGCAGAGGCACGAAGGTCCGGCCGTTTTCCACGTCGTGCAGAACGGCGTGGCGGTGACTGAAGGTGCCCCGCTCGGTGTCCTGCCCGGTCAGGCGTACGGGAACGCCCTGGGCCGCCAGGCTCGCCAGCGCCAGGGTTTCTCCGGCGGACCAGTCCAGGGGTCGCTTGCCATCGGCCATTTCCCTGCGCTGATCCAGCCAGCGCCTGATCTTGGGATGGGGCTCGAAGTCTTCAGGGACCCGGGTCAGGGCATTGGTCAGGGAAACCACCAGGCCCCTATCCACGCCGGTTTCAGGGTCCGGCGCGTCCTTTTCCTTCCCCCCGATGAAGCCCGCCCAGTCACCAGAAAGGGATTCGGGCGCCCGGCGCCTCTCCTTGCGGGCGGCCTTCAGCTCCGCCTCGAAATGGTCCCGGCGTCGCGCCGCGACCTCGTCGGCCTGCTCGCGGGTGACGTCGCCCAGCTTGAGCAGGTGGCCCAGGTAACCCTCGCGAACGGATTTCCTTTGGCGAATGGCCTTGTACATCAGGGGCTGGGTAAAGGCCGGCTCGTCACCCTCGTTGTGACCGTGTCGGCGATAGCAGTACATGTCGATGATCACGTCGCGATGGTATTCCTGGCGGAAGTCCATGGCCAGCTGCACCACCTGCGCCACGGCCTCCGGGTCCTCGCCGTTGACGTGGAAGATGGGGACCTGGAGCATCTTGGCCACGTCCGTGGCGTAGGTGCAGGAGCGTCCATCTACGGGCGACGTGGTGAATCCGATCTGGTTGTTGACCACCACGTGAACCGTGCCGCCCGTGGAATATCCCGCCAGCTGACTCAGGTTGAGTGTCTCCTGGACGATGCCCTCCCCGGCAAAGGCCGCCTCGCCGTGGATCAGCAGCACCATGCCGCGGCTCCTCACCCCGTCGCCCACCCGGTCCTGCTTGGCCCGCATACGACCCTGGGCCACCGTGTTCACGTACTCCAGGTGGCTGGGATTGAAACACAGGGACAGGTGGACCTCGAAACCCGTGCTGGTGCGCCAGTCCGTGCTATGCCCCAGGTGGTATTTCACGTCCCCGTGTCCCCGGTACAGGTCGGGCTCCTTGTCCTCGAATTCCTGGAATATGTGTTTCGGGCTCTTCCCCAGGACGTTGGCCAGTACGTTCAGCCGCCCCCGATGGGGCATGCCGATGACGATCTCGTCGATGTGCTGTGCGCCGGCCTTCTCGATGGCCAGGTCCAGCAACGGGATGAGGCTCTCCGCCCCCTCCAGGCTGAAGCTCTTGGCGCCCAGGTACTTCTTCTGAATGAAATCCTCGAATATCACCGCGTCGGTGAGCCGGGTCAGGATACGGAGCTGTTCGTTGCTGTTGAGTTCCAGCCTGTTCTCCGCCCCTTCCATCCGTTCCTGAAGCCAGGTCTTCATGGGCAGGCTGTCCATGTGCATGAACTGGACGCCGATGGACCGACAGTAGGTGTTGCGCATGTGGTCGAGGATGGCCCTCAGGCTCAGGGTCTCGTGGGGAAATATGGTCCGCGTGGAGAACATCCGGTCCAGGTGCGACTCGCCCAGTTCATAGAAGGCCGGGTCCAGTTCTTCCTGTTCCGGCCGGGGGATTCCCAACGGATCCAACCGGGCCACCAGGTGGCCGCGGACTCGGTAGGCCCGAACCAACTGGTCGATCCGGTCCTGCAGGTTGGCGGTCTCGAAGGTGGCGGATTCTCCATCCCCTCCCAAACGGCTGAAAAGGCTCCTGGGTCTGAAGGACGGCGTACGACGAGGCATTTTCCCGTGCTCGGCCCCGGACAGTTCATCGAAATACCGCCGCCAGCCGGGCGGGACCGACTCGGGGTCACCGAGATAGTCACCGTACAGACTTTCGACGAATTCGAGACTCACCGAGTCGATGTCGGGAAGCTTGTGGTCCATCGGCGCTCGATCCCCCGTTTCCCCGTTCATTCAGTCGCCAGGCAACCCGGATCATTACTAGCAGAAGTTGGTCTACCTGTCGCCCGATCGCTCCTCTGGCGGGCTCTTTCCTTTCACCACGCCGGGTCCCTTGCGCCCTGCCCGCGTGACCTTGTCCCCGTGGCGGGCGCGCAAGTCATCCAGGGCATGTTCCAGCCGAGAACGACGATCCGACGTCGCGAGGTGAAACAGGTCTCCTTGCACCGCCGATGCCCCTGCCACCAGATCGAAGGCCGCCAGACCCACCAGCCTCATGGGCCGATCCAGGTCCAGCCGGTCCAGCAGGGACCGGGCCCCGGCCAGCAGTCCCTCCGAATCGTCACAGGGCACCGGCAGGCGTCCGTCCCGGGTGGACAGTCGGAACCCCGTGGTATACCGGACCTTCACGCGGACGCCCCAGGCCTTGAGCCCCTTGGCCCGCAGTTGCCGCGCCACGCGATCACAGTTGAGCGCCAGTTCCCGCAGAATGTTCGTGCGCCCGGAAACGTCGTCCTGGAGAGTCCGTTCGGACCCCACGGACTTGCGCTCCAGCGGCGGATGAACCGGCCGATCGTCGAGCCCACGGGCCAGGCACTGGAGGTGTTCTCCGTGGCTCCCGAGGCGCTTGCGCAGGCGCCAGGGATCGGCCGTGGCCACCTCACCCACGGTCCGCAGTCCCATTCGCGCCAGCTTCTCCACGGTCTTCGGGCCGGCGCCCCACAAACGGGACACGGTCAGCGGGGCGATGAATTCCCTTTCACGACCCCGGGGGACCACGGTGACACCGCCGGGCTTGTCCAGGTCGGAGGCCAGTTTGGCCAGGAACTTGTTGGACGCCACCCCCACGGCGCAAGACAGTTCCGTGGCCTCACGGACGGCTTCCCTCACGGCCAGGGCCGTTTCAAGAGGTGGCCCGAACAACTGGTCAGTGCCCGTCATGTCCAGGAAGGCCTCGTCCAGGCTCAGGGGCTCCACCAGGGGGCTGAAACGGCTGAAGACATCCATGATGACCCGGCTCACCGCCACGTACTGCTCCATGCGGACCGGCAGGACCACGGCCTGGGGACAGGCCCGCAAGGCCTGTGCCATGGGCATGGCGCTGTGGACCCCGAACTCCCTGGCCTCGTAGCTCGCCGTGGACACCACCCCCCGGCGTACCGGCCCTCCTACGATCACGGGTTTGCCCCTCAGTTCGGGCTGGTCCCTCTGCTCCACGGCCGCATAGAACGCATCCATGTCCACGTGGAAAATGGTCCGTTCAGGTGGGGGTCTGGCCATGGATCACCCGGGTCCGACACCGGTGTCGATCATATGTCATTTCCAGTCCATCCTGACTCGGACAAACTGAGCCGGATGGGATATAAGCCCGAAGGGAAACAAGCGAGGCCACCAATGATTGAAGCCTACCTGAAACACGAAGAAGAAAGAAAGGCCCTGGGAATCCCGGCCCTCCCCCTGGACCCTGGTCAGACGGAGGCCCTCTGCGGCCTGCTTGAAGCCCCCCCCGCCGGCAGGGAGGAGTTGCTTCTCCACCTGCTCAAGGAGCGTGTCTCCCCGGGCGTGGACCCGGCCGCCAAGGTCAAGGCGGCCTTCCTGGCCCGCATCGTGGACGGCACGGCTTCGTCCCCTCTGGTCAATAGGAGGGACGCCGTGGCCATCCTGGGAACCATGCTGGGCGGGTACAACATCGAATCCCTGGTCAAGGCCCTTTCGGACCCCGAACTGGCGCAAGATGCCGCTGCGGCCCTATCCGGCATGACCTTCATCTATGACGCCTTCGACGGAATACTGGAACTGTCAAAGACCAATGGGGCGGCGAAGAAGGTCATCGAGTCCTGGGCCGCCGCCGACTGGTTCACCGGCCGACCCGAACTTCCCGAAACCATCACCGTGAAGGTCTTCAAGGTGGACGGCGAAACCAACACCGACGACTTTTCCCCCGCGGGGGACGCGGCCACGCGGCCCGACATCCCCCTGCACGCCCTGGCCATGGGCGGGACGCGCTTTCCCGGCGGCTTGGAAACCATCGCCGGGTATCGCGAAAACGGAATCAAGGTGGCCTACGTGGGTGACGTGGTGGGGACCGGTTCATCCCGAAAATCCGCCTGCAACAGCGTTATGTGGCACATGGGGGACGACATCCCCGCCGTGCCCAACAAACGTCGTGGCGGCATCGTCCTGGGTGGCGTCATCGCCCCCATCTTCTTCAACACCACCCAGGACTCCGGCGGCCTGCCCCTGTGCGTGGACGTGACGGCCCTGAAGATGGGTGACGTGATCACCATCGACACGAAGGTCGGCGAGGTCCGCACCGGGTCCGGCGCGGTGGTGGGCACCTTCGAACTGAAGCCCAACACCCTGGCCGACGAGTTCCGCGCCGGGGGACGCATCCCCCTGATCATCGGCCGGGCTCTCACGGACCGGGCACGGGAGGCCCTGGGCCTGGCGCCCACGGAACTGTTCACACAGCCCGTGAATCCCGTGCCCAAGCCCGATCAAGGCTACTCCCTGGGCCAGAAAATGGTGGGCAAGGCCTGCGGTCTGCCCGGTGTACTCCCGGGCACCGCATGTGAGCCGAAGATGACCACCGTGGGCTCCCAGGACACCACGGGTCCCATGACGGCCGATGAACTGAAGGAACTGGCCTGCCTCAAGTTCCAGGCGCCCCTGGTCATGCAGTCCTTCTGCCACACCGCGGCCTACCCCAAGCCCGCTGACGTGGCCATGCACGAAAACCTGCCCGGATTCATGATCGAGCGGGGCGGCGTGCCCCTGCGGCCCGGCGACGGCGTGATCCACAGCTGGCTGAACCGGCTCCTGCTGCCGGACACCCTGGGCACGGGCGGCGACAGCCACACCCGGTTCCCCATCGGGGCCTCGTTCCCGGCGGGCTCGGGCCTGGTGGCCTTCGCCGGGGCCCTGGGCTTCATGCCCCTGGACATGCCTGAAAGCGTGCTCGTGCGGTTCAAGGGTTCCCTGAACACGGGCATCACCCTGCGGGACGCAGTCAACGCCATTCCCTACCGGGCCATCCAGCAGGGGCTCCTCACGGTACCGAAGCAGAACAAGAAAAACATCTTCAATGGACGTATCCTGGAAATGGAGGGATTGCCCGACCTCACGGTGGAGCAGGCCTTCGAGCTGACCGACGCCGCTGCGGAGCGAAGCGCGGCCGCCGGATGCATCCAGCTGTCCGAAAAAAGCGTGGCCACCTACCTGCGTTCCAACGTGGCCCTGATGAAACGGATGATCGAGGACGGTTACCAGGACGCGGACACCCTGCGCCGTCGCATCGCGGACGTTGAGGCGTGGCTGGCGAGCCCGACCCTGCTCAAGGCCGATGCCGGCGCCGAATACGCGGCGGTCATCGAGATCGATCTGGCTGAGATCACCGAGCCCATCCTGGCCTGTCCCAATGACCCCGATGACGTGAAACTGCTGTCCGACGTGGCAAACACCCCCATCCAGGATGTGTTCCTGGGGTCCTGCATGACCAACATCGGGCACTTCAGGGCCGCCGCGGAAATCTGGAAGGGCCAGAAGTTCAACCCGGCCGTCCGCACCTGGATCTGCCCGCCCACCCGCATGGACCAGGCGCAGTTGAAGTCGGAGTCCCTGTTCTCCGTATACAGCGCAGTGGGGGCCCGCATCGAGATTGCCGGGTGCAGCCTGTGCATGGGCAACCAGGCCCGGGTTCCCGACGGATCCAAGGTCTTTTCCACCTCCACGCGGAACTTCGACAACCGTATAGGG